>JAEWVQ010000143.1 GCA_023459095.1 Pseudomonadota bacterium | reverse complement strand
CTCCCCGGCCGTCCCCCTCGCCCGCCTGCATGCGCTCACCGCGGCGCTCGACCAGCACCAGCGCGCGCACCGACCGGCCGCGCCGGTGTTCAAGCTCGTCAGCGAGATCCTTGACGACGCGCCGTGGCTCGAACTCGAAGCCCTTGCATGGCGGGACGCGGATTCCGCCGCGACGCCCTCGCCCGACGCCACCCCACACACCCTCATCGAGTTGCACGCGTCGATGCCCCCGTCGGCACCCGCCGACCGCACCGACGCCCCATGGCAGGACCATCCCGGCGTGCGCGTGCTCAGTCAGCGCCGCACCGCGGCCGCGGATGGCGGCCGCACGCAACGCCACTTGCGCCTCGTCGCCACCACGCCGGAGGCCCCGTGAGCGCGTACGCACGGCGACCCGACAGGCGGCGCTCACCGCCGCCGGTGATGCGCTTGCCCTGCCCCCGGAGCGGCATCCGGTGAACGCCAACGACACCCTGCACGCCTTGCGCCGAGCGCTGTTCGCCGCAGCCGCGATGGCCACGGCCGGCCTTGCCCTCTGGGGCAGCGCGCACCTGGCGCGCACCCACGCTGCAGCCATCGAAGCCGATCTGCGCGCCCTGCATCAGGCCGCCCATCGCCAGCTCGACGACGCTCGCCAAGCGACCGCAGAGCGCCAGCGCCTGCATGCCGCGCTGGCGATGCGCTACCCGCCGGCCGACCGCGGTCACGCCCCGGCCTGGCTGACGGCGGTCGCGGACCTGCGCGCCCGCCATAGCCCCTTCGCGTTCGACCTTCTGCCCCGCACCTCGCCGCCGCCAGCGACCGAGCTTCAGGTCGTACCGCATACGCTGCGCCTCGCCGTACTCCACGAAGGCCGGCTCAACGCCCTGCTCGCCGAACTGCCGCAGGCCGGCACCCGCGCCATCCTGCGCGGCTGCCGCGTGCGCCGCAACGCGGATGCAACCGGCGCCCCCCCGGTGGCGCGCGCTCACCTCCACGCCGAGTGCGACATCGACTGGCTCACCCTGCCCGCCGACGCCCTGCCGCCGCCATGATCGCCGTGCGCCACCTCGCCGCCTGCGCCCTCGCCCTGCTGCCCGCCGCCGCGACCGGCGGCGACGGTTTCGAGCGCCTGTTCCTGAGCCCTGCCGAACGCCGCGCACTCGACCTTGGCAGCGTGCCCGAACACGCACCACCTGCCCCACCGCCATCCGTCCGCGTGCACGGCATCGTGCGCCGCGACCACGGCCCGACCACGATCTGGATCGACCACCAGCCCACCCTGCTGCAGCCGCCCTTGCGGCTCGAAACCTCGCCTTCTGGCCTGCGGCTGCGCACCGCGGACGGCCGCACCCACCCGTTCATCACGTCCGACGACTCTGCCACCGCCGAGCCGCCGATCCACGTTCGACGCACCGGCGGCACACCAAGCCGATGAGCGCGAGGACACGACGCTCCGCCTCGGGCGAGCACGGCGGCCTGCTCCTCGTCGTCGTGCTCATCCTCGCCCTCGGCGCCAGCATCGTCATGCTGTCGCAACGCGACCTCGCCGCCGACGCGCGCCTGCGCGCCCAGACGCGCAGCGTCGCCGCGCTGGCGCAGGCACGCGCCGCCCTGCTCGGCTACGCGGCGAGCTATGCCGAATCCCATCCCGGAGAAGGCTACGGCTACCTGCCCTGCCCGGACACCGACAACGACGGCTCGTCCGACGGCGCCTGCCTGAGCAAGACACGCGGCGTCCTCGGCCGCCTGCCCTACCGCACCCTGGGGCTTGCCGACCTGCGCGACGGCTGGGGCGACTGCCTGTGGTACGCGGTTGCCGGCAGCATCAAGAACAACCCCAAGCCCGACGAACTGAACTGGGACAGCCCGGGCCAGTTCGAGCTCATCGACCACGGCGGCCGCGCCCTCACCGTGGCCGGCGATCCCGCCGCGCGTGCGGTCGCCGTGATCCTCGCGCCTGGCATCGCGCGTGCCGGGCAGGCGCGCCCGTTCGCCGGCCAACGCTGCCCCGGCAGCGCCCATGCCGCGGCCGACCTCGCCGCCTTCCTCGACCCGCCCTACCCGAGTGCGCTCGACGGCACCCACAGCTTTCAACAGGGGACGGCGGACAGCGCAACCAACAACGACCTGCTGACCTGGATCACCGTCGACGACATTTTCGACCTGCTGCGCCGGCGCCCGGACTTCGCCGCGCTCATCGACGGCATCCTCGACCGCGCCGAAGCCGCCTTCGGCAAATGGCTGGGCACAGCCAACAGCACCGACCTGTTCCTGCCCCACGCCGACCGCGTGGTCGGTGCCCTGGCCACCGGCGTTCTGCCCACCGCCGCGGCACTGGCCATCGCCAACGACCCCAAGAACCTGCACGACCACTGGCGCCGCCAGGTGCGCTTCGCGGCCTGCGTCGACGGCAGCGCCTGCCTGCACGCCGCCCTCGAGGAATCCGTGTCCTCACCCGGCACGATCGCGCCGCAGCCCTGCCGCGCGGTGCTGCTGTTCGGCGGCGAGCGCATCCGCAGCGGCGCCGGCGCCCAGCGCCGGCAAAGCGCCGCGGAGCGCGCCGATCCCGCGCAATTCCTTGAAGGTGACAACGCCACCAATCTCAACGCCGGCGTCCCCGTGTTCGCGGGCTACCGCCGCTTCGCGGTCGCCGACCCCGCCCACCCCGCCACTGCGGACATCATCAGATGCCTGGACTGAACCGCCCCCCTTGCCGCTGCGCGCCGCCATGCATGCACGGCTTCACCCTCGCCGAGCTGGCGATCGTGTTGATCGTGCTCGCCGTCCTCGCCGGCGGCATGTTGGCGCCGCTCACCCCCCTGCTCGACGAGCGCGGCCGGCGCGAAACCCTGGAGCGCCTGCGCGACATCGAACAGGCGCTGACCGGCTTCGCCATCCTCCACGGCCGCCTGCCCTGCCCCACCCTCGTCGCCGACCCCACGGCCGCCGACTACGGGCTGGAGCAGCCGCCGCCCTGCGACGACAGCACCGTCGGCTATGTGCCGTGGCGCACCCTCGGCGTGCCGCCGACCGATGCCTGGGGCGCCCCCCGCCACAGCGCCTCGGCACCCTGGACCGGGCACTGGCGCTACCGCGTCGACCGCGCCTTCGCTCCGGCGCAATCTCCCACGCCGAAACGGATCGACGCCGCCACCGTTCCGGCCAGCAATCTGCAGCTCATCGATCACCACCGCGCCCGCATCACCACCGAGCCTTCACGCGTCGTCGCCCTGGTGTTTTCCACCGGTCCCAACCGCAGCGCCGACGGCCTCAACGCGAGCTACTCGCGCACCAAGCCCGAGTACCAACTCGGCGAAACCACCGCCGAGTTCGACGACCTCGTGGTCTGGATCGGCCAGCCGCTGCTCATCGCCCGCCTCGCCCAAGCCGGGCGGCTGTGACCCAGCCCTCCTCCCCGTCCTCTCTCCCCACACCGGAGCCTTACGATGAAAACCGCGCAAACCGGCTTCACCCTGGTCGAAATCGCCATCGTCCTCGTCATCGTCGGCGTGCTGATGGGCGGCATCCTGAAAGGACAGGAGCTGATCGCCAGCGCCCGGCTGAAAAGCCTCGCACAGGACTTTCGCAGCATTCCGCTGCTCATCCACAGTTACCAGGAACGTTTCCGCGCCCTACCCGGCGACGATCCCGCCGCCACCGGGCATCTGTGTCCGTCCGCCACCGCCGGCTGCACCACCGCGGGCGACGGCAACGGTGTCATTGGCGGCGACTGGCGCGATGTCGCCGCAAGCGAAGCCTTCCTGTTCTGGCAGCACGTCCGCCTCGCCGGCTTCGCCAGCGGGCCGACCGCCCCCGCCGACCCCGCCTATCTGCCACGCAACGCCGAGGGCGGACGCATCGGCGTGCAGGGCGGCGGCGCCACGGCACCGCTCGGCGTGCGCGGCAATCACGTGATCTGCTCGAGCGGCATCGCCGCGCGCCACGTCGGCCCCCTCGACGCCCAGCTTGACGACGGCAACCCGGCCACGGGCGCGATGCGCGCCGGCACCGACAACGGCGGCGGCCTGAGCCCGGTGAGCGGCATGGTGAGCGCCGACGACGCCGGCAGCTTCGTCGTCTGCCTCGGGGTTTGAGCGGCCGACTGTTATACAATTGCCGGCTGCAAGCCGCCTGCCGGCCACGGCTGTCGTCCGTCCGCCGCCTACGCCGCCCGAGCGGCCGGCTTTCCCACCTTTTCCGCCGAACCCATCGCCCGCCACTGCCGTCCGTCATGAACCCGAGCCCCACGGCCCCCGCTCCGCGCCCCAGCGCGTCCGAACTCGCCCGCGAGGTCCTGCGCATCGAGGCCGCCGCAGTCGCAGCGCTCGCCGAGCGCATCGGCGCCGACTTCGAACGCGCGGTCGAGCTGATCCTGCAGCGCCGCGGCCGGGTCATCGTCACCGGCATCGGCAAGTCCGGCCACATCGCCCGCAAGCTCGCCGCGACCCTGGCGAGCACCGGCACGCCGGCCTACTTCGTTCATGCCGCCGAAGCCGCGCATGGCGACCTCGGCATGATCACCCCGGAAGACGTGGTGATCGCGCTGTCGAACTCGGGCTCGAGCGAGGAACTACTGATGATCCTGCCCCTGGTCAAGCGCCAGGGCGCGCGCCTGGTGTCGATGACCGGACGCCCCGACTCGCCGCTCGCGCGCGAGGCCGACGTGCACCTCGACGCCGCGGTCGCAGAGGAAGCCTGTCCGCTCAACCTCGCCCCCACCGCGAGCACCACCGCCGCGCTCGCCCTCGGCGACGCGCTCGCGGTCGCGCTGCTGCAGGCGCGCGGTTTCGGCGCCGAGGATTTCGCCCGCTCCCATCCCGGCGGCGCGCTCGGCCGCCGCCTGCTCACCCACGTGCGCGACGTCATGCGCCCGGCCGCCGCGGTGCCCGCAGTCGCCGAAACCGCCGCACTCAGCGAAGGGCTGCTGGCGATGACCCGCGGCGGCATGGGCATGACCGTGGTCGCCCGCGCCGATGGCCGCCCCGCCGGCATCTTCACCGACGGCGACCTGCGCCGCGCGCTCGAGCGCGGCATCGACGTGCGCAGCGCCCGTCTCGCCGAGGTCATGACGCGCACACCGCGCACCATCGCCCCCGATGCCCTCGCCGTCGAAGCTGCCGAGATCATGGAGCGGCTGCGCATCAGCCAGCTGCTCGTGGTCGAGGCCGACGGCCACCTCGCCGGCGCGCTCAATACCCACGACCTGATGCTCGCCAAGGTGATCTGATGCCGATCCGCGAAGCCGCTTCCCGTGTCCGCCTGATGGGCTTCGACGTCGACGGCGTGATGACCGACGGCAGCCTCCACTTCACCCCCCGGGGCGAGGAGATCAAGGTTTTCTCCAGCCTCGACGGCCACGGCCTGAAGATGCTGCAGCAGGCCGGCATCGAGGTCGCCATCATCAGCGGGCGCAGCTCGCAGGCGCTGGCGCTGCGCGCGGCCAACCTCGGCATCGCCGAGCTGCACATGGGCGTGGACGACAAGCGCGCCTGCCTCGACGCGCTGCTGCAGCGCCGCGGTCTGCCGCGCGAAGCCGCCGGCTACATGGGCGACGATGTGGTCGATCTGCCCATCCTGCGCGCCTGCGGCTTTTCCGCGACCCCCGCCGACGGCCACGACTTCGTCCGCCGCCACGTCGGCTTCGTCGCCACCCGCCCGGGCGGCCGGGGCGCGGTGCGCGAAGTCTGCGACTTCCTGCTCGCCGCCCACGGCGTGCTCGACGCCATGCTCGCGCGCTACCTGGACTGAACCCCGTGCAGGCCGCCTATCGCCTTTACCCCGTGATCGCGCTGGCCCTCCTCGCCGGGGCCTCGCTCTGGCTCGAACGCATCACCCGCGTCACCGAGCCGGCCGCCGCCAGCGTGGCACGCAGCGGGCCGGACTTCGTCGCCGAGGGCACGCGCATCGTCGGCTTCGGCAAGGACGGCGGCAAACGCTACGAACTCGTCGCCACGCAGCTCGCCCACTACCCGGGCGACGATACCACTCACCTCGAGCAGCCCAACCTGAACATGCTCTCGGACGGCCGCATGATGTCGCTGCGCGCCCCCGAGGCGGTGGTCTCGCCCGGCGGCGAACGCGTCGACCTGCGTGGTGGCGTGCGCGCCGAACGCGATGGCGACCAGGGCCCGGCGGCGATGACCTTCACCTCGGAACGGCTCACCGTCTGGCCCGAGGAACACCGCGCCGCGACCGACGCGCCGGTCCGGATCACCCAGGGCCGGACCACCGCCACCGCCCTCGGCATGCAGGCCGACAACCTCTTCGGCAGCCTCGACCTGATCGGCAACGCCAAGGTCCACATGCCCCGCCGCTAATTGGGATACACGATGACGCCCCATTTGCCCCGACTCCTCTCCACCTGCCGTCTGCCCGTGCTGCTCGTTGCACTCGTCACCCTCGCCGTGCTCAGTCCGCACGCCCAGGCCGAGCGCGCCGACCGCGACCAGCCGGTCAATATCGAAGCCGACCGCGTCACCGTCGACGACCGCAACAAGGTCCACATTTTCGAAGGCGCGGTGGTCCTCACCCAGGGCACGCTCGCGATCAAGGGCGACAAGCTCGTCGTCACCCAGGGCGCCGACGGCTTCCAGCACGGCGTGGCCACCGCCTCCGGCAACCGCCTCGCCTCCTTCCGTCAGAAGCGCGAGGGCAGCAACGAATACATCACCGGCGAGGCCGAACGCATCGAGTACGACAGCCGCGCGGAAAAGGCGCGCCTGTTCAACCGCGCCCACGTCAAGAGCGGCGGCGACGAGGTCCGCGGCCACTACATCGAATACGACGCGGTGAGCGAGAACTACCTCGTCACCAACGCCCCCGGCAGTCCCGCGGCGACCGGCGACGGTCGCGTACGCGCGGTGATTCAGCCCAAGAGCGACGGCAAGGGCGGCGCCGCGCCGCAGTAAGTTCATCACCCCAGGAGGCAGCATGAGTTTTGAACACATCATCGTCGAAACCCGCGGTCGCGTCGGCCTGATCACCCTGAACCGGCCGAAGGCGCTCAACGCCCTCAACGACAACCTGGTCGACGAAATCGGCCAGGCCCTGAACGGTTTCGAGGCCGACGACGGGATCGGCGCGATCCTCATCACCGGCTCGGAAAAGGCCTTCGCCGCCGGCGCCGACATCGGCGCGATGGCGAGCTTTTCCTACATGGACGCCTACAAGGGCGACTACATCACGCGTAACTGGGAACGCGTGAAGACCTGCCGCAAGCCGGTGATCGCCGCGGTCGCGGGCTTCGCCCTCGGCGGCGGCTGCGAGCTGGCGATGATGTGCGACATCATCATCGCCGCCGACACCGCCAAGTTCGGCCAGCCCGAAATCAAGCTCGGCATCCTGCCCGGCGCCGGCGGCACCCAACGCCTGCCGCGTGCGGTGGGCAAGGCCAAGGCCATGGACATGTGCCTCACCGCCCGCTTCATGGACGCGGTCGAGGCCGAGCGCGCCGGCCTGGTGTCGCGCGTCGTGCCCGCCGACAAGCTGCTCGACGAAGCCCTCGCCGCCGCCGAAACCATCGCCGGCTTCTCGCTGCCGGTGGTGATGATGATCAAGGAGTCGGTCAACCGCGCCTTTGAGAGCAGCCTCAACGAAGGCCTGCTGTTCGAGCGCCGCGTGTTCCACTCCGCGTTCGCGCTCAACGACCAGAAGGAAGGCATGGCGGCCTTCGTCGACAAGCGCAAGCCCGACTTCAGCCACGACTGACCCCATCTCTCACCGCCGGCGCAAGGCCGGCGGTGTCACCACCCTGCAACATCGGCGGCCGATCATCACCTCGCCCGCCATGCCTCCCCGCCTTTCGCGGCAGCACCGGCGAGCCCCTCCCGCCCCGGGCGCCCTCTGCAAATCATTGAAAGCATTAATCGATCTTTGTTGTGCAATGCACAAAATACATGTTGACAGCGTGGTTTTAACTCCTATAATCCGAACCATGTTGCAATGCAACAGAGTGCCCCGGATACCGATCCACGCGCTGCCACACCTTCCTTGACGAGGAGATCACCATGTTTGCAACCCCCGAGCAAATCGCCGCCGCCAACAAGGCGAACATCGAAACCCTGCTGTCGCTCGCCAACGGCGCCTTCGCCAATGCCGAACGCCTGGCCGCGCTGAACCTCAACACGGCCCGTTCCGTGCTGGAAGACAGCGTCAGCAACACCAAGGCCCTGCTCGCCGCGAAGGACGTGCAAGAGCTGGTGAATCTCCAGGTCTCGCTGACCCAGCCGCTGATCGAGAAGGCCGTGGCCTACGCCCGCAGCGTCTATGAGATCGCTTCGCAGAGCCAGGACGAACTGTCCAAGGTGTTCGAATCGCAGGTCGCCGAAGTCAACAAGGGTGTCGCCGTTGCGCTCGACAAGGCCGCCAAGTCCGCCCCCGCCGGCTCCGACGTTGCCGTCGCCGCGGTCAAGTCGGCGATCGCCGCCGCCAACAGCGCCTACGACAGCATGAGCAAGGCTGCCAAGCAGGTCGCCGAGATCGCCGAAGCCAACGTGGCCGCCGCGACCAACGCCACCGTCAAGGCCGTCAGCACCACCGCCAAGGCCAGCGCCGCGAAGAAGGCTGCCTGAGCCCACGGCCCTGCCGATACGGACCGCGACGCGGTTCGCAGGCCATGAAAAGCCCCGCTTCGGCGGGGCTTTTTGCGTTTCACGCGGCTCCGGCGGCCTCCGCCGAGCGCGCGCAACCCTGCGGCTGGCGTTCCGGGTGCCGACTACGCACCGAGGCACGCAACAATGAAGCGTGCCGATCATCCGCGCTGGCGGCGCATGCCGTTGAGCGCCGAGGCGGCCAATGCCAGCACCAGCAGGATGAGGCCCCACTCGCTGAGGGTGGGGATGCTGGCAGCGGGAGCCGCCAGCACGCCGAGCGTTGCTGACGCGGTCAAGGCAGTGACGAAGCCGCCATCCAGCAAAGACACGGCGGGCAGCGTGTGACTGCCCGCCGCCCTACCTTCCACCCTGACCGAGACGACACAGCCGTATGAACGTGGCCCCATGAAGGGACCGTCGTACACCGTGGTCGTGTTTCCATCCGCGAACTGTACCGTTGAGGAGCCTGGCACGGCCGTGATCGTCGGCACCAGCACAGGTGGCGCCGGTGGTGCGCCACAGTCGGTGAAGGCGTCGCTCGGATCTGCGACCACCACCCCCGCGGGCAACGGCACATTGAAGCTGAGGCTCCGGTTGTCGTCGTAGGCCGTCAACGTGTACGTCAGTGTGGAGGTGCCGTTGAGCGGCACCGCAGTGGGCGAGAAGACGGCGGAAAACGTGCCCGCCGCCCCCGCGGACGCCCCACCTGCCGCCAACAGTCCGACCACCACTACACCAGCCTTTATTCCACGATTCAGCATGTAACTTTGCCCTTGTGTAAGAACTTGCATGTAACGAACAAGACCTGGCCCGGCGACACCGCGCGGGCAAGCGCCCCCTGACTCAAGGCCGGGCAAACGGCAGCAGCAGGGAGGCCCACAGCCCCTGGCCGCTGCGCGCAGGCGCCATCAGGCCGAGGACCATGGCCTCGTGCCCGTGCTGCGGCTGGGCCCGATAGGTGCGGAATACGCGGTCCCACCATGGAAACACCATGCCGAAATTGGCATTGCCTTCGTCCATGCGCGCGGCGTGGTGCACGCGGTGCATGTCCGGTGTCACCACAAACCCGCGCAGCACCGCATCGGCGCGTGGCGGCAGGGCCACGTTGGCATGGCAAAAGACGCTCACCGGCACCAGCAGCAGCGCGTAGATCAACAACGACAGCAGCGGCACCCCCAGCGCCGCGCAGAGCATGATGCTCAGCGCGCCCAGGGCCAGCACTTCCAGAGGGTGGTGACGCACGCTGGTCGACACGTCGAACTGCGCGTCGGCGTGATGCACCTGGTGCAACCGCCACAGCAACGGAATGTGGTGGCTCAGCCAGTGCAGCCCGAAGTGGACGAGGTCCGCGACCGCCACACCCAGCAGCACCTTGGCCACATCCGGCAGCGGCAGCGCGGCGAGCCCGTGCCAAGCGCCCAAGGAAACGAGGCGGATCGCAGCAAGCCGCACCGGCTCCATCACCAGCCACAGCAGCACCAAACCCAAGGCATACAGCCCCAGATTGGTCCGCCAGCGCTTGCCGGCATCGAGCGCCCCCACACGGCGCGGCCAGCGACGCTCCGGAACCGCGAGCGCCACCACGAAGAACAACAAGGCCAGCGGCTGAATCCAATCAAATGACCTCACCAATGCGTCCATCGCAGATTCATTTTCCGTTTATGTCGGTGGTGTTTTATCGAGGTTTTCAGTGACAGGCGGCGCAAGCGCGGGAGCCCCGGCGCGGGCCGCCCCCGAGGGCGGGCAGGGCGTCCATTCTTTGCCGGCACGGCAAGCGTGGTCTATCGGCTTTGCGCCGTGGGCCCGCGGAAAAACGCCAGGATGTGCTGAATTGGCCGGCGGTATGCGGGGCGCTATGATGGGCGCGCCCCGTGATCGAAGCCTTCTGCCGGAAATCGGTGCGCGCAGCCCGGTGACCCAGTGAGACCCCATGATTGCTTCCCCATTCGCCAGCGTGCCTTTCGACCGGCACTGCATCCTGGATACCGCCGACCTCGACGAGGCCCATCACCGGATCTGCGAGGTGCTCAACCCGGCCCGGTTGCAGGTCGTGCGCGGGAAGATCAGGCACAACCGGCTGGAGTGGCTACCCTGCGGCGAGCTGTCGCTGCTGCGGCTGCGCTACGGAAATGGGGCCGACGTCAGCGTCGACCCCGGCACGCTCGCCGGCTATTACCTGCTGGTCTTGCCCACCCAAGGGCACGCGGTGTTCCAGTTCGACGGCCGCAGCATCGACGTGTCGCCGCGCGGCGCGGTCATCGTCAGCCCCGGCCGGCGCTTCCACTTCACCGCCAGCCACGATTACGAGCAGGTCCTGCTGCGCCTGGAGCGGCAGGCCCTCGACGACGCCTGGCGCAGCCTGACGGCGCAGGACGAAGCGCCCGCGATCTGCTTCGACCCGGTGATTCCGCTGCACACCAACGGCTGGCAGGCCCTGCTGCCAATGCTGCAATGGGTGTCGCGCTGTTCGGGGCTACGCCATGGCCGCAACGCCGCCCACGCAGCCCTTCTCGCCCAGACCGAAATGCTGGTGGCGACCACCTTGCTGCTGCACCAGCCGCACAACCTCGCGGCGCAGTTATGGCCGGCACCGCCGCCCGCCGCGCCGAAGGCGATCCGGCGCGCGCAGGCCTATATGCTCGACCACCTCGACGAGGCGATCCCGGTGGCGATGGTGGCCAGTCACTGTGGCGTTTCGGTGCGGCGCTTGCAGGCGTTGTTTCGCGACGAATGCGGGCAGTCGCCCCTGCAGTGGCTGCGCATGCAGCGCTTGCTCGCGGTGCGGCGGGCCTTGTCGCAGCCCGAGGAGGCGCCCGCCGTGGGCGAGACTGCGATGCGCTTCGGCTTCACCCACCTGGGAGAGTTTTCGCGGGCCTACCGCCAGGCCTTTGGCGAGACCCCGCAGCAGACACGCAACGGGGGATGAGGCGGCGGGCGGGCCGTGTTGGCGACGCCCCCCACCGGGCGGACCTGCGTACGACAGGCCGGGCCGCGGGCTCAGGACTCGGTCGCGACCGGCGTCGCCTCGCCCTGATAATGGTGCGGGAACAGGCGGCGCATCTCGCTCTCCACCCAGTCCTCGGCGCGGCGGTTGATCTCCTCCGCCTTGACACCCTTGACCTCGATCACCGGCCCGATGCTGACGGTGATTTCACCGGGATACTTCAGGAAGGAATTGCGCGGCCACAGCTCGCCGGCATTGTGCGCGACCGGCACCACCGGCACCCCGGCGCGCTTGGCGAGCCACGCGCCGCCGACCTTGAAGCGCCGGCTGGTGCCGGGGGCGACGCGGGTGCCTTCCGGGAACACCACCACCCAGAAACCGTCCTTGAGCCGCGCCCTGCCCTGCTCGACGACCTGGGCGAGCGCATCCTTGCCCGCCTTGCGGTCGATCGCGATGCTGGAAATCTGCGCCAAGCCCCAGCCGAGGAAGGGGATGCGCAGCAGTTCGCGCTTGAGCACGAAGCTGATCGGCGGAAAGATCACCTGCAGCGCCATGGTTTCCCACGCCGACTGGTGCTTGGACAGGATCACCGCCGGCCCCGGCGGAATGTTCTCGGTGCCGATCACCCGATAACGGATGCCCAGCACGTGGCGCACGAACCACAGCATGAACGGCGCCCAGGAGGTGATCAGGCGGTGGCGCAGCTTCAGCGGCAGCGGAAACAGCAGCATGCCGAACAGCGCGTAGATCGGCGTCGACACCAGGCCGACGATGAGGAACAGCAGCGAGCGCAGGAAGATCACGATAAGGGACGGGCGGTGAGGTCGGCGACCACGGCCGCCAGATCCGGGTAGATGAGGGTCTGTTCGGGGAGCGCGGGGTCGTCGCGGGTCTTGCCACCCTTGCCGGTGAGCACCAGATAGGGCTTGCAGCCGAGCGCCAGCCCGGCCTGGAGATCGCGCAGACTGTCGCCGACCGCCGGCACCCCGGCGAGGTCCACGTTGAAGCGCGCGGCGATCTCGCGAAACATGCCCGGCTTGGGCTTGCGGCAATCGCAAGTCGAGTCGGCGGCATGCGGGCAGAAGAAGATCGCGTCGAGGCGGCCGCCGACCTGGGCAAGGCTCTTCACCATCTTGTCGTTGATCGCGTTGAGCGTGTCCATGCCGAACAGACCGCGCCCCACCCCCGACTGGTTCGACGCCACCACCACGCGCCAGCCCCACTGGTTGAGGCGGGCGATGGCCTCGAGCGAGCCGGGGATCGGCTTCCACTCGTCCGGCGACTTGATGAACTGGTCGGAGTCATGGTTGATGACCCCGTCGCGATCGAGAATGATCAGTTTCATGCGTGCGCTCCGCGCAAACTCGACGAGAGGCAGCCCGGCGCCGCGGTCCGAGACCGCGGGCGTCCGGGCGCGAGGGCATCACGCCGAGAGGCGCGAGATGTCCGCCACCTGATTCATCAGCCCGGCGAGCTGGGCGAGCAGCGCGAGGCGGTTCTGCCGGGTCAGCGGCTCCTCGGCCATCACCATCACGCCGTCGAAGAAGGCATCGACCTCGGCGCGCAGGCCGGCGAGCACGCACAGCGCGTCGGTGTAGTCCTCGTTGTTCACGTGCGACTTCACCAGCGGCGCGATCTCGACGACGCGGCGGAACAGCGCCTTCTCGGCATCCTCTTGCAGCAGCGCGACGTCGGGCTCGCCCGGCGTACCCTCGGCCTTCTTCAGGATGTTGACGATGCGCTTGTTGGCCGCGGCCAGCGCCTCAGCTTCCGGCAGCGCGCGGAAGGCCTCGACTGCGGCGAGCTTGGCCGGCACCAGGTCGATGCGCGTGGGCGCCAGCGCCAGCACCGCATCCACCGCCGCGACCTCGCCGCCGTTGTCGCGCAGCAGGTTCTTCAGGCGTTCGCGCATGAAGTCGATCAGCTGGGCCTGGAAGCCCTCGGCGGTGAGCAGGCCGGGCTTGAAGCCGGCCGCGGCGTCGGCCACCAGCGCGGCCAGATCCAGCGGCAGCGGCGCTTCCATCAGGATGCGCAGCACGCCGAGCGCGGCGCGGCGCAGCGCGAACGGGTCCTTGTCGCCGGTCGGCACCATGCCGATGCCGAAGAAGCCGACCAGGGCGTCGAGCTTGTCGGCCAGCGCCACCGCGCTGGCGACATTGCCCGCCGGCAGCGCATCGCCGGCGAAGCGCGGCTGGTAGTGGGCCTGCACCGCGTCGGCGACGACCGCGCCTTCGCCGTCGTGGAGCGCGTAGTAGCGGCCCATGATGCCCTGCAGTTCGGGGAACTCGCCCACCATCTCGGTGACGAGGTCGGCCTTGGCCAGACGCGCAGCGCGGCGGGCGGCGGCCTCATCGGCAGACAGGCGGGCGGCAATCTTGCCGGCGAGCGCTTCGAGGCGTTCCACGCGCTCCAGCACGCTGCCCAGCTTGTTGTGATAGACCACATTGGCCAGCCGCGGCAGGCGCGCGTCGAGCTTCTGCTTCTTGTCGGTCTCGAAGAAGAAGCGCGCGTCCGACAGGCGCGGGCGCACCACGCGGGCGTTGCCGGTGACGATGTTCACCGGGTCTTCCATGCGCATGTTGGAGACGATCAGGAAGCGGTTCTGCAGCTTGCCGGCGGCATCGAACAGCGGAAAGTACTTCTGGTTGGCGCGCATCGTCAGGATCAGGCACTCCTGCGGCACGGCGAGGAATTCGGCCTCGAACTCACCGACGTACACGGTCGGATGCTCGACCAGCGCGGTGACCTCGTCGAGCAGGTCGGCGTAGTCGTCGAGCTGGGCTTGCTGGCGAGCCGCCTCGGCGAGCAGCTGGCGCTCGATGTCGGCGCGGCGCTCGGCGAAGTCCGGCACCACCTTGCCTTCGGCGAGCAGCGTGGGCTCGTAGGCGTCGGCGGTGGCAATGTCGATGTCGCCGCGGCTCATGAAGCGGTGGCCGCGGGTGGTGCGACCGGCATCGAGGTCGAGCACGCGCCCCGGCACCACCTCGGCGCCGTGCAGCATGACCAGCTTGTGCACCGGGCGCACGAAGGTGGCGTCGCCATCGCCCCAGCGCATCACCTTGGGAATGGGCAGCGCCTTCACCGCGTCGTGCACCACCCCCGCGAGCACCTCGGCGAGCCTGGCGCCGGCCACGGTGGCGGTGTGGAACAGCGCCTCGGCCTTGCCGTCCAGGCGACGTTCGAAGCCCGCGACCGCACTGGCGGGAATGCCCTTGGCCTCCATCTTCTTCAGCAGCGCCGGGGTCGGCTGGCCTTCGGCGTCGAGGGCGACCGCGACCGGCATCAGCTTCTCGGTGACCTCCTTCGCCGCGGCCTCGGCCGCAACCCCGGGCATCACGATGGCGATGCGGCGCGGGCTGGCAAACCAGCGGAAGGCGCCGTCGGCGGCGGCGAGGCCGCGCGCCTTGAGGCCGTCGGCAATCTTGGTGGCGAAGGTTTCGCCCAGGCGCGGCAGCGCCTTGGGCGGCAGTTCCTCGGTGAGCAGTTCTACGAGCAGGGTTTTGGCCGTCATTGCGCGGCCTCCTTGTTCTGTTGCGACAGCATCGGGAAGCCCAGTGCCTCGCGGGATTCGAAATACGCCTGCGCGACCGCGCGCGACAGGTTGCGGATACGGCCGATGTAGGCGGCACGCTCGGTCACCGAGATCGCGCCGCGGGCGTCCAGCATGTTGAAGTTGTGCGCCGCCTTGAGCACCATTTCGTAGGCCGGCAGCGCCAGCCCGGCTTCCATCAGGCGCTTGGCCTCGGACTCGTAGTTGTTGAACAGCGAGAACAGGAAGTCGACGTTCGAATGCTCGAAGTTGTAGGTCGATTGCTCGACCTCGTTCTGGTGGAAGACGTCGCCGTAGGTCACCTTGGAGCCGTCCGGATACACCGCCCACACCAGGTCATAGACGTTCTCGACGCCCTGCAGATACATCGCCAGGCGCTCCAGACCGTAGGTGATCTCGCCCAGCACCGGCTTGCAGTCGAGGCCGCCGACCTGCTGGAAATAGGTGAACTGGGTGACTTCCATGCCGTCCAGCCACACCTCCCAGCCCAGGCCCCAGGCGCCGAGCGTGGGGTTCTCCCAGTCGTCCTCGACGAAACGGATGTCATGAACATTGGGATCGATGCCGAGCGCGCGCAGGCTGTCGAGGTAAAGCTCCTGGATGTTCAGCGGCGACGGCTTCAACACCACCTGGTACTGGTAGTAGTGCTGCAGGCGGTTGGGGTTCTCGCCGTAGCGGCCGTCCTTGGGGCGGCGGGAAGGCTGCACGTAGGCGGCGTTCCACGGCTCGGGGCCGATCGCGCGCAGGAAGGTGGCGGTGTGCGAGGTGCCGGCGCCGACTTCCAGGTCGTAGGGCTGCAGCAGCACGCAGCCGCGCTCGCCCCAGAAATTCTGGAGGGTCAGGATGACCTGCTGGAAGGTGGGCTTGGCGCCGGGATTGGCGTGGGACTTGGTGGGGACTGGAGTCGGGGACATGGTCTCGGGCGGCCCGCAGCCGCGCAACGAACGCAAAGTCCGGGATTTTACCGGGGTTCCGCGGTCGCGGCGCACTTTGCCCCGCGCTTTATCCTGTTTGCGTCGGCACCGCCCCCGCCTTGCGCCGGCGCTGCAGCCGCGCCTTGAAGTCCTCGACGTAGGCATAGACCACCGGCACCACGAGCAGGCTGAGCACGGTCGAGGTGATCAGACCACCGATCACCGCGATCGCCATCGGCGAGCGGAAGCTGGTGTCGGCAGAGCCCGAGCCGATGGCGATCGGCATCATCCCCGCGCCCATCGCGATCGTGGTCATGACGATGGGGCGGGCGCGCTTGCGGCAGGCGTCGATCAGCGCCTCGGCGCGCGACAGGCCGTGATCGCGGTACGCAACGATGGCGTACTCGACGAGCAGGATGGAGTTCTTGGTGGCGATCCCCATGAGCATGATCAGGCCGATCAGCGAGGGCATCGAGAACCCCTTCTGCGCCGCGAGCAGGGCGACGAAGGCGCCGCCCAGCGACAGCGGCAGCGCCACCAGAATGGTCACCGGGTGGAGCAGATCCTTGAACAGCAGCACGAGCACGGTGTAGATGCACAGCACCCCGGTAAGCATCGCCAGCCCGAAGCTGGCGAACAGCTCGCCCATGACCTCGGCGTCGCCGATCTCGACCACGCGCACGCCCGGCGGCAGGTTGCGCACCGCCGGCAGCTGCGCCACCGCGGCGGTGACTTCACCCAGCGGCGTGCCCGACAGCTCGATCTCGAAGTTGATGTTGCGCGAACGGTCGTAGCGGTCGATCACCGCCGGCCCGCCCGCCACCTCCAGCGTCGCCACCTGGCCCAGCATCACCGGCCCGCGCGCGCCCGGCACCGCCAGGCGCTCGAGTACGGCGAGATTCTCGCGCGCCGCTTCGTCGAGCCGCACGAGGATGGGCACCTGACGCTGCGACAGGTTGAGTTTGGCGAGCGCCATGTCGTAGTCGCCGACCGTGGCCACGCGCAGGGTGTCGCCGATCGCCCGGCTGCTCACGCCGAGGTCGGCGGCGCGGGCGAAGTCCGGCCGCACCGCGATCTCGGGGCGGATCAGGCTCGCCGTCGAGGCGATGCTGCCCAGCCCCGGAATCGTGCGCAGGTCGCGCTCCACGGCGAGCGCGGCGGACTGCAGCGCACGCGGATCCTCCCCGGTGAGGACGAGGATGTACTTCTCCCCCGAACCGCCCAACCCGACCTTGCTGCGCACCCCGGGCAGGGCTTCGAGCACGGCGCGGATTTCGTTCTCGATGCGCTGCTTCACCGGACGCTCGGCGCGCGGCGCAAGCAGCACGGTGAGGGTGGCCTTGCGTACCTCCGCCGCGCTCTGCGGCGCGAACGGGTCGCCGCCGGCGGTGCCGCCGCCGACCGTGGTGTACACGCTGCGCACGTGGCCGACACTGGCCACCAGCTCGCGCGCGCGCTCGGCCGTGGCCAGGGTCTGCGCCAGGGTGACACCGGGCGGCAGCTCGAGGTAGACCTGGGTCTGCGAGTTGTCGTCGGGCGGAATGAAGCCGGTGGGCAGCAGCGGGATCAGCATCACCGAGCCGACGAAAAAGGCCGCGGCGGCGAGCATGGTCAGGCCGCGGTGGCGCAGACAGCGCTCGGCCCAGCCGGTGTACCAGGTCAGCCAGCGCGGCTCGTGGTGGGTGCCGACGATCGGCTTCAGCAGGTAGGCGGCCATCATCGGAGTCAGCACGCGGGCCACGACCAGCGAGGCGAACACCGCGAGCGACGCGGTCCACCCGAACTGCTTGAAGAACTTGCCCGCCACCCCGCTCATGAACGCGGTGGGCAGGAACACCGCGATCAGCGTGAACGTGGTCGCGATCACCGCCAGCCCGATCTCGTCGGCGGCCTCCATCGCCGCCTGGTAGGGCGTCTTGCCCATGCGCAGATGGCGCACGATGTTCTCGACCTCGACGATGGCGTCATCGACCAGGATGCCGACCACCAGCGACAGCGCGAGCAAGGTGATGACGTTGATCGAGAAGCCGAGCAGGTACATGCCGAGAAAGGCCGGCACCACGGAGAGCGGCAGCGCCACCGCCGACACCAGGGTCGCGCGCCAGTCGCGCAGGAAGGCCCACACCACCAGCACCGCGAGCAGCGCGCCCTCGTAGAGCAGCTGCAGCGAGCCTTCGTACTCCTCGGCCACCGGCTCGACGAAGTTGAAGGCCTCGGTGATCTCGATGTCGGGGCGCGCCGCGCGCAGCTCGGCAAGCGCCGCCTGCACCGCGGCGCCGACCTCGACCTCGCTCTCGCCGCGGCTGCGCGCCACCTCGAAACCGACCACCGGACGGCCGTCGAGAAAGGCCGCCGAGCGCCGTTCGGCGACGGTGTCCTCAACCTTCGCCAGTTCGCCCAGGCGCAGCGTGCGGCCGTCGGCGAGGGCAAGCTCGAGCGCGGCAAGCTCCTCGGCCGAGGCCACCGTCGCCATCGTGCGCACCGGCTGCTCGCCACCGCCGAGGTCGGCACGCCCGCCCGCGCTTTCGGTCTGCACCTCGCGCAGCTTCTGCGATACCTCGGCGGCGGTCACGCCCAGCGCCTCCAGGCGCAGCGGGTCGAGAGTCACGCGCAGTTCGCGGCTCACCCCGCCGACGCGGTTCACCGCGCCCACGCCGCGCACCGCGAGCAGCTTGCGCGACACGTCGTTATCGACGAACCACGACAGCGCCTCGTCGTCCATGCGCGGCGAGCGGATGGTGAACGCGAGCACCGGGGTGCCGGCGAGATTGACCTTGTTCACCACCGGATCGCGCAGATCGCCGGGCAGATCGGCGCGCACGCTCGCCACCGCCGAGCGCACGTCGTCCACCGCTTCCTGCACCGGCTTTTCGAGGCGGAACTCGGCGGTGATGAGCACGCTGCCGTCCTGCGCCTTGGTGTAGATGTGCTTGATGCCCGACTGGGTCGCGATCGCGTTCTCGATCTTGCGCGCGACGTCGTTCTCCAGCTGCGACGGCGTCGCCCCCGGCAGCGAGGCCGACACCGTGACCGTCGGCAGGTCGATGTCGGGGAACTGCTGGATCTTCATCGCCTTGAACGACAGCAGGCCGGCGAAGCTGAGCAGCACGAACAGCATCGCCGCCGGAATCGGATTGCGGATCGACCACGCGGAAACGTTCATCGCCGCCCGTCCTCAGCGTGCCGACCGGGCATCGCCCGCCTGGGCGTCGGCCACCCGCACCACGTCGCCGTCGTTGAGGAAGCCGGCGCCGGCCACCACCACGCGCGCGTCGGCGGCGAGCCCGTCGACGATCTCGATCGCACCGCCCTCGCGGCGCCCGGTATGCACCTTGACCTGGGTGACGCGGCCGTCGTCGCCGACGCGGAACACGTAGCTGAAGGCCTCGCGCACCACCACCGCGGCCTGCGGCAGAGTGAGCGCGGCCGCTTCGCCGAGCTCGAATTCGCCGCGCGCGAACATGCCCGCGCGCGCGCCGCCCGCCTTGTCCGCGGGCAGATCGACATACACCAGACCGAAGCGGGTCTGCGCATCGACCGTGGGCGCGACCATGCGCACCTTGCCCTCGGCGCTGCTGCCGTCGGCCAGGCTCAGGCGCACTCGCTGGCCGGCGCGCACGCGGCCAAGCTCGGCCTCGGTCAGGCGCGCCCGCCACTCCAGGCGGCCCTGGCGGATCATGCGGAAGAGCTCGGTACCGTTGGCGGCCACCGCGCCCACGGTGGCGCTGCGCGCCGAAATCACGCCGTGGTCGGGGGCGAGCACGCGGGTGTGGCGCAGGCGCAGTTCGCGCGCGGCCAGCGTCGCGCGCGCCGAGGCGATGCGCGCGGCGGAGGTGCGCTCGGCGGTGAGCAGCTGGATCACCTGCTGCTCGCTCATCGCCCCGCTCTCGCGCAGCGCACGGGCCCGCCCGGCGTTGGCCGTGGCCTCGGCGGCGGCGGCCTCGGCCTCGAGCAGCGCGGCGCGCGCC
>JAEWVQ010000142.1 GCA_023459095.1 Pseudomonadota bacterium | reverse complement strand
CGCGAGCGCCGCCTCCGAGTAAGGCCGATAGCTCGCCCCGCCCTCGTCGCGCACGTAGAGCGGGTCGTCGAAGGCGCGCGGATCGTAGCCCTGGCGCTGGAGATCGACCTTGCGCAGCTTGAAGGTGGTGGTCAGATCGGCCGCGCTCGACACGCGCACGAACAGCGGCGCGGCGTAGCGCGGCAGGCGGGCCTCGGTGAGCGCGTAGAACGCTGCCGGATCGAAGGCCTGCCCGGGCTGCATGACGATCGCCGCCATCCCGGCGCGGCCCTCGTGTCCGGGCACGCGCACGCCGTAGATGTTGACCAGCTCCATGCCGGGATAGTCGGCGAGCGCGTCGGCGACTTCGGCGGTGGATACGTTCTCGCTCTTCCAGCGGAAGGTGTCGCCGATGCGGTCCACGAAGTAGAAGTAGCCGTCCTCGTCGTAGCGCAGCAGGTCGCCCGAGCTCCAGTAGGCGTCGCCGTCGGCGAACACGTTGCGCAGGATCTTCTTCTCCGTGGCTTCGGCCGAGGTGTAGCCCTCGAAGCGGCCGCCGCCGATCTCCGGGTGATTGACGATGTAGCCGATGCCCTCGCCGACCTCGCCGGGCGCGCACAGGATGTAGCGGCCATCGGCGTCGCGCGGGTGCGACTCGGTTTCGACGTCGTAGCGCACCAGGCGGAAATTGGTCTTGTTCCAGTCCGGCACCCGCCCGCAGGAGCCGAAGCGGTTATCGACGTTGATCAGCGCGGTGTTGGCCTCGGTCGAGCCCCAGCCTTCGAACACGCGGATGTCGCCGAAGCGCTCGAGCCAGCGCCCCCAGGTCTCCGGAGTGAGCCCGGCGCCCAGCATGCAGCGCAGCGTGTGCGCGCGGTCATCGGGCTGCGGCGGCGCGTTGAGCAGGTAGCGGCAGATCTCGCCGATGTACTGGAACACGGTGATGCCGTGGCGGCGGATGTCGTGCCAGAACTCGCGCGTGCTGAACTTGCGCCGCACCACGATGCTGCCGCCGGCCTTCAACGCGGTGGAGGTCACCGAGGTGGCCGCCGCGCCGTGGTAGAGCGGCAGGCAGCAGTAGAAGACGTCGCGCGGCGTGGCCTCGAGCGTGACCTCCATGACGTCGCCCGAGGACATCCAGCGCATGTGGCTGTACACCGCGGCCTTGGGCAGGCCGGTGGTGCCCGAGGTGAAGATCAGCAGCGTGGGCGCCTCGGCGCGCACCTCGGCACGTCCGGCGCGCGGCCACGGCGTGCGCGGCGCGGCGTCGATCTCGTCGGCGAGCATCGCGGTCGCGCGCGCATGCTGGGCGAGCGGCGCCGGTTTCTCGTCGTCGGGCAGCAGGTAGAGCGGCAGCGCCGGCAGGCCCTCGGTGGCGGCGAAATTGGGCAGGCACTCCTCGCCGACCAGCACCGCGCGCGCGCCCGTGGTTTCGAGCGCATGGACGAGCGGCCGGCCGCTGACCTGGGTGTTGATGAAGGCGACGACCACACCGAGCTTGACCAGCCCGAACCAGCAGAAGAAGAACGCCGGCCGGTTCTCCATCGCCAGCGCGCACACGTCGCCGCAACGCAGGCCGCGCGCGGCCATGGCGTAGGCGACCTGATTGGCGCGGGCATCGACCTCGGCATAGCTGTAGCGGCGCTCGCCATAGATCAGGAAGGTCTGCTCGCCCAGGCGCGCGGCCTGCTGTTCGAGGCGGTCGGCGAGGGTGTAGAGGTCGCCCGGCTTGATCTGCATCGCCGCGCGCGAACGCAGGTCGAGCCTGGCCTGGGTTTCCTCGCGCGGCACGACCGCGCTGCGGCCGTGGCGCGAATTCACGACGGGGGAATCGGACATGCGCCCTTCTCCATGGTTCGAGGGTTGCTCGGTTAAAGGTGGGGTCGGGGTTGCTGAGATCGGGGTTGCCGGGGTCGGGATCGTCCGCTCGGGCGTCCCCGCTCAGCGCACGCGGATCCTGGGGTCGGGCGCGCCCCGCCGCAGGGTGGCGAGAAAGCGCTCGACCGGGGCCGGCGCGGCGACTTCAGGCAGTTGCGCCTTGTCCGGGCGCGCGGCCCAGAACGCCGCCCACGACGGAAACAGGTCGTGAAAGCTGCCCGCGTAGGGTTCGCGCCCCGGCCAGCGCATCTTGCGCTCGCCGATCGGCGGGCGGTTGAGGTCGGTGGCGTACCAGTAGCACGGCAGCCGGCGGCGGAAGCACCACTGCCCGTCGATGCGCTCGTAATCGTCCCAGTACAACATCTGCATGATCACCCACTCCGGGCCGGCCTCATGCTCGTTCTTCGAATAGACCACGCCGACGGCATGGTCCGGATCGACGAACTCGATGATGTGCTGGCCCAGGTGGTGCGAGGTGCCGGAGAACTGGTTGCGCAGGGTGTCGTCCACCCAGGCCTTGAGGTGCGCGCGCCCGACCTTGTCGCGGCCGACGCGGATGTCGGGCGCGAACAGGTTCACGTGGGCGTCGAGGTCGCGCATGTCGAGCGACAGCGAATACTTGCCGGCGAGCTGGCGGATGGCGTCGAGCGACTCGAGCCGGTCGATGCGCGCGAGCAGCTCCGCGGGGATCGGGGTCGTCATGCGGGCGGCGCTCAGATGAAGGCCATGCCGCCATTGACGGCGATGTTCTGCCCGGTGATGAAGCCGGCGTCGTCGCTGGCGAGGAAGGCGGCGACGCGCGCGATCTCCTCCGGCTCGCACATGCGGCCGAGCGGAATCGCCTTGATCATGGACTGCATCCACTCGTCCGGAATGCCCGCCATCATCGGCGTGTTGGTCGGCCCCGGCACGATGGTATTGACGCGGATGCCGCTGGCGGCGAGCTCGCGCGCCATGCTGCGCGTCAGCCCCATCACCCCGGCCTTGGACGCGCAGTAGTGGCTGGGGCCTTCGCCCGACATCGCCGCGGTGCTCGACACGTTGATGATCACCCCGCCGCCGCCCTGCGCCATCAGGCGCGCGCCTTCACGGCAGCACAGGAAGGTGCCGGTGAGATTGACGCCGATCACGCGCAGCCAGTTGTCGTCCGGGGTGTCGAGGAAGGCATCGACCGAGCCGATGCCGGCGCTGTTGATCACCACATCGACCCGCCCGAAGCGCTCGGCGACGGCGGCGAACGCGGCCTTCACCGACGCCGGCTCGGCGACGTTGCAGGCGAGCGCCAGGCCCTTGCCGGCGAAGCCCGCCACCGCGGCGGCAGCGGCCTCGGCGTTGATGTCGGCGGCGACCACGCGCGCGCCGGCCTTGCCGAAATGCTCAACGATCGCCCGCCCCATGCCCTGCCCGGCGCCGGTCACGAAAACCACCTTGTCTGCAAAGCTCATCCGCGTCTCCTCCATCCAGTTCGTTGTCGGGGCCGGCGGGCCGCCCGCAACGGTCGGGGCGGTCGCACGGCCAGATGGGGCGCAGTGTTGTCGGCGCGCGGCGGACGGACATCGTCCACCCAGACTAAGCCCGGCCTGGGGCGTGCGCGCCTTCGTCTGAATGGACGATGCCGCCGCGCGGGGGCGGCCGGACGATAGCGCCCAGCCGTGGCCGGTCGCCGGCCCTCCCCCTGCCGGAACGTCCCCATCCCGCCGTCCCGGCCCGCCCCGCATGCCACCGAGGAAACCGTCCGTGAGCACAAGCGCCGTCTCCCCCGCACGCGTCAGCTGGCACACGCACTACGCCCTTGCCATGCTGGCGGTGATCTACGTGTTCAACTACATCGACCGCCTGGTGATCTCGATCCTGATCGAGCCCATCAAACTCGAGTTCGGCATCTCCGACACCCAGGTCGGCCTGCTCTCGGGGGTGGCGTTCGCGATCTTCTATACCGCCTTCGGTTTTCCCTTCGGCCGCCTGTCCGACCGCATCGGGCGCAAGCCGGTGATCGCGCTCGCCTGCATCGCCTGGAGCGGCATGACCATGTTGTGCGGGGTGGCGACCAGCTTCGCGATGCTGCTGCTGTTCCGCATCGGCGTGGCGGTGGGCGAGGCCGGCGGCACCGCACCCTCGGTGGCGATGGTGGCCGACCTTTACCCACCCGAGCGGCGCTCGCGCGCGCTCTCGGTGTTCCTGATGGGGCCCAGTCTGGGCGCGGTGGTCGGGCTCGGACTGGGCGGCTGGATCGCGCAAACCTACGGCTGGCGCACCGCCTTCATCGTCATTGGCGCCCCCGGCGTGGTGCTCGGCCTGCTGCTGTGGCTGACCGTGCGCGCGCCGCGCCCGGCCGCGCCGCCCCGGGCCCCCGGCGCCAGCGCCGAACACTGGCGCACCACGCTGCGCGGGCTGCTGGCGACGCCGGCGTTCGGCCTCATCGTCGCCGCCGGCACCCTGGCCGCGGTCATGGGCTACGCCATCGGCACCTGGAACCCGAGCTTCCTGATCCGCTCGCACGGCCTGTCGATGCAGCACGCCGGCCTGCTGATCGGCCTCGGCGGCGGTCTCACCGCGACCGTGGGCACGCTGCTCTGCGGCGCGCTCACCGACCGCATGGTGGCGCGCGATCCGGGCTGGCAGCTCGGCATTCCGCTGATCGCCTGCCTGGTCAGCGTGCCGCTCGGGCTGGCCTTCTATCTGTGGCCGGTGGAGCCCGTGTTCGAACTCGGCGGTCTGGTCGTACCGCAGGCGTATCTGTTCTACCTCGCCTTCAGCTTCACCGCGACCTGGTGGTCGGTGCCCTGCTTCGGCGCGATCAGCCACCTCTTTCCGGCCACCCGCCTGGCGCAGGCGACCGCGATCTTCGTGATGGCGATGACGCTGTTCGGCGTCGGCCTCGGCCCCATCGTGGTCGGCTCGCTCAGCGACCTGTTCGACGCCGCCCTCGGCCAGGAGGCGCTGCGCTACGCGCTCGCCGCCTCGGTGCTGCTCTACGTCCCGACCGCGCTGTGCCTGCTCGCCGCCCTGCCCCGCTACCGCCGCCGGCTGCGCGGCGGCGCCGCACCCGCCGCTGCCGCCCCGCGCGCGGCGCACGCCTGACAACCACCACGACGATCCCAGGAGACGACCGATGAATTCACCCGACCTGCCCATCCCGCTCGACCGCTACGCCGAGCTCGACGACGGCCTGCGCCTGCACTACCTCGACGTCGGCCAGGGGCCGGTGGTGGTGTGGCTGCACGGCAGCGGCCCGGGCGCCAGCGGCTACAGCAACTTCAAGGGCAACTACCCGGATTTCGCCGCCGCCGGCTTCCGCAACATCGTGCTTGATCTGCCCGGCTTCGGCCGCTCCGACAAACCGGCCGACGTGCACTACAACCTCGATTTCTTCGTCGCCACGCTGAACGCCTTCCTGCACAAGATCGGCGTGGCGCGCGCCACCCTGCTCGGCAACTCGCTCGGCGGCGCGATCGCGCTCGGCCAGGCGCTGGCACACCCGCACACAGTGGAACGGCTGATCCTGATGGCGCCGGGCGGCGTCGAGGCGCGCGAAACCTATTTCAAGATGGAAGGCATCGTGCGCATGGTCGAGACCTTCGCCAAAGGGCCGATGGGCCCGGCGGAAATGCGCCACGTGATGAGCCTGCAGGTGTTCGACCCCGCCCTGCTCGACGACACCATCATCAACGAGCGCGCCGCGGTCGCCCCCACCCAGCCGGCCAATCTGTTCTCCACCATGATGGTGCCGGACATGACCGCCCGCCTGCACGAGATCGCCGCGCCGATCTTCGGCTTCTGGGGCACCGACGACAAGTTCAACCCGCACACCGGCGCCCTCAAGCTGATCGAGAACGCCCCCAACGCGCGCATGATCCTGCTCAACCGCTGCGGCCACTGGGTGCAGGTGGAGCACCGCGAACTCTTCAACCGCAGCTGCATCGACTTTCTGACCAAGGGGTAAGCCGCATGGGCGCTTTCGACAACCTGCTGCAGGCCGGGCGCATCGGCACGCTGGCGCTGAAGAACCGCATCGTGATGGCGCCGATGGGGTCCAACTTCGCCGAATCCGACGGCACCTGCGGCGAACGCATCCAGGCCTACTACGAGGCGCGCGCGGCCGGCGGCGCCGGGCTGCTGATCATGGGCGTGGGCGCCATCGCCTACCCCGCCGGCACCGCCGAGCCCTATCAGCTGGGCATCTCCGACGACCGCTTCATCCCCGGCCTGCAGGGCGTCACCGAACGGGTGCACAAGCACGGCGCGAAAATCGCCATCCAGCTCCAGCACGCCGGCAAGACCGCGGTGCGCGACCTCGCCGAGGGCCGCGAGCTGTGGGTGCCGTCGATGCCGCCGGCGGTCAAGACCGACATGTTCGCCGCGCTCACCCAGGAGGAACTCGGCGCCTTCATCAGCTCGTCGAAGAGCCGCGACAAGCCCGGCGTGAAGATCCGGGTGATGGACAAGGCCGACATCGCGCAGATGGTGGAGTGGTTCGCCGCCGCCGCCGAGCGCGCGCGCCGCGCCGGCTTCGACGGCGTGGAAATCCACGCCGCCCACACCTACATCATCGCCGGCTTCCTGTCCGGCTACTTCAACAAGCGCGACGACGAATACGGCGGCTCGCTGGAGAACCGCGCCCGCTTCATGCTGGAGGTGATCGCCGCGGTGCGCGACCGCGTCGGCCGCGACTACCCGGTGTGGCTGCGCCTGGACGCGAGCGAACTGCGCATGGACGGCGGCATCACCCTGGATGAGGCCAAGGTTTTCGCCAGGATGGCCGAGGCCGCCGGCGCCGACGCGGTGAGCGTGTCCGCCTACGCCAACACCAGCACCGGCGTGGCCTTCACCGAGGCGCCGCTGGTGCAGCAGAAGGCGGGCTTCCTGCAGTGGGCGGCAGAAATCCGCGAAGGCCTGAGCATCCCGGTGATCGCGGTCGGCCGCCTGGAACCCGAAGTCGCCGACAACGCGGTCGCCGCCGGCCAGTGCGATTTCGTCGCCATGGCGCGGAAGATGCTCGCCGACCCCGAGCTGCCCAACAAGCTCGCCGAGGGCCGGCCGGAAGACATCCGCCCCTGCATCTACTGCTACGCCTGTGTCAGTCAGATCTTCGTCAACCAGCGGGTCAAATGCGCGGTCAATCCGATGACCGGGCACGAAGCCGAGATCCGCCTCGTCCCCGCGGCCCAGCCCGGCCACGTGCTGGTGGTGGGCGGCGGCCCCGCCGGCA
>JAEWVQ010000141.1 GCA_023459095.1 Pseudomonadota bacterium | reverse complement strand
GTCATGACAGAAGCTTCGGATTGACCAAGCACGCTTCAGTCGAGGGCGCGCCCTTGTTGCGCCGGGTGTATTGCCGCAGCGCGTCCTGCTGCTCCAGGCGCTGCAGCGCCTTCACCATGCGATCCTGCTGCCTGAACCGGCTGCTCAAGGCGCGCTGGCACTCGCGCCGGGTGAAGTCAGCCAGCCCATTGGCGCGCGCCCACTTCACGATGGCGGCCGCGTCGGAATCAACGCCGTCCGTGCCGAGCAGGCCGAACGCCGCCTGTGCGTGCGGAATCAGCAGAGAGCCCAGCGCCACGGCCTGCCGAACCGCCACCTCGCTTACCTCCTCGGCGCCGCGCCCGACCTCGGCCAGTTCGAGCAGCGCGGCGATGCGCGCCACCGCGCCCGGCAGCTTCGAGGTCCAATCGCTGATGGCCTCATAGCGGCCGCCTTCGCCCTGTTCGTCCTCGATCGCCTGGGCGAAGTCCGCCCACAGTTCAAGCGCCGGCTCGGTCATCGGCAGCACGCGCGGCTTGCCGGGCACCGCCGGTACGTTCTCGAGCAGGCCGAACAGCGCCGCCTCGTAGGCCTCGCTCACCGCGTCCGGCACCGATACCCGCCGCCGCACGTCGCGCCGGCCAACATTGCTGTCGGGCATGGCGTACAGGAAGCGCGCGAGCAGGCCGGAGTCACGAAAGCGCCGCGACGCCGCCACCTCGGACAGCACGCCCGGCTGCAGCGCCAGGCCGAACGACAGCGCCGGCTTATCGACGTGCGCCTCGCGTCCGGCGCGATCGACCCGCATCGCGGTGCCGGCGTGGCCCTTGAGGAAGGCATCGAGGTTGGCCGAGCCGCCGTTGTAGATGCCGGCCATGATTTGGAAGATGCCGGCCTCGTCCGACAGCAGCGCCATCCGCTCGCCGTGCTCGGCGAGCATGGTTTGCAGGCGCTCGGCGGTCACGTCCTCAGTGAAGAGGCGCGGCGCTCGTAGCTCGGCCGGCATGGTGTCGCGCTCGTGCTGGATCTCGGCGCGGATGCGCTCGCGCTCGGTGTCATCCTTGGCCTTCGCGGCGTCCTGCAGCAGACGCTCGATGCGCTTCTCGGCGACCTTGCGCGCCGACGCCACGCGCCCGCGCTCGGCGCGGCCCCGGTCGTACTCCAGCTTTTCCCACCGCAGCAGGGGCGCCGTCATGGCGTTGAACACCGCCGACTTGCGCGCACCGCTGGGCAGCGCCGTCAGCGTCCAAAGCGCCAGCGGCTCGGTGTAGTCGTCGCCGAACGGCGCCACCTCGTAGCGCCGCTGCAGCACGGCGGCCAGCACCGCCAGCCCCACCATGACCGCGAGCGCCGGCGGGGTCTGCGTCGAGTCCGCCACCGCGCGGCACATCGCCCCCAGCCAGCCGGGCAGGATCTCCGCAGGGATCTCGGGCGCCTTCACCATGCCGGGCAGGATCGGATCGGGCCACTCCGTTGCAAGCGGCTGCGCAGCCGGTGCTACCGGCGCCGCCGCAGCGGCCAGCACCTTGTCGACAGTGGCTTTCACCGCGTCGGGGCCGGCGACGGCCGCCAGGTCGTTGAAGTCGGTCGGGTTACCCATGGGCCACCTCGCCGAAGTGCGGCACCGCCACCAGCCCGCCCACCGCGCGGGCGGCTTCTCGG
This sequence comes from Pseudomonadota bacterium, assembly GCA_023459095.1. Lineage (GTDB taxonomy): Bacteria > Pseudomonadota > Gammaproteobacteria > Burkholderiales > Rhodocyclaceae > JAEWVQ01. The sequence continues at coordinate 16,162 of JAEWVQ010000141.1, read as the reverse complement.
GCGGCGGTCAGGCCGGGGTTGCCGGCGGTGGCCGCGTCGTTGTCGGCGCACACCACCAGCCGCAGGCGGGGGAATTTGCCGCGCAGCGCGCGGGCCACGGCGGCGAGGTTGCCGCAGTTGAAGCACACCGCCACGGCGCGGCCGGTGGCCTGGTGCAGGGTGGCGGCGGTGGCGTAGCCCTCGGCGAGCAGCAGGGCATCGTCGGGGCGGCCGATGGCGTAATAGCAGCCGGCGATCCGCCCGCCGGTGAGGAAGCGCTTGCCGCCATCCGGGCCGATGAACTGCAGGGTATGCAGCCGGCCCTCGGCGTCGCGCGCCGGCACCAGCAGTTGATTGCGTAGCAGGCGCAGGCCGTAGGCCGGCACCCCTTTGCGGACCAAGTAGGGGTGGTCGTTGCTCGCCGGCTTGGCGGTGCGCCACAGCTTGAGCGCGCGGGCGGCGGCCTCGGCGCGGACGCGCGCGGCATCCTCTTCGCGGGCCTTGTTCAGGGCGTGCAACTGGCGCTGCAGCTCGGCGCGCTCGGCTGGCGTCATGGCCTCGTTGCTGGTCGCCTGCCAGTGGTAGCGCCGCTGCGGGTCGTGCCAGTGCCAAGCTATACCGAACGGCACCCGGGTGGAGGTGTGGAGCACGGCGGCGGCGTTGAGCTTGCCGGGGCCGTCGCGCTCGCTGCGGTAGCGCACGATCTTGTCATCGGGGAAATGGATGGCGGACCTGACCGGCGCCAGGCCGATCGAGCCGAGAAAGGCGATGAATTCGGCGGCGATCATTCGGCCACCTCCACCCGCGCACCGGGGAACTGCGCCCGCACCTCGGCGGCGGTGGCGCCCTGCATGGCCCAGGCCACGAACGGGGCGCGGCCGGGGAGGATGATCCGCCAGGCGTGGGCGGTCTGGCTGTCGTGCGCCTGGAAGGCGGCGAGGGTTTCGGCTGCGTCCGGCAGGCCGGCGCGCTTGGCGGCCTTCAACTGGCGGAGCACTTCGCGGCGCTGCGCGCGGCCGCCGTTGTCCATGACGAAGCCGTAATCGACCAGACCCGGCCGGCGGCGGTTGGCGTCGCGCCCCAGGCCGGCGCCCTTGGCGTAATTAGCGTGCATGGTGGGCACCTCCGGCAACGGCGACGGACTGCGGGGAGTGCGCGGCGGCCATGGTGGCGGCGACTTGGTAATCGACGGTGCCGACGATGGCGAAGGCCGCGAACAGGGCGGCGAGGATGAGGAGGGTTTTCATTGGCGAACCCCTCCGTGCGTTGCGCTTTCGTGCGTGTTGTCGGTGATTTCGCCGGCCTCGAAAGAGAGGCTCTGGCCGATGGCGGCCAGCGTTTTGATGGTCTCCGGCTGGGTGGCCTTCTCGCCGATCAAGCGGAACAGCAACTCGATCTGCTCGAAGGTGTTGGTTGCGTGCTTCAGGCACGCAACCACGTCACCAAGATGAATCTGCGTGTAATGCGGGGCGTGGTCAGTCATGGCGCACGCCTCCATGTTCGGCCTGGCTGGCAACGCTCTCGGCATAGCCCTCGCCATCGCATGCGAGGTAGGCGCCGATTTCGGCAAGGGCCTTGCCCGTTGGATCACCGGCCATGCGATCGGCGATCAGGCGGAACAACACGTTCAGTTGCCCCATGGTTTGGGCGGAATGCCGCAGGCTGTCGAGCACGTCACCAATATGAGTCTGGGCGCTCATGCGGCACCCCCATCGTGGTAGAGGGCGTGGGCCTGGGTGGCGGCCTCGGCGAGGCCGTGAAGCAGTGTGCGAAGGCTGCCGGCCCCGGCGGCGGGGTGCTCGGCAATCCACAGGCAGGCGGCGCAAAGGGAATCAACGCGGCGCAGCGCGTCGAGCAGTTCGGGGGTGGTGCTGGGGGAAGAAGGATGCGCGGTAGGCGCGTGGGCAGGCGTGCCCGATGCGAGATTTCGCATGGCTGATGCTCCTTGGTCTGCGGTTTGAATCCCGGCCCCTTCCGCCAAGAAGGGGTGGCGGGCGCGTGCGGGATTGGCGGACCGGGACCAAGGAACCGGCAGCCCTTGCGGGCTTCCCACACGGCCCGCCATAGACGGAGCAGCGCATGCGGAGGACGTAAAAAATCCGCCAGGGTGGCGGATGCGTCCGCCTTGATCATTCGGGCCGCCAAGCCCGTTGCACGTTGTTTGCGTGCGAGTTGGATGATGCGCTCGCAGGCGAACGGCCGTCAAGCCGGAAGTGCTCCCCGCTTGATCGGTCTCGCGGTTGCTCCCGCGAGGCATCCAGATCGGACCGGCCACCGGCTGGCCGCGCCAGTTCAGCACGATCAGCCAACCGCCGAAGCGGTGCAGACGAAAGCGCATGCCCTGGTAGTCGAAGGCACGCGCCCGGCCGTTGCGCTCGGCACGCTTACGCGCCGAGGTCAGCAGCTTCTGCAGCGCGGTCGCATGGCAGGCGGCCAGTTCGCGCACGGGGGCGGCACTGGTGGCAGCGACGCGCGCGGCCGCAATCGCTCGCTTGAGGGGGTGAAGGCGTGTCGCGCTCATGCCGCGCCGCCTTGCAGGTTTGCCAGGTGGCGGCGAATGGCGCCGACATTCCAGCGGGTGCAGGCCGGGCCAGTCCTGAGGGGGCGCACCAGGCGGCCGCTACGGACGTCGCGCCAGATAGAGGATGGGGAGCGCCCCAGGATACCGGCCACGGTCTTGACATCGACCATGGCGGAATCCGGTAGGGCATCAAAGGCCGTCAGGGCGGCCGGGGTGGTAGGGGGTTGCATCGCTCGCTTCTCCTTGCGCCGGGGTGGCATGAGGTGAAGCAGATGATGCGAAGTCATGCGCGATGGGAAAATTCCGCCTATCCCGATGAAACATGATTGATCGCGATCCCGCCTATTTTCTTCGTCCGGGCTTGAACGTTACCCCCACTTCTCTCGCCCACTTCTTGAGCGTGCGTGGCTGCAATCTGGTAACGCATGAGTCGTAGCCTTCCACATCCAACAGGTCAGCCAGTTGCGATATCGCTTTGCCCGATTGGATAACGGAACGGCAGTGATCCAACCATCCGGGCTTTAGCATCTGGTCGGTGCGGTGTGCCAACGCATGCGCGGGGCCGGTCGGAGGCGCCTCAACGTGTCCCTTCATCATATCCATCAACGCTTGATAACGGCCGTGAAACTGCATGCTTCGACCGAAGGCATGCACACCTCTTTCGATATTGCCTTGAGACAAGGATTCGAGAGCGGACGAGTAAAGCCAAACGCATAGGCATATCAAATCATCGAGGAACCTCAATACGTCCCGAACGGTTACGTCATCCCCCTCTATGTCACACAGCAGGTCCAATCCTTCATCAATTCGCTGCTGAATGCGGCCGAGCGCATCATTTATTGCTGTGACTACGTGCCACTCGGAATGCAGTACAGCATGATCCTGCCACGCACGAGCGCTCAGAAGGCCGCCTATGATGTCTCCCCCTCCTCGCTCTGCACCGAGCAGTGCCAACCGAGCAGATTCCCCCCACCCTTGGGTGCTGACTGACAGCTTCCAATCCCCCGGGTGCTGACCTTGTCGCAAGTCGACTCTCATCGCTTAGCTACCCTGGCATCATCAAATTGAATAACGTCGGCGCCCTTCTGCAACCGATCAACGTAGTCCGCCCAGGCTTGCATCATCTGCGTGCGCTCCTTCATGAACTGGGCGTGGTGGCTGTAGGCGGCGAACACCTGCTTGCGCTCGCGGTGCGCGAGTTGGCGATCGATCACGTCGGGGCGGAATCCCAGTTCGAGCAGCGCGCCGGTGGCCGTGGCGCGAAAGCCGGCGCCCGTTACCTGGTTGGCGCCGTAGCCCATGGCGCGCAGCGCCTTGTTCAGGGTGTTGTCGGAAATGGGGCGCCCTTGCCCGTTGCGGTTGGGGAAGAGCAGATCGCGGCCGGCGGAATGGTCGCGGAGTTCGTGGAGGAGGGCCACCGCTTGGCGTGACAGCGGAACGATGTGCTCTTCCCTCATCTTCATGCCGGTGAGACCTCGGGTGCGGTCGCGCTCGGCGGGGATGGTCCAGACGGCGGCGTCGAGGTCGAACTCCTCCCACAGCGCGCAGCGCAGTTCGCCAGGGCGAACGAAGGTCAGCACCAGCAGGCGCAGCGCCAGCTTGATCGGCGTCGAGAGGCGCACCGCATCCAGGCGAATGAAGAACTCGCGCAGATCGGCCGCGCGCAGGGCAGGGCGCCGTTGCTCGGTGTGGGCCTTGACCGCCTTGTGGAGACCCTGCGCGGGGTCGCTGTCGGCCAGGCCGTTGGCGATTGCATAGACGTAGATTTCGCTGATGCGCGCGCGAACGCGCTTGAGCATGTCGGTGGTAGCGCGCGCTTCGAGCCGGCGCAGGATGGGCAGGATGTCCGCCGGCTTGATGGACGCGACCGGCAGCGCGCCGATGTGGGGGAAGGCGTGATTCTCGAGCGCACGCAGGGCGGCATTGGCGGTGCTCTCGGTGCGGTCGGTTTTCCACCGCGCCCACCAGTCGCGCGCGACGGCCTCGAACGAGTTGGCGGCGGCGATCTTGGCGGCCTGCTTGGCTTCCTTCTTTGCGCCGGCCGGGTCGATGCCGGCGGCGAGCTGTTCGCGCGCCTGGTCGCGCAGCTTGCGCGCGGCGGCGAGGCCCAGGGCGGGGTAGGGGCCGAGCGCGAGCAGCTTTTCCTTGCCGTCGAAGCGGTACTTCCAGCGCCACAGCTTGGAACCCGTGGGCGGCACCAGCAGGAACAGCCCATTGCCGTCGAAGAGCTTCAGCGCCTTTGCGCCTGGTTTGGCTTGCCTGATTGCAGTGTCGGTGAGCGGCACGGATACCCCCTTGTCTGGGGGTATTTTTGGAAAATACCCCCACCCGTTTCTGAAGATACCCCCAAATATACCCCCGTCAGTGGGGGTATGGGGTGATCCGTGGTGACACTGCCTGACACAAGAAAAAACCCGCAAAGCCTGTAGCTGTGCGGGTTTTTGGTCTTTGGTGATACGGGGTGGAACTGTGTTTTGGTCCCCCCGACAGGAATCGAACCTGTATCTGCCGCTTAGGAGGCGGCCGTTCTATCCATTGAACTACGGAGAGGGCGCGCGCATTCTAGCCGTTTGGCGGCTTCGGTCCAAGCGGCGTCTGCGCGGCCGGGGCGGTGGTTGCAGGCGCCACCGGCTCGGTGGCCGTTCCGGCGTTTTGAGGTGCCGTGCGCAGCGGCGGCAGCAGGTAGTCCTGCGGGCGGGTCAGCAGGCGGCGGGCGAGCAGGGCGGCTAGGCTGCGGCCCTGGGCGAAGGTGATGCTGCGTGCGCGCATCGCCACGTAGAGCGTGAGGGTGAAGCTCACCCCCAGGTTCACCACCCCGATCAGCGCGACGCCGGAGAAGGCGAGGAGCAGTGCTTGCAGCGGAACGGCGAAGTCCAGGCCGGCCACTGCGTAACCGAGATTCGCCGACGAGAAGGCGATGTGGCGGATGTCCAGGGGCAGGCCGAAGAGCACGCCGACCGCGGTCGCGCCGCCGAGCAGGAAACCGAAAAAGAAGTTGCCCGCGAGCGCGCCGAGATTGTTCTCGACATAGCTCGCCACGCGCTGCATGCGCCGTTCGCCGAGCAGGCGGCGGGGCCAGCGCAGTTGCAGCAGGCGCTGCGGAATGCGGTTGTAGGCGGAAAGGTTGTCGTAATAGCCGGAGATCAGGCCGGAGAGGAACAGGCACACGCCGGCGACCGCGGCGAAGAACAGCGCGCCGCTGCGCGGATCGACGTCGGCGAGGAGGTGATGGGCCTTGGACGGATCGACCAGATGCGCACCGGTGGTGGCGTGGAGCGCGAGCGACAGCGCGATCGCGAGTGGGATGGCGATGCCGATGTTGCCGAGGATGGCGGCGATCTGGCTGCGCACGGTGCGCACGATGAGGTCGGCGAGGTTCTCGAGGTTGCGCGTCTTGCCGCGGGCCTCGCCGATCGAGGCGGCGATCGCGTTCGCCGTCATCGCCGGCTGTTTGGTGGCGACGGTGCCGCCGAGCATGTGGATGAGGACGAAGCCGAGGCCGTAGTTGAGGCAGAAGGCGAGCGCCTCGTTGAGCGGGGCCATGCCCTGACGCCCCAGGATCAGCTTGAACGCGCTCATGAACGCGATGATCAGGCCGCCGAGCGCGGCCGAACGCAGCATGTCGAAGTATTCGCCGCGCGACGCGGTGATGTAGTGCTCGCCGGTCTTGCTTGCGCTCTCGATCATGCGCAGCGACAGCAGTTCGACGTTCTGCCCCCAGTAGTCGGAGAGGCGGTTCTTGCGGCATTCGGCGCGCACCAGTTGCTTGAACAGGGTCACCGCCTGCGGCGCGATGGCGCTCGCGCTGCGCTGTTCGCGCAAGGTGCCGAGCAGTTCGAGCAGGGCGGCGATGCGCTCCAGGTGCTGGCGCAGGCGTTCGAGCTTGAAGGTGAGGGTCAGGCTGGTGCCGAGCTTGGTGGCGCGGCGGCGCACGCGCTGCAGCACCTCGTCGCACTGGCCGAGCAGCACGGTGAGGTGGCGCTCGTCTTCGAGCGCCGCGTCGGGGGCGAGCCACCAGGTCTTGAACTGCTCCAGATAACGGACGATTTCGGTGTTCTGGGCAAGGAAGGGCGATTCGAACTCTTCGAGTTGAGGGTCGATGCGCACCAGCTCGGGGTCGAGGCCGATCGCCGAGACGTGATACGACAGCATGCGCAGTGCTTCGAGCAGTTCGGAGAGTGCGACCGGCAATTCGCCTTCGCCGCTGCCGCCGTTGCCGTGCGCGGCGAGCACGGTGTGGAGGAAGTCGATCCACAGCTCGTCGGCTACCGCGTTGACCCAGATTTCGTCGTCGCTGCGGTGAAACAGCACGCTCAAGAGGTCCTTGAGGTAGCCGGTGTCGATCACCTCGGGCAGCAGCCGGCCGGAGACGCGGCGTGCGGTTTCGGAGAAGAAGCCGGTCGAGGGCAGCAGGCCGGAGGATACGTACAGCGAGACCTGCTTGCGCTCGGTGAACAGCTGCCTGAGCGCGGCGGCAAGGCCCGCGCGCAGGTCGTCGCGGCGGGCGAGGATGTGGGTCAGGGCGCGCAGCCTGTCGGTTGCCTTGGCGGCCTGGCTCGCGCGCGGCGGGCGGAGGGCATCGATCAGCGCGACCCAGGGCGCGATCGGGTCGTCGGTGGCGGCGCCGAAGCGCTCGAGCAGTTTTTCCAGGGTTTGTTCCAATCGCATCTCCGTGGCCGGCACCCGCCTGCTGGCACCGATTGTTGCATCGCATTATTGCGCTTCGTCCCCGGGGGGCGGCGGCACCGTTAAAATCCGTTTCCCATTTATAGCCAGACTGCGGGCCATTTCATGCCACTGCTTTCCGTCGATGACGCCTGCCTCGCCTTCGGTCATGTCGATCTGCTCGACCATGCCGAGTTCCAACTCGATGGCGGCGAGCGCGTCGCCCTCATCGGGCGCAACGGCTCGGGCAAGTCCAGCCTGCTGCGCGCGCTGGCCGGCCAGGCCACCCTCGACGACGGCACCGTGTGGCGCGAGCCCGGGCTGACCGCGGCCTACGTGCCGCAGGAGGCCGATTTCGACCTCGAGCGCGATGTGTTCGCCACCGTCGCCGATGGTCTGGGCGATGCCGCGCGCCTGCTCGTCGATTATCACGCGGCGATGGTCGAGGTCGCGGAGGCTGCGACCGCCGAGGCGCTCGCCCGCCTCGATCGCCTGCAGCACGCGGTCGAGGCTGCCGACGGCTGGCGTTTGAACCAGCGCGTCGAGCACATGCTGGCCCGTCTCGGACTGGCGGCGGCGGCGAAGGTTTCCAGCCTGTCGGGCGGCGGCGTCAAACGTGTGGCGCTGGCGCGCGCGCTGGTCGCCGAGCCCGACCTGCTGCTGCTCGACGAGCCCACCAACCACCTCGACCTCGACGGCATTCTGTGGCTCGAAGGCCTGATCCGCGAATTCCGCGGCGCGGTGGTGGTGATCACCCACGATCGCGTGTTTCTCGACAACATCGCCACCCGCATCGTCGAACTCGACCGCGGTCGGTTGGCGAGCTACCCGGGGCGCTTCTCCGATTATCTGCGGCGCAAGGCCGAGGAACTCGAGGCCGAGGCCAAGGCCAGTGCCCGTTTCGACAAGCTGCTGGCGCAGGAAGAGGTGTGGATCCGCAAGGGCGTGGAGGCGCGGCGCACGCGCAACGAAGGCCGTGTGCGCCGCCTCGAGGCGCTGCGCCGCGAGCGCGCGGCGCGCCGCGACCGGCTCGGCAACGTCAGCCTGGCGGTGGATCGCGGCGAGCAGAGCGGGCAGATGGTCGCCGAACTCAACCATGTGACCAAGTCCTACGACGGGCGCTGCGTGGTGCGCGACTTCTCCACGCGCATCATGCGCGGCGACCGCATCGGCTTCATCGGCCCCAACGGCGCGGGCAAGACCACGCTGCTCAAGCTCATCCTCGGCGACATCGCCCCCGACGCCGGCACCGTGCGCCGCGGTACCCGGCTCTCGGTGGCCTACTTCGACCAACTGCGCGCCCAGCTCGACCCCGAACTGCCGCTCACCGAGGTGATCAGCCCGGGCTCCGATTACGTCGAGATCGGCAACGAGAGGAAGCACGTCATCGGCTATCTCGGCGACTTCCTGTTCGCGCCGCAGCGCGCGCGTTCGCCGGTGAAATCGCTCTCCGGCGGCGAGCGCAACCGCCTGCTGCTCGCCCGCCTGTTTGCGCGCCCGGCCAATGTCATGGTGCTCGACGAGCCCACCAACGATCTCGACATCGAAACCCTCGATCTGCTCGAAGAATTGCTCGCCGGCTACGACGGCACGTTGTTCCTGGTCAGTCACGACCGCGCTTTCCTCGACAACGTCGTCACCCAGGTGATCGCCGCCGAGGGCGACGGCCGCTGGGGCGAGTACGCCGGCGGCTACGACGAGTGGCAGCGCGTGCAGGGCGCCCGCGCGGCGGCGCGGGACGCCGAAAGGGAGGCCGAGCGTCAGGCCGCGGCGCCGCGCGCGGCGGCGACCAAACCGGCATCGCCGGCGAAACGCCAGGATCGGTTGTCGTTCAAGGAGAAGCGCGAGCTCGATGAGCTGCCCGACCGCATCGCCGCGCTCGAGACCGAGCAGGGCGAGGTACAGCAGCGCATGGCCGACCCCGAGCTGTACCAGCGCGCGCCGCAGGATGTCGCCCGCCTCAAGGCACGGCTCGACGAACTGGAGGCCGAGATCGAGGCCGCGATGCTGCGCTGGGAAGAGCTGGAGTCGCGCGCGGCGGGCTGAGGCCGGTCGTCGCGCGGCTCTCAGAGTACGCCGAACGGGTGGAACCAGGCGGTGGCCGCGGCGCTGCCGAGGAACACCGCCATGTGAAACGCGGCCCACAGCCGGTAGCGGCGGGCGATGCGTGCGGGGTCGAGGTCGGAGATCAGGTAGAGGCGGCCGTCGGCTGGCCGGCGCATGAGGTGGGCCTCGGGCGCGGCGAGGATTTCCTGGCGCTGGCGGTTGACTTCGCGCCGCGCCTGGGCACGCGCGAGTTCCCACTCGCGCAGGTCGATCTGGCCGTCGCCGTCGAGGTCGAAGCGGCGCAGCAACTCGGGGTGGTCGCGCTTCCAGGCCGCGAGCAGGTCGCGTACCTGGGCCGCGGTGTCGAACTCGGGGGCGATGCTGCCGAGGGTGGAAAAATCGCCCAGCACGTAGATCGGGTCGCCGCTGATCAGTGCCCACTGCACCTGGCGGACGTCGCCGCGCTCGAACACATCGCGCCGGCGCAGCAGCATCTCCGCGCCTTCGGGGTCGATCGCGCACGTCCCGCTATCGTCGTCGAGCATGAACGAGGCATCGCTTTCAATGGTGTCGCGATGCTGCCAGCGCCCGCCGCTGTCCTTGTGATAGATCGCTACCCGGTACCAGAGTACCGGCAGGCCGTTGACCGGCGACAGCAGCGGCGTGCCCGCCAGCGGCCGGCCGCGGCCGCGCAGTTCGCTGTAGCCCTGGGCGGCGGAGGCGATGCGCGCGGTAGGCGTGTCGAGGATCAGCCGGGCGTGCTGCACCGAGCGCAGCCAGCCCCACAGCCCGGTGGCGAGCAGCATCCCGAGCGCGGCCAGGCTGCCCCAGTGCGTGCCGGCGCGAAAGGCGAGGGCGACGAGGCCGAGCTGCACGAGCGGCAGCGCGACATTGGCGCGGTCCAGACGCAGGCGGACGAGCATCGGGCGCTACGGTCGGTAGAGCGGTCGTGCGGTCGGCGGTGGGGCTCAGGCGCCGAACAGCGCCCGGACGTCGACGTCGGCCTTCTCCGCGCTGGCGAATTCGAGCAGCGGCTGGACGTCGAAGCGCAGCATGCGGGCGATGATCAGGTCGGGAAACTGCTCGATGCGCACGTTATGCACATTGACCGACTCGTTGTACCACTCGCGACGGTCGGCGATGGCGTTTTCGAGCGCGGTGATGCGGCTCTGCAGCTGCATGAAGTGTTCGTTGGCCTTGAGCTCGGGGTAGGCCTCGGCGACCGCGAAGATCTGCCCCAGGCCAACGCGCAGCATGCCTTCGGCCGCACCCAGCGCAGCGACGTCGTGCTGTTCGCGGGCGCTGGCGACGCGGGCGCGCGCCTCGGTGACGCGGGTCAGCGTGTCCTGCTCGAACTGGCGGTACTGGCGGCAGACCTCGACCAGCTTGGGCAGTTCGTCATGGCGCTGCTTGAGCAGCACGTCGATGTTCGCCCAGGCTTTGGCGACGCCGTGCTTGAGCCGCACCAGGCCGTTGTACACCACCACGCCGTACAGCACGCACAGCACGATCGCGCCGAAGAACACCGCGCCGGAAACACTCATGGAGGATCGCTCCTGCATAGGGATGAAAGGGGAAGGCGGCATCGTATAACAATCGCGCCCTGACGGCCGTTTGCGATCGCCCTTGACCGCCCGCGCCGAGCCGGACGCGCCTGGCGCGCCGACGCAGGCTTCAAGCACCGCCGCGGCCCGCGGCGGCGCTCAGCGTGCGGCTTCCGGCAGCAGTCGCGACCAGGCTTCGACCGGTGCGCCCAGGCGTTCGAGCAACTGCTCGCGCTTGAGCGGGAGCAGGGCGGCGAGTGCGGCGAGGTCGTCGGGTAGCGCGGGGTCGTCCCAGCCGCGCGCGACGTGGCGGGTGAAGGTGGTGGCGAGCGCGATCGTGCGCACGCGCGGGTGGGCGCCGCGCGTGTCGTCGAGCAGCTCGATGAGCAGCCCGGGCAGTTTCCAGGCGTGGATCAGGGCGTGCTGCAACTCGTCGGCGGTGACGCCGAACACGGCGCGCTGCGCGGCGGTGCTGCGCAGGCTGCGGTCGCGCTGCTGGAGCGCATAGACTTGCGCGGTGAGGGTGGGCGCGAACGCCCAGCACACGATCTCGGCGGCCTCGCGCAGCAGCGCGGCGACGGTGATCTCCTCGACATCGAGATCGTGGCGCGCGATCGCCCAGTCGCGCGCATAGTGGGCGGCGCGGCGGGCGCGGCCGATGACCTTGAGCGCGCCCACCAGCGCATGCGGGTGGGCGGCGAGCTGGTTCTCGAGCGTGGTCTGGTCGCCGAACGCGTCGAAGAAGGGGCCGAGCCCCATCATCATGATCGCTCGGTCTATGGTCGTGATGTCGTGGTTCTGGACCCGGCTGCGATGTTTTTCGAGATGGGTCAGCAGGGCCATGGTCAGCATCGGGTCGCCGAGGACGAGGGCGGCGAGTGCGCGGGCGTCGACGCCGTCCTGCGCGGCACGGTGGCGTTCGAGTGCGTTCGCGGTGTGCCGCAGCACGGGCAGTGGCTGGTGCGAGAAGTGCTCGACGTAGGCGTCGACCGAGGGCAGCGGGGTCGTGAGCAGGCTCATGTCATCGAACTCGATGGGCGTGCAGGCGATTATCTGCCGGTGTGGCCGCAAACTGAAGTACAACGGGGTTTTCCGACGTCGGGCGCTTCGGGGTTTTCGCTATAATCGCGGACAGCCGCATGATGCATCACGATGTGTTCCGCTCCCATGCCGAGCGCGGAGCCTGCCCGAAGATCGAGGAGACCAGCAGTCGTGACCCAGTTTCAAGCGTTTTTGATCGAGCAGGACGAAAACAGGAAGGTGGCCGCCCGCATGGCGACGCTGACGCCGGATCAGCTCGACGCCGGCGAAGTCCTCATCCGGGTGCATTACTCCAGCATCAACTACAAGGATGCCCTGGCCGCAACCGGCGCCGGCAAGATCATCCGCCGCTTTCCCTGTGTCGGCGGCATCGACCTGTCGGGTGAGGTGGTGGAGAGCGCGGATGCGCGCTTCGCGCCGGGCGACAAGGTGATCGCCACCAGCTTCGACATCGGCGTGGCGCATCACGGCGGTTATGCAGAATACGCCCGCGTGCCCGCGGCCTGGGTGGTGCCGCTGCCCGCGGGGCTCGATCTGTTCGAGGCGATGGCGCTGGGTACCGCCGGCTTCACCGCCGCGCTCGGCATCGTGCGCATGGAAGACAACGGCCTCGCCCCCGCCAACGGGCCGGTGGTGGTCACCGGGGCCACCGGCGGCGTCGGTGGCCTGGCGATCGACATGCTCGCCCGGCTCGGCTACCACGTCGTCGCGCTCACCGGCAAAGCCTCCGAAACCGATTATCTGCGAGGCCTGGGGGCCGCCGAGGTGAAGCTGCGCGCCGACATCGATTTCGACAAGGTGCGTCCGCTCGAGGCTGCACAATGGGCCGGCGCGGTCGATAACGTCGGCGGCGCGGTGCTGCACTGGGTGCTGGCGACGATGAAGCAGGCCGGTACCGTGGCGAGCATCGGCAACGCCGGCAGCTTCAAGCTCGACACCACGGTGTTTCCGTTCATTCTGCGCGGCGTCAGCCTGCTCGGCATCGATTCCGGCTACATGGGCTTTCCGACCCGGCAGCGGGTGTGGGACCGCCTCGCCACCGACCTCAAGCCGGCGCAGCTGGCGGCGGTCACTCGCACCATCGGCTTCGGCGAACTGCCCGGCGCGTTCGGCGATTTCATCGACGGCAAGGTCAAGGGCCGCACCGTGGTCCGGATCGGCGGCTGAACCGTGCGCATCCGGAGAATCGCCGCATGAGCGCGGACGACAAGCAGGCGCTGCCGAAGATCCTCATCGTCGACGATTCGCGCATGGTGCGCGCGTCGTTGATCAAGCATCTTCGCGGCCGTTTCGCGGTGCGCGAGGAGGCCGACGGCGAAGCCGGCTGGCAGGCGCTGCTGGTGGACCCCGAGATCCAGCTCGTGCTCACCGACATCGGCATGCCGCAGCTCGACGGCTTCGGCCTGCTCGAGCGCATCCGCAGCTCCAAGGTGACGCGGGTGCACGACATGCCGGTGGTCATCATCTCCGGCGACGAGGACGACGCCGCGCGCGAGCGCGCCCTGGCGCTCGGGGCCAACGACTTCCTCGCCAAGGGTGCGGGCAGCGTCGAGCTGCTGGCGCGGCTCGATTCCCTGCTGCGCCTGGCGCAGGCGCGGCGCGAGCTGGAGGAGAGCCGTGCTGCGCTGGCCACGCAGAGCGCGGTCGTGGCCGAGGTCGATGCCGGGCTCGCGTCCGATCCGCTGCCCGAACTGCCGCGTGAAGATGAGGACGAACGCGGCGAGGGGATGGCCGAGCGCCGCCAGCACGGCGAGATCGCCGCGATGGTGGTCGAGATCGATCACTACGACCAGCTCACCGAGTGGCATGGCGCCCACGTCGCCCAACTCATCACCCGCAAGCTGTCGAAGATCCTCAGCACCAAGGTGCGCAAAGAGGACACGGTCTCGCAACTGGGACCGTCGCGCTTTGCGGTGCTCTCGCCCAGCGTCGACCTGATCGGCTGCTGCGCCTTCGCGCTGCGCCTGCAGCGCGCGATGGAAAAGCTGGTGATGATGTATCGCGACGAGCGCATCCGCATCAGCGTGACCATCGGGGTCGCGAGTTCGGTGGTCGACGGCATGAGCACCGTCGGCCAGTTGATCGAAACCGCTTCGACGCGGGTCCGCATCGGCTCGAGTGCCGGCGGCAACCGCGTCGTCGCGGACAAGGGCGAGATCGACCAGACCATGGTCGACCGCTACCTGAAGCAGACGATAAGCATCGACCATGCCCTGCTTCAACTCCGGGTAGGCGCCGCCGACGAGGTGGCCGACCGACTGCCGGATGTCATCGCCACGCTGTATCCCCTGCTGGAACTGGTGGAAGCGCACCTGAAGTGCGGATTCCCGCTCGAACAGCTAAAAAAATACGACAAGGGGACGGTCGGCGGCGATGAGACGGACGGAACCCAAACGTCCATTTGAGCCACCCCGACGCCGCACCTGCCGTCCGGCGCTGCGATTCGGGTACGTCAATTGCGATTTCAGGGAAAAGTAGGGAGAGGATGTCCATGACCAGTTACAAGGCGTTTCACCGTCGTTCCATCGACCAGCGCGACGCGTTCTGGGCCGAGCAGGCCGAACTCGTGCATTGGAACAAGGCCCCGGAGCAGATCTGCGATTTCTCGCGTCCGCCGTTCGTCAAGTGGTTCAAGGGGGGCGAGACCAACCTGTGCTACAACGCGGTCGATCGTCACGCCGCCCGCCGTCCGGACGATCGTGCGCTGATCTACATCTCCACCGAAACCAACGAGGAGAAGGTCTATTCCTTCGCCGAACTGCAGCGCGAAGTCGAGCGCATGGCGGCGGTCTATCTCGAACTCGGGGTCCAGCGCGGCGACCGCGTGCTGATCTACATGCCGATGATCGCCGAGGCCGCATTCGCCATGCTCGCCTGCGCGCGCATCGGTGCGATTCACTCGGTGGTGTTCGGCGGCTTCGCGGCCGGTTCGCTCGCCACCCGTATCGACGACGCAAAGCCGGTGCTCATGGTCAGTTCGGACGCCGGCATGCGCAACGGCAAGCCGGTGCCCTACAAGCATCTGGTCGATGAGGCCTGCAAGCTCGCCGAATTCCCGCCGGCCAAGGTGCTGATCGTCGACCGCGGTCTCGACAAGGGCTTCCCCAAGGTGGAAGGCCGTGATGTCGATTACGCCGAACTGCGCGCCAAGCATCTCGACGCCCAGGTGCCGGTGACCTGGCTGGAGTCGTCGGAGCCGAGCTACATCCTCTACACCTCCGGCACCACCGGCAAGCCCAAGGGCGTGCAGCGCGACACCGGCGGTTACGCGGTGGCACTGACCGCTTCGATGAAGCACATCTACACCGGTGGTGCCGGCGAGACCATGTTCTCGACCTCGGACATTGGCTGGGTGGTCGGCCACAGCTACATCATCTACGGCCCGCTGCTCGCCGGCATGGCCACGATCATGTACGAGGGCACGCCGCTGCGTCCGGATGCCGGCATCTGGTGGCAGATCGTCGAGAAGTACAAGGTCAGCGTGATGTTCTCGGCGCCGACCGCGGTGCGCGTGCTCAAGAAGCAGGACCCGGCCTTCCTCAAGAAGTACGACCTGTCCTCGCTCAAGCACCTGTTCCTCGCCGGCGAACCGCTCGACGAGACTTCGCACCAGTGGATCATGGAAGAACTCGGCATTCCGGTGATCGACAACTACTGGCAGACCGAGACCGGCTGGCCGATGCTGGCGATCTGCCGCGGCGTGGAAGACAGCAAGATCAAGCTCGGTTCGCCCGCCTTCCCGGTGTATGGCTACGATCTGCGCATCTTCCGCGAGGACGGGACCGAGTGCGGCGCCAACGAGAAGGGCATCGTCGGCATCGTGCCGCCGCTGCCGCCGGGCTGCCTGTCCACCGTGTGGGGCCAGGACGAGCGCTTCGTCTCGACCTACTTCAGCCTGTTCACCGATCCGGTGGTGTATTCGTCTTCGGACTGGGGCATCAAGGACGAGAACGGCTATCACACCATCCTCGGCCGCATGGACGACGTCATCAACGTCGCTGGCCATCGTCTCGGCACCCGCGAGATCGAGGAGGCGGTGCAGACCCATCCGGCGATCGCCGAAGTCGCCGTGGTCGGCGTGCACGACGAACTCAAGGGTCAGATGCCGATGGCCTTTGCGGTGGTCAAGGACGCTTCCGCCGTGGACACCGCCGAGAAGCGTGCCGCGCTCGAGAAGGAGGTGATGAAGAAGGTGGACGAAAGCCTCGGCGCCATTGCCCGGCCCGCCCGCGTGCACTTCATCAACGGTCTGCCCAAGACGCGCTCGGGCAAGATGCTGCGGCGCTCGATCCAGGCGCTGGCTGAAGGTCGTGACGCCGGCGATCTGACCACGATCGACGATCCGAGCACGCTCGATCAGATCAAG
>JAEWVQ010000140.1 GCA_023459095.1 Pseudomonadota bacterium | reverse complement strand
AACACGAGGTTATCGTTGAAATGTAATATTCGACTTTATTATATACAATCGAGTAGGAGGTAAATACTAATCATAGGTGTTTATCTCCTACTTTCGTATTTACCGACCTCTCACACCACCGTACGTGCCGTTCGGCATACGGCGGTTCCTCATTTAGGGTACCATTTGGCATATTCATCATAGAGGTTGGTATACCCACGCCAGCGTAGTTGGTCATTCGTGATAGCACGATGTAATATCCAACTGCCTGCCGTGTGCCAATAAGACTTGCTTGTATTACCCCACATGTACGCATATGTTTTGTCTATACCACATCTTATGAGGTTCTTCACTTTAGTTATCGGCTTCTTCCATGCTTTCCAAATGCACATGCGGATGCGCCTACGCAACCATTCGTCGGTCTCCGCAAGGTAAGTCTTGCAGTCCGCCAGATGATAGTAGTTCATCCACCCCACAATATAAAGGCGTAAGGCTTGCTTCCTGCGCGCATAACCCCAACCGTTGCTTCGGCTCGTCAAGTCTTTCAACCTGGCGTGCAGCTTGGCTTTGGTCCTGGCATGTAGGCGTAAGCGGCATTGTCCCTTGTAAAAACCAAACGTATAACCAAGGTATTTGACCTTGCTGACATTGGCAGACACGGTCTTCTCCTTGTTTACACGCAGGTGGAGCGTTCCCTCTATGAACTTCGTGATGGATTTACGCACTCGATCCGCTCCCCTCCTGCTACCACAGAATATTAGCGCATCATCGGCATAACGTACAAATTCGTGTCCTCTGCGTTCGAGTTCCCTGTCCAGTTCGTTGAGCATCACATTGCTCAACAACGGACTTAGAGGGCCACCTTGAGGTGTACCCTCCTCACTCGCTTCAAACAGACCTTTGTTCATCACTCCGCTACGAAGATATTTATGAATCAGGCTTATCACTCTGCCGTCCTTGATGGTTCGGGAGAGTATCTCTATGAGTTTGCTGTGGCTCACCGTATCAAAGAAACGTTCCAAGTCAAGGTCTACCGCATAGCGGTGGGCATCGCTTATTATTGTCTTTGCCTTTAGCAGTGCGTCATGGCAACTACGATTGGGACGGAAACCGAAGCTGTTCCTATGGAACTGCTTCTCATAGATGGGGATTAGTGTTTGGCTGATGGCTTGTTGGATTAGGCGGTCGACGACTGTGGGAATGCCCAACTGTCGTTTACTGCCGTTGTCCTTGGGTATCTCAACCCGTCTGACTGGGTTTGGACGGTAGGTGCTGTCCAACAAGGAAAATATCAGTTCGTCCTTGTGGGCTTTCAGCCATGGGAGCAGTTGCTCACAAGACATCTTGTCAATGCCGCCACAACCCTTGTTCCTCATCACTTGCCTGTAGGCTTGGTTAAGGTTCGCAGGAGACAGGATTACTTCCAATAAATGTTCCTTGTCAAATGGTACTTCCACGATGTTGTCTTCGGTCATCCACATGAAAGTCTGCACTCCCCCATACCATTCGGATGCCGTCCGTACTCTTTGAGGGAAGTCCTTGACATCGGCCAAAGTTTTCTGCGTTCGTCCTTTCATTGTGGTAACGTTCAATTACTATCGTTTAATAAAGGTTCAGTCCTTCGTGGGAGGATTGACTGCTCCGCACTACTATGACATCGGCTGACTTCTCACGGCAAGCGTTACTCCGCATCTTTCGAAATCATTCATCTACTTTGACGCGTCCGTGAGACCTCCCCAGATAAGAACGTAATCTTTCAGCCTTATACCTGCCAGATTTACTATGTGTGTCTCCGAATAGTTATAGGGCTTTGTTTGTCTTTTGCAAACTTACCCACACACTTTAGCCTTATATCTGATTTCTGTTCGTCAGGCCAGACTTTTGCCGCTGGCTTCCTTCAAATTCCACATCGCTATGGACACTCTTGCCTTTGGCTAAACAATTCCCACTATTAGGGCTTGTTAGGGACTTACACCCATAAGATTACGCCCATGCTGGGCGTACAAAAAAATCCCGAAAGCAATCAAGCTTTCGGGACTTATATAAATTTGCTTTACAGTGCAATAGTATATTTCTATATATTATTCTGCTGCTGGTGCCTCTTCTGCCTTAGGAGCTTCCTCTGCAGGAGTCTCTTTAACAGCCTTAGCATTTTCGTCAACAACTGATACAGGAACCTTTACCTCAACCTCCTTGTGGAAGTGGATAGTTGCCTCGAAGTCACCAACTTTCTTGATGTCGTGCATTGTGATGATCTTGCGATCAACCTCAATACCCTTCTTTGCAAGTTCTTCAGCTACAGTTGCAGTAGTAACAGATCCGTAAAGAGCACCAGTAGTACTTACCTTAGCTGAGATAACAAGAGCAACACCGTTAAGTGCCTCACCCTTCTTAACTGCTTCAGCCTTGATAGCCTCTAGCTTGTGTGCCTGCTGCTTCAAGTTCTCTGCAAGAATTTTCTTTGCAGAAGAAGAAGCAATAGCTGCTTTACCTGTTGGGATAAGATAGTTACGACCGTAACCATTCTTTACATTTACAATATCGTTCTTGTATCCAAGACCAAT
>JAEWVQ010000139.1 GCA_023459095.1 Pseudomonadota bacterium | reverse complement strand
GGTTGGCGTGCTTGACGATCACACACGCAGTGGTGTCGAAAGCCTTCACGCATTCCCACGCCGCGTCGGCGTCGGCGATGTTGTTGTACGACAGCTCCTTGCCCTGCAGCTGGGTGTAGCTGGCGATGCCGCCTTCGGCCGCGCCCGGTTCCTTGTAGAACGCAGCGCTCTGGTGCGGGTTTTCGCCGTAGCGCAGGTTCTGCACCTTGTCGAAGGCGAGCTGGAAGCGCTCCGGATAGGCCTGCTTCGACACGTCGCCGGCGTCGTTGCTGACCAGCGCGGTGAGGTGGTTGGAGATCGCCGAGTCGTAGCGCGCGGTGTGGGTGAAGGCCTTCACCGCGAGCGCGAAGCGGGTCTTGTAGCTCAACTTGTTGGCGTTGGCCTTGAGCTCGGCGACGATGCCGGGGTAGTCCTCGGGATCGGTGACGATGCCGACGCCGCCGGCTTCGCTGCCGTGGTTCTTGGCCGCGGCGCGCACCATGGTCGGGCCGCCGATGTCGATGTTCTCGATGGCGTCTTCCAGGGTGCAGTCCGGGCGGGCCACGGTGGCCTGGAAGGGGTAGAGGTTCACCACCACGAGGTCGATGCGGCTGATGTCGTGGGCGGCGATGGTGTCCATGTGCTCGGCGAGGTCGCGGCGGGCGAGGATGCCGCCGTGCACTTTGGGATGCAGGGTCTTCACCCGGCCGTCCAGCATTTCCGGGAAGCCGGTGTGCTCCGAGACGTCGGTGACCGCGAGGCCGGCGTCGCGCAGCAGCGCGGCGGTGCCGCCGGTCGACAGCAGCTTGATGCCGAGGCCGGCCAGTTCGCGCGCGAATTCGAGCACGCCGCGTTTGTCGGAAACACTGATGAGGGCTTGGGTGACGTTCATCTTGACGCTTGCTGGAAGGAAAAGGATCGGAAAGGGAAGACGAAGGCGGCGCCGCGGGGCCGGCGCGCGGCGCTCAGAGCAGGTCGTAGTCGGTGAGCTTGCGGCGCAGGGTGTTGCGGTTGATGCCCAGCATCTCGGCGGCCACGGTCTGGTTGCCCTTGGCCTGCTGGAGCACGAACTCCAGCATCGGGCGCTCGACGTTGCGGATCACCATGTCGTAGATGGCGGCCGGTTTCTCGCCGTCGAGGTCGCGGAAATATTGGTCCAGTGTGCGGAAGACGGAGTCGGCAATCTCGTTGGAACGGCTCATGCTGCGAGCTCCTGCTGCGGGTCGGTGTCGCGCCCGCTCTCATAGTTCAGACGGCTGCCGACGTCGGCGAGATGGCCGAAGAATTCGTCCACGGCGCCGAGCTGACTGGTCACGTCGGGGAGCTGGTTCATCGCGAAGCGGAACGCCGCGGAGCCGACCAGGCCCTTGGTGTACCAGGAAATGTGTTTGCGCGCGATGCGCACGCCGGCATCCTCGCCGTAGAAGGCGTAGAGGTCGGCGAGGTGCTCGCGGCACACCTGATGGATTTCGGACACCAGCGGCGGCGGCAGGATCTCGCCGGTGGCGAGGAAGTGCTCGATCTCGCGGAAGATCCACGGCCGCCCTTGTGCCGCGCGGCCGATCATGACGCCGTCGGCGCCAGTGTAGTCGAGCACGTGCTTGGCCTTTTGCGGCGTGGTGATGTCGCCGTTGGCGATCACCGGGATCTTCACCAGAGTCTTGACGTGGGCGATGGTGTCGTACTCGGCCTCGCCGGTGTACTGGTCGGCGCGCGTGCGGCCGTGGATCGCGATCGCGCGGATGCCGGATGCCTCGGCAATGCGCGCCACGGTCGGCGCGTTCTTGTTGTCGCGGTTCCAGCCAGTGCGGAATTTCAGTGTCACCGGAGTGTCGGGCACGGCCTTGACCACGGCCTCGAGGATGCGCGCGACCAGCGGCTCGTCCTGCATCAGTGCCGAGCCCGCCATCACGTTGCACACCTTCTTCGCCGGGCAGCCCATGTTGATGTCGATGATCTGCGCGCCGCGGTCGGCGTTGTAGCGCGCGGCCTCGGCCATCATCGCCGGGTCGGCGCCGGCGATCTGCACCGAGATCGGATCGACCTCGCCGTCGTGGTTGGCGCGGCGCTGGGTCTTGGCGCTGCCGTAGAGCAGGGAGTTGGACGTGACCATTTCGGAAACGGCCACGCCTGCGCCCATTTTCTTGCACAACTGACGGAACGGCCGATCCGTTACGCCCGCCATGGGGGCGACGAAAAGGTTGTTGCGCAGGGTAAAGCCGGCAAACTGCATGGGAATGGAACGTGCTGGGGGACGTGCTGGGGGAAGGGGCGGATTCTACCCCATGCGGCCGGTGCCGGGGCGAGGCGGCGGCTGCGGAAAGACCCGATCGACAACGCGGTGTTGTCCGCCGACAACACCGGCGTCGGGGTTCAGGGCCAGGCGCGTGCGCCGAACATCATCCGCTTGGCGACGAAATGGCGCAGCGGGGGCAGCAGGTCGAGGGCGAGCAGGCCGGCGCCGCGGGCGTGATGGAGCGGCGCGATATCGTTGCTGAACACGCGTACCAGGGTGTCGGTGAAGCGGATCGTGCCGAGGCGGTCGAGGCCGCGTCCGCGCCCGAACGCGGCGAGGGTGGCGGGCGCGCCGGGGTCGCCACGGTGCTCGAGGAGCGCGCGCGCGAGCGCGTGCACGTCGCGCAGGGCGAGGTTGAAACCCTGGCCGGCGACCGGGTGCAGGGTCTGTGCCGCATTGCCCAGCCACACCGTGCGCGCGCCCACCGGATTGCGCCGGTAGCGCAGCAGCAGCGGATAACGCAGGCGCTCGGCGACCGCGGCAAGGCGCACGCGGTGGCCGATGCGTTCTTGCACGTGGGCGAGATAGCGCGCGTCGTCGAGTTGCAGCAGGGCGTCGGCCTGCGCCGGCGGCACCACATGCACCACGGCGTAGGCGGCGCCGTGCGGCAGCAGAGCCAGGGGGCCGTCGGCGGTGAAGCGTTCGAATGCGGTGTGGCGGTGGTCGCCGACCGGCGTGGCCACGGAGATGAGGGCGTGCTGGCCGTAGTCGTGCTCGACGATGTCGGGGTCGCCGGCCTGCATGCCGCCTTCGGCGCAGGCGGCGAGTCGCGCGTTGCAGTGGTCGATGGCGCCGTCGGCGCGGCGCAGGGTGGCGGTTGTCGCGTCGGCGCCGGGGGTGAGCGCGGTGACTTCGGTGTCGTCGAGCACGGCGATGCCGGCGGCGTCCACGCGGGCGCGCAGTGCCGCGGTCAGGCGGCCGGCGGGGAGCACGTAGCCGAGTGCGGGCACGCCGTAGTCGGCGGCATGCAGCAGGGTGCGGCCGAAGCCGCCGCGCTGCGAGATGTGGATGGTGTCGATCGGGGTGGCGGCGAGTTCGGGCCACACGCCCATGGCTTCGAGGGTGAGACGGGTGCCGTGGGCGAGTGCGAGCACGCGCGGATCGGCGGCGCCGGCTGCGCGCGTGCGCGCGTCGGCGATGGCGACGTCGAGGCCGGCGTCGTTCAGCGCGAGGGCGAGCGCAAGCCCGACCGGGCCGGCGCCGACGATGAGCAGGTCATGCTGCGCCATGGGGAGCGTCGCGCATCAGCGCTTCGATGTCGGCGACCGCGGTGGGGACGTCGCCGGTGATGAACTCGCAGCCATCGGCGGTGACCACGGCGTCGTCCTCGATGCGGATGCCGATGTTCCAGAATGCTTCGGGCACGTCGGGCGCGGGGCGGATGTAGCAGCCGGGTTCGACGGTGAGCACCATGCCGGCGACGAGCGGGCGCCATTCGCCGCCTAGCTTGTATTCGCCGGCGTCGTGCACGTCCATGCCCAGCCAGTGGCCGGTGCGGTGCATGTAGAAGCGCCGGTAGTCGGCCTTTTCCATGACCGCGTCGAAGCTGCCCTTGAGCAGGCCGAGATCGAGCAGGCCGCGCGCGAGCACCTCGACCGCGGCTTCGTGCGGCTGATTCCAGTGCGCGCCGGGGCGGATCGCGGCCTTGGCGGCGTGCTGGGCGGCGAGCACCAGTTCATAGACGTCGCGCTGCGCGCCGCTGAAGCGGCCGTTCACCGGAAAGCTGCGGGTGATGTCGGAGGCGTAGCCGTCGAGTTCGCAGCCGGCGTCGATGAGCAGCAGGTCGCCGTCTGCCATGCGACGGTCGTTGTCGACGTAGTGCAGCACGCAGGCGTTGGCGCCGCTGGCGACGATCGACGGGTAGGCGGGGTACTGGCTGCCGGCGGTGCGGAAGGCGTGCAGCAGTTCGGCCTCGATCTCGTACTCGAAGCGTCCGGGCGCGGTGGCGCGCATCGCCCGAACGTGGGCGCCCGCCGAAATCTGCGCGGCCCGCTTCATGATTGCGAGTTCGCTGGCGTCCTTGATCAGGCGCATGTCGTCGAGTTCGGCGCGCAGGTCGCGCACCGAGTGCGGCGGGGTCACGCCGCTGCGCGCGTTGGCGCGCACCGCGTTGAGCGCGGCCATGACCTTGGCGTCCCACTCGTTGTCGTAGCCGAGGCCGCTCCACAGCACCGGTTGTTCGGCGAGGTAGTCGGGCAGCCGGCGTTCGAGGTCGCCGATGGTCCACGCCTCGTCGAAACCGAAGCGTTCGCGGGCCGCTTCGGGGCCGTGGCGGAAGCCGTCCCAGATCTCGCGCTCCTCGTCCTTCTGGCGGCAGAACAGGATCTGCTTCGGCACCTCGCCGGCAACCAGCACGACCACCGCTTCGGGCTCGCGAAAGCCGGTGAGGTAGTAGAAATAGCTGTCGTGGCGGTACGGGTAATGGGTGTCGCGGTTGCGCGCGCGCTCGGGCGCGGTGGGCAGAATGGCGACGCCGCCGCCGACGGCCTGCATGCGCTCTAGCAGGCGCGCGCGGCGGGCGGCGAAGGGGGCGAGGTCGAAAGCGGTGCAGGACGGGGCGTTCATGGGCGCAATTATGTCACGTCGCGAACGGGGCGGCGGGCGTGGGGATCAGCGTGCGCGCAGGCTGGCGTCGAGTTCGGCGAGTCGCTCCGGGGTGCCGACGTCGATCCAGCGGCCGGGGTGGCGGCGGCCGGTGATCCGACCGGTGGCCATCGCCGCGCGCAGCAGGGGAGCGAGCTTGGCGGGCGTGTCGCCGGCGAGGCCGGCGAACAGCGCCGGGTGGTAGGCGCCTATGCCGCTGAAGGTCAGGCGGGGAGGGGCGGCGTCGTGCACGCGGTAGTCGCCGTCGAGGGCGAAGTCGCCGTCGGGGTGGTGGGGCGGGTTGTCCACCAGCAACAGGTGGGCGAGGGGGCCGTCGGCGCGCAGGCCTTCGGCGGCGTGGCGCAGCGCGGCGAGGTCGGCGTCGCAGAACACGTCGCCATTGATCACGAGGAAGGGCGCGTCGCCGAGCAGCGGCAAGGCGTGGGCGATGCCGCCGGCGGTTTCCAGAGCGTGGGTCTCGGCCGACCACGCGATGCGCACGCCCCACGCGCTGCCGTCGCCGAGCGCGGCTTCGAGGAGGTGGCCGAGGTGGGCGTGGTTGATCACCAGTTCGGTGAAGCCGGCTGCGCGCAGACGCTCGATGTGCCAGACGATGAGCGGCTTGCCGCCGGCTTCGAGCAGCGGCTTGGGGCAGCGGTCGGTGAGCGGGCGCATGCGTTCGCCGCGACCGGCGGCGAGGATCATCGCCTTCATCAGAAGGTGTAGCCGAACTGCACGGGTTCGGGCTCGAGCTTGTCGAGCAGCTTGAGCAGTGGGCCGAGGTCGCGGTAGCGCTTGCAGGCGCGACGCAGGTAGTCCATTACCAGGGGCATGTCGGCGAGGTAGCCGTCCTTGCCGTCGCGGTGGTAAAGGCGGGCGAAGATGCCGAGGACCTTGAGGTGGCGCTGCACCGCCATCCACTCGTAGTCGCGGTGGAAGTCGGCGAAGTCGGCGCGCACCGGCAGGCCGAGGCTGCGTGCGGCTTCCCAGTAGCGCGCGAGCAGGTCGAGGACGAACTCCTCGTCCCAGCGGAGGTAGGCGTCCTTGAACAGCGAGGCGAGATCGTAGGTGAGCGGGCCGTACACCGCGTCCTGGAAGTCGATCACCCCCGGATTGGCGCCGTCGGCGATGTGCATGAGGTTGCGCGAATGGTAGTCGCGGTGCACGAAGACCTGCGGCTCGGCCAGATTCACCGCGAGGATGCGCTCGAACGCGTCGTGCAGGGTGGTCGTTTCCTTGTCGCTGAGGGTCACGCCTTTGTGGCGGGCGACGTACCACTCGGGGAACAGCATCAGCTCGCGCTGCAGCAGTTCGCGCGAGTACGCGGGGAGCACGCCCGGCCGGCTGGCGAGCTGGATCGCGGTCAGGGTGCCGAGGGCGTCGGCGTAGAGGTGGGCGGCGTCGTGCGGGGTACAGCCCTCGCGCGTCAACGCGGCGAGGTAGGTGGTGCTGCCAAGGTCGGAGAGCAGCAGGAAGCCCTGGTCGAGGTCTTCGGCGAGCACCTCGGGGACGTGGACGCCGGCGGCGCGGAACAGCGCGGCGACCTGCAGCCACGGCCGGCAGTCCTCGTGCGCGGGCGGCGCATCCATGACGACGAGGGTGCTGCCGTCGTCGGCGAAGCGCAGGCGGAAATAACGGCGAAAGCTGGCGTCGGCGGAGGCCGGCGCGAGGTCGAAGGCGCGCCCCGGATAGCGGGTGGCGAGCCAGGTCTGGAGCTGGGCGAGTCGTTGCAAGCGGGGTACTCCGCGGACGTTCGTGTAGAATCCGCGAGTTTATCAATACGGTGGCGCCGACGGGGCGGCCGCCCACAGTCCGGAAGACGGGGAGCGCTTTGCGAGATCGGGGCCTGAATACGCGGATGCGAGTGATTCCGCTGCTGTTGTGCTGGATGTCGGGGACGGTTTTTGCATCCGGCATGCCCGCGCTGGTGGTCTCTCCGGACCTGGTGCGCGGCGGTCGCGGGGGCGATCAGGTGGCCAAGCCGGCGCCGGCTGCGCCCCGCTCCGCCGGCACGGCGCCGGTGACCGAGGTGCAGTCGCCCGCCGCAATCAGGCGTGTCGAGCCGGCAGCGGCTTCTCCGCGCGGGGGGCAGCCGGTTGCCGCGCCAGCTCCCGGCCGCGCGCAGCCCGACGTGGCGCAGGAGGCAGATGCAGCCGCGGCGCCCGGTTCCACCGAGGTGCGCGCGCTGCGCATCCGCGGCACGCGTGCGCTGGAAATGGTCGCCGAGGGCGAGGCCGAACTGCAGCGCGATGAGCTGCTGCTGACCGCCGACCAGCTCACCTACCGCGAACCCACCGACGAGGCGCTGGCCGAGGGCAACGTGCGCCTGCGCCAGGGGCCGGACGAAATTTCCGGGCCGTCGGCGAGCCTGGTGGTGGGCGACCGCGTCGGCGTCTTCCAGTCGCCACGCTACGAGATCACCCGCACGCGCGAACCGCGCGAACCCGGCGGCGAGCCGCGCCAGGTGTCGGGGGGCGGCCGCGCCGACGTCCTGCACTTCGAGGGCGAGAACCAGTACCGCCTGGCGAACGCCACCTGGTCGACCTGTCGCGTCGACGACCCCGACTGGTACATCAAGGCCGGCGACCTGCAGCTCGACTACGACCGCGAGATCGGCGTCGCCCGCAACAGCACCGTGGTGTTCAAGGACGTGCCGCTGTTCTGGATGCCGTGGGCGGAGTTCCCGCTGGTGGGCCAGCGTCAGTCCGGCGTGCTGCCGCCGACCATCGGCTCGTCGAACAAGACTGGTGTCGACATCACCGTCCCCTACTACTGGAACATCGCGCCCAATTACGATGCCACCATCGTGCCGCGCTGGATGGGGCGGCGCGGCATGCAGCTCGGCGGCGAAGTCCGCTACATGGGCGACAGCTACTACGGCGAGAGCCGGGTCGAATGGCTGCCGCGCGACAACCTCACCGGCGAGGAGCGCACGCTCGGCTCGCTGCAGCACCAGCAGTGGCTCACCCCCACGCTGTATGGCTCGCTCGACCTCAACGGCGTATCCGACGACGAGTACTTCGAGGATCTGAGCTCGCACATTTCGATGGCCTCGCGCGTCAACCTGCTGCGCGAGGGGCGGCTGATCTACACCGGCGGTGGCTGGTGGAGCGCCTCGGCACTGGTGCAGAGTTATCAGACGCTCAACACCGACCCCGAAAACCCCATCGTCACCCCTTACCGCCGCCTGCCGCAGGTGCTGCTGAGCGCCTCGCGCCCCGATCTGGCGGGCGGGCTCGCCGCCGGCTTCCAGGGCGAGTACGTGCAGTTCGCCCACCCCGACGAGAACTGGGCCGAGGGCTCGCGTTTCACCGCCTACCCGAGCCTGGCGCTGCCCTACGTGCAGGCCGGCTACTACGTCACCCCCAAGGTCGGCGTGCACTACACGCAATACGATCTCGACGAGCCGCTGTTCGCCGACGGCCGCACCTCGATCAACCGCAGCGTGCCGATCTTCTCGGTCGATAGCGGGATGACCTTCGAGCGCGAGGCCCGCCTGTTCGGCCAGGACTACGTGCAGACCCTGGAGCCGCGCGTCTATTACCTGAACGTGCCCTATCGCCGCCAGGACGACATTCCGCTGTTCGACACCAGCCGCTACGACTTCGGTTTCGCGCAGATCTTCGCCGAGAACCGCTATTCCGGCGGCGACCGCATCGGCGACGCCAATCAGGTGACGGCGGCGGTCACCACGCGTCTGATCGACCCCGCCACCGGCGCCGAGCGCATGCGCGCCCTGGTCGGCCAGCGCTACTACTTCGAGGATCAGCGCGTCACTGCCGGCGAGACACCGCGCACCAGCCGCCGCACCGACGTGCTCGGCGGTTTCAGCGGACGGCTCACGCGTTACACCAGCTTCGACACTCTGCTGCAGTACAACACCGACGAGAGCGAAACCGAGCGCTTCAACGCCACCCTGCGCTATCAGCCGGAGTTCGCCAAGGCCTTCAACTTCAGCTACCGCTACGCCCGCGACATCCTGCGCGACGTCGACGTCTCGGGGCAGTGGCCGCTCGGCGGCAACTGGTATGGCGTCGGCCGCCTGACCCACTCGCTCGAGGACAAGCGCCTCACCGAGGCCATCGGCGGACTCGAGTACGACGGCGGCTGCTGGGTGTTCCGCGTCGCCATGCACCGCTTCGCCACGCGCGAGGACGACGTCACCAAGGCAGTGTTCGTGCAACTCGAACTCAACGACCTGGCGAGCATCGGCTCGAGTCCGGTCAACCTGATCAAACGCAGCGTTCCCGGCTATGGCAAGATCAACGACCCCGGCGCCAACCGCGTGTTCGGCTACGAATGATCCCGTCGTGGCGTACCGGGCCGGGCCAGGGGCGCGGTCCGGCACGCCCTGCGCCACACCCCCTCGGTGCTAACCTCCCCATTTTCCCGGTCGGAAGATCCATGAACCGTTTCCTGTCCCGAACCCGAACCCTGGCCGTCGTCGGCCTGTCGTGCGCCGCGCTCGCTCAGCCGTCGGTGGTGGCGGCGCAGACTGCCACGCGGACGGTGGCTGTCGATCACATCGTCGCCGTGGTCAACAACGAGGTGATCACCGCCGTGCAGTTGCGCGAGCGGGTCGATCAGGCGGTGCGCCAGCTCAACCGCCAGGGCACGCCGCTGCCGCCCGCCGACGTGCTCGAGCGTCAGCTGCTCGAACGCCTGATCGTCGAACGCGCCCAGTTGCAGCTCGCCCGCGACAGCTCGCTGCGCATCGACGACGCCACGCTCGATCGCGCGATCGGTCGCATCGCCGAAAACAACCGCCTGTCGCCGGCGCAGCTGCGCGCCGCGCTCGAACACGACGGCGTGCCCTGGGCGCGTTTCCGTACCGAGATCCGCACCGAGATGCTGCTCACCCGCCTGCGCGAGCGCGAGGTCGACAACAAGGTCGCGGTCAGCGAGGCCGAGGTCGACAACTTCCTCGCCAGCAATCCGGATGCGTTCTCCGGCAACGAGTACCACGTTGCCCACATCCTGCTGCGCGCGCCCGAAGGCGCGACGCCGGAGCAGATCGCCCGCCTGCGCGCGCGCGCCGAAGGCGTGCTCGCGCGCCTGAACGCCGGCGAGGACTTCGGCCGCGTCGCTGCCGAAACCTCGGACGCGCCCGACGGCATCAGCGGCGGCGACCTCGGCTGGCGCGAGCGCGACCGCCTGCCGGCGCTGTTCGCCGATGCGGTGAAAACCCTCCAGCCGGGCCAGGTGTCGCCGCTGCTGCGCAGCGCCGCCGGCCTGCACATCGTCAAGCTGGTGGACATGCGCGGCGGCGATGCCGCCGGGCCGCAGCAGCTCGAGCAGACGCGCGCGCGCCACATCCTGGTGAAGACCTCGGAGATCCTTTCCGACGCCGACGCCGAGAGCCGCCTCAAGGGGCTGCGCGAGCGCGTGGTCAACGGCGCCGATTTCGGCGAGTTGGCGAAGGCGCATTCGGCGGACCTGTCGGCGGCCAAGGGGGGCGATCTGGGCTGGGTCAGTCCGGGCGATACCGTGCCCGAGTTCGAGCGTGCGATGAACGCGCTCAAGCCGGGCGAAGTCAGTCCGCCGGTGCAGTCGCCCTTCGGCTGGCATCTGATCCAGGTCGTCGAGCGCCGCCTGCAGGACGTCACCGACGAGCGCAAGCGCAACGCCGCGCGCGCCATCCTGCGCGAGCGCAAGGCCGAGGACGCCTACGAGGACTGGCTGCGCCAGCTGCGCGACAGCACCTACGTCGAATACCGCCTGGACCGCGAATGAGCATGAGCGCGGCGCCGCAGGCGCGGCCGGTGGTCGCGATCACCAGCGGCGAGCCCGCCGGGGTCGGCCCCGAACTATGCGCCCGTCTCGCCGGGCGTGCCTGGCCGGCGCGCCTGGTGGTGCTCGGCGACTTCGAGCTGATCCGTGCGCGCAGCGCGCTTGCCGGCAGCGGGGTCGAGCTCTGCCCCTATCGCGCGGAGGGCGAACCGCCCGCGGGCTCGCTTGAAGTGCTCGACATCGCGCTTGCCGCGCCGGCGCGCGTCGGCATCCCCGATCCCGCCAACGCGCGCTACGTGCTCGCGCTGCTCGATCGCGCGCTCGCCGGCTGCGTCAGCGGCGAGTTCGCGGCGATGGTCACCGCGCCGGTGCACAAAGGGGTGATCTGCGATGCCGGCATCGCCTTCTCCGGCCATACCGAATACCTCGCCGAACACACCGCGACCCCGCGCGTGGTGATGATGCTGGTCGGCGGCGGCCTGCGCGTGGCCCTCGTCACCACCCACCTGCCGCTCGCCGCGGTGCCGGCGGCGATCACCTCCACGGTGCTCGAAGACACCGTGCGCATCCTGCACGGCGATCTGGTCGGCCGCTTCGGGCTGGCCGCGCCGCGCATCCTGGTCGCCGGCCTCAACCCGCATGCGGGCGAGGGCGGCCACATGGGACGCGAGGAAATCGAGGTCATCACCCCGGTACTCGAGCGCCTGCGCGGCGAGGGCATGGATCTGGCCGGCCCGCTGCCCGCCGACACCCTGTTCGTGCCGCACACGCTGGCGCAGGGCGACGCGGTGTTGGCGATGTATCACGACCAGGGGCTGCCGGTGCTCAAGCACGCCAGTTTCGGCGGCGGCGTCAATGTCACGCTTGGCCTGCCGGTGATCCGCACCTCGGTCGACCACGGCACCGCGCTTGACCTCGCCGGCAGCGGCCGCGCCGACCCCGGCAGCCTGTTCGCCGCGGTCGAGCTCGCACTGGCGATGGCCGCCGCGCGCGCGGCCTGAGCACAAGGAATTCCATGCAAGACCGCGAAACCGACGGCCATCGCGCACGCAAGCGCTTCGGTCAGAACTTCCTCTCCGACCCCAACATCATCCGCCGCATCATCGACGCGATCCGCCCGCAGCCGGGCGAGCTGATGGTCGAAATCGGCCCGGGTCTGGGCGCGATGACCGCACCGCTGATCGAGCGCCTGGGGCATCTGCACGTGGTCGAGATCGACCGCGACCTGATCGCCCGCCTGCACCAGACCTGGCCCGCCGAGCGTCTGACCGTGCATGAAGGCGATGCGCTGAAGTTCGATTTCGGCAGCCTTTGCGGCGCCCAGGGCGACCCGGCGCAGCCGCTGCGCATCGTCGGCAACCTGCCGTACAACATCTCCACGCCCATCCTGTTCCACCTCGCCGGCTTCGCCGAGCGCGTCCGCGACATGACCTTCATGCTGCAGAAGGAGGTGGTGATGCGCATGGTCGCCGAACCCGCCACCGAGGAATACGGCCGCCTGTCGGTGATGCTGCAGTACCGCTTCCGCATGGGACGGGTGTTCGACGTGCCGCCGGGCGCTTTCCGCCCGGCGCCGAAGGTGATGTCGAGCATCGTGCGCATGGTGCCGCTGCCTGCCGACCAGCTCGGCGCGCGCGACGAAGCCCTGCTCGGGCGCATCGTTACCGCGGCCTTCGGCCAGCGCCGCAAGACGCTGCGCAACACCCTGCGCGACTTTCTCGACGAAGCCGATTTTGCCGCCCTCGAGCTCGACCCCGGGCTGCGCGGCGAGCGCCTGTCGGTGGCCGAGTTCGTCGCCATCGCCAATCACTGCGCGGCGAAGGCGGGCTGAAGGCGCGAGGCCGGCCGTGACCGGCGTTTCCCGCCGGGGTCAGGGTTTCTTCAGCGGGCAGGTGTTCATGCCGAACAGGGTGTAGGCCGGGCACCAGCCGAAGAGGCCGGTGGCGAGCGGCACCACGCCGATCCACGCCCACACCGGGCCGCCGAACAGGGCCCAGGCGATGAGCGCGATTCCGGCAAGGATGCGCAGGATCTTGTCGATGCCGCCAACGTTGGTTTTCATGGTGTTCTCCGCACGGTTGTGAAACGGTACGGCCATTTCAGCACCGCGCCGGCGGCGCGTCTGTAACCTCGGTTACACAGCGGCGATCCGGCGCAGGCCGGCGGCGTCGAGCACCTCGATCTGTTCGCGCCCGAGCCGCACCAGGCCCTGCTCGGCGAAGCCCTTGAGCAGGCGGCTGACGATTTCGCGCACGCTGCCGAGTTCGTCGGCGAGCTGCTGGTGGGTGACCCGCAGCACGCGCCCCTTGCCGAGCAGCAGCGCGGCGAGGCGCTGGTCGAGCTTGCGGAAGGCGACCTCCTCGATCAACTGCATCAGGCCGGCGATGCGCGCCGCGAACAGGTGGAAGACGAAGTCGCGGAACGCCGGCTCGGCGAGCAACGTGTCGAACACCGCCCGCGGCAGCAGCACCAGCGTGGTATCGGTTTCGGCCACGCCGCGGGCGTTGTAGTCGTCGTGGCCGAGCAGGCAGGACGAGGAAATGATGCAGGTCTCGCCCGCGGCGACGCGGTACAGCGGCAGCTCGCGGCCGTTGGCGGCGCATTTCGTCACCCGTACCGAGCCGTCGACGATGAACGGAAAGCCCGCGCACGGCTGGCGGTCGTCGAACAGCAGGCTGCCGGCGGGCACCCGCATCCAGCGCACGGCGGCGAGCAGGGTGGTGCACGCCGCGGGGCTCAGCGCGGCGATCATCGGGTAGCGCGCGCGCAGCAGGTCGGGATCGCTCAGTGACACGGCTGCGCCGCCTCGGCGAACAGGGTGGCGAGCCAGGCCGCCGCGTCGCTGGCGGCCGCAGCCGGGATCGACACGTGGTCGGCGTCGATCTGCAGGTAGCGGCTCGCGGCGTGAGCCGGGGCGTGAGCGTAGGCGTAGTCGGGGCCGAGCGCGGCGTTGGCGTCGCGCGTGCCGACCACCCACAGCAACGGCACGGGCGTGCGCAGGGCGGCGCAGTTGCGCGGCAGTTGCAGCGCGCCGTCGGGCGCGAAGTAATCGAGGTAGGGCGCGGGCAGCAGGCGCAGGCGCCGCGCACGGCCCTGAAAGGCGTCGGCGAGCGTCAGGCGACCGTGCTGCCCGGCGGCGAGCGCGGCACGCGCGGCGGCCACCGAGCTTGCGGTAAAACCGTCGGCGTGCAGGCGTTCGGGGAAATGGCCGGGCGCGAGCACGAGCAGGGCATCGGGCCGGCCGCGCTGCGCCGCCCACGCGAGGGCGGCGCTGGCGCCGAGGCTGTGGCCGCCAAGCGCGATGCGCGCGCAGCCGGCCGCCCGCAGGGCGTCGATCGCGCCACCGATCGCGTCGAAGGCCGCGGCGAGCGGCTGCTCGTACGGCCGGGGTAGCGCCCAGGGCATGGCTGGGCTCAGCACGCGATGGCCGTCGGCTTCGAGGCGGGCGGCAAGCGGGGCGAGCGCGTAGGGCGGACGCTCCCACTTGCCATGGACCAGGACGATGCCGAGCGTGGCCATGGCGGGGGGCTCAAAGCGCGAGATCGACGATCACCGGGGCGTGGTCGGAGGGGCGTTCGAGGCGGCGTGGTTCCTTGTCCACCACGCAGCTGCGGCAGGCCGCGCGCAGCGCGGGCGACACCAGCACGTGGTCGATGCGCAGGCCGAAATTGCGCCGGAACGCCATCATCCGGTAATCCCACCACGAGAAGCTGCGCTCGGGCTGCTCGAACAGGCGGAAGGCGTCGACCAGACCGAGCTCGAGCAGGGCGCGGAAGGCGGCGCGCTCCGGCTCGGAGACGTGGATCTCGTCTTTCCAGTCGGGGTGGGCGTCGCGCGCCTCGGGGGCGATGTTGAAGTCGCCGGTGAGCACCAGGCGCTCGTGGGCCTGCATTTCCTCGCGCAGCCAGGCGGTGAGCGCGGCGAGCCAACGCAGCTTGTACTCGAACTTGTCGGAGCCCACCGCCTGGCCGTTGGGAAAATAGCCGCAGACCACGCGCACGCCGTCGATGGTGGCGGCGATGATGCGGCGCTGCTCGTCCTCGAAGCCGGGGATGTTGCGCACCACCGCGGCCTCGGCGATCGGGCGCGGGCTGAGGATGGCGACGCCGTTGTAGGTCTTTTGGCCGGTGAACACGGCGTGATAGCCCGCGGCCTCGAGCTCGGCGACGGGAAAGGCCTTGTCCTCCATCTTCAGCTCCTGCAGGCACAGCGCGTCGGGCTGGTTGGCGGCGAGCCAGTCGAGCACGTGGGGCAGGCGAACCTTGAGGGAGTTGACGTTCCAGGTGGCAATTTTCATGGGTGCGGCGCTGCCGTGAAGACTGAACGATGGCGCGCATTGTAGCCCGCATCGCAAAGGCGGCGCGGCGGCCGAGCGCGTTGCGCCGCTGTCATTCCGTTGCCGGGCTCGTCATAATGCCGCTCTCGTTGTTGCAGTGCATGAAAACGGGATTTTCCAGGGAGAAGTGGATGGGCAAGCTGGCAGTGGTGGCGGGTGCGGTCGCAGTGGCCGCGGTCGGGGTGGTGGGCGGCAGCTATGTGGTCGGCGGCAAGGTCGAGGACGGCTTCCGCGCCGCAGTGGCGAAAGCCGCCAGCGGCGGCATCACGGTGCGGGTGCTCGACTACGAGCGCGGCATCTTCGGCGCCAAGGCGAATACGATGTGGACCGTGCAGGGCGAGGACGAGCCTTTCGATTTCACCGTGTCGCATGCGATCGAGCACGGTCCCCTGCCCGCCGGCAAGGCAGCGCAGATCCACTCGGTGCTGAACCTGCCCGAAGGCGTCAAGCAGGTCTTCGACGAATTCCTGAAGGGCCGGGCGGCGCTCGAACTGGCGACCACGGTGGGGTGGAGCGGGGCGCAGCAGCACGTGCTGAGCTCGCCCGACGTGGTTGCCAGCGTGGGGCCGATGAGCGCGACCTGGGGCGGGTTGCGCGGCGAAATCACGGTCGACGCCGACTGGCGGGTGATGAAGGGACAGGCCAGCGCGCCGGTGTTCCGCATGAAGTCGGAGGACGGCGAGCGGATCGAGCTCGAAGGTCTGACCATGAGCTTCGATTCGTCCAAGCCGCAAGGGCGCCAGTTCTGGGTCGGCCCGGGCAAGGTGGCGCTCGAACGCCTGGCGGTGATCACGGAAGAGAGCGGTGAGCTCGAGGCCGCAGGGCTGGTGATCGATTCCGACATGCAGCTCAAGGGCGATGTCGTCGAGATGACGATCGACGGCGCGTTGCGCAAGCTCGGCGTGGATGGCGAGAAGGTCGATGACTTGGCGCTGCGCCTGGCGCTGCGCAACCTCGACGCCGGCGTGCTCGACCGTTTCACCCAGCTCATCGATAGCCTGGGCCGCGACGGCGAGGATGCCGAGGCGCAGAACGCGCGCGTGCTCGCCGCGTTCGCGCAGGAAGGGCCGGCGCTGCTCAAGCGCAAGCCCGAAATCCAGATCGAGCGCGTTGCCGGGCGGACGGCCGAAGGCGTGACCGAGTTCGGCATGCGCCTGGCCTATGTCGGTGAGGCGCCGGAGCGGTTCAATCCGTTCACCGATCTCGCCGCCGGGATGAACGTCAGCGTGCCGAAGGCCTTGCTGGAGCGTGCGATGCAGGGTCAGGTGCACGACGAGGTGGTGGAGTTCCTCGAGACCAAGGAAGTCGAGGTGAGCGAGGAGGAAATGGCCGAAGGCGTGCGCGAAGCCGCCCGCGAGCGCATCGACGAACTCGTCGCCAAGGGCATGCTGGTCGGCCGCGATCAGGCGTGGACGCTGCAGGCGGACTTTGCCGGCGGCGAGTTCAAGCTCAACGGCAAGGCCGCGTCGCCGGCCGATCTGCAGGAACTCGGCCTGCCGTTGTAAGCGGGACGCCCCGCTGCGCGCGCTTTACCGCGGCGGCAGCGGGGTCTTGGGGTAGCCGGCATCGTCGAGCAGCCGGTTCCAGCCGCCGGCTTCGAGGCCGCGCAGGTGGTTGCGGCCCACGGCCAGGGTCGGCACTTCGGGCGGGGCGTTGAAGTCGCGCTGGAAGGCAGCGTGGTCTTCGGCAGTGGCGAGCTTGCGCTCGGCGAACGGCACTCCGCGCTTGTTCAGCAGGGCGCGCGCCTGCACGCAGAGGTCGCCGCAGTTGTCGGCGCTGTAGAGCGTCACCGGAAAGTCGGCGGCGAGCTTGCGCAGGGTGTACGACGGCACCTGCGCGGCCGCCGGTGCGGCGTAGCGCTGTTCGTCGAGCTCGCGGACCTCGGGCGGCGGCGGCTGGTCCGAGTAATGCACGCGGCCCTGCGCGTCCTTCCAGCGGTAGGTGGTCTGCGCGCCGGCGGCGCCCGCCGCACTCAGGGTGGCAAGGGCGAGGACGGCCGCGGCGAGGCGTGGAATGCGGGCGACGGGGCTCATGCGCTCACCATGCCGTTGTGGCGCAGCAGGGCATCGACGCGCGGCTCGCGGCCACGGAAGGCCTTGAACGATTCGAGCGCCGGGCGGCTGCCGCCGACCGCGAGGATTTCGCGCCAGAAGCGTGCGCCGGTCTCCGGGTCGAGCAGGCTGCCCTTGCCCGCGCCGGCCTCCTCGAAGGCCTCGAAGGCGTCCGCCGACAGCACTTCCGCCCACTTGTAGCTGTAATAGCCCGCGGCGTAGCCGCCGGCGAAGATGTGCGAGAAGCTGTTGGGGAAGCGGTGCCAGGCGGGCGGGAACAGCACTGCGACCTCGCGTCGCACCTCGTCGAGGAGCGCGAGCACGCGCTCGAAGGCCACGGGTTCGCCGTGAGCCTCGACCTCGCCGTGCAGGCGCAGGTCGAACATCGAAAATTCGAGCTGGCGCACGGTCTGCATGCCGCTCTGAAAGTTTTTCGCCGCGATCATCTTGTCGTAGAGCGCGCGCGGCAGCGGGGCGCCGGTATCGACGTGGGCGGTCATGCCCTGGAGCACGTCCCATTCCCAGCAGAAGTTCTCCATGAACTGGCTGGGCAATTCCACCGCATCCCATTCCACGCCGTGGATGCCGGACACCGCCAGATCCTCGATGCGCGTCAGCAGGTGGTGCAGGCCGTGGCCGCACTCGTGGAACAGGGTGAGGACGTCGTCGTGGGTGAAGGTCGCGGGCTTGCCGTTGACCGGGCCGGGGAAGTTGCACACCAGATAGGCGACCGGCGTTTCCAGCCCGGAGGCGCTGCGGTGGCGGCTGCGCGCGGAGTCCATCCAGGCGCCGCCGCGCTTGGTTTCGCGGGCGTGCAGGTCGAGATAGAAGTGGCCGACGGTGTCACCGTCCTTCTCGATGCGGAAGAAGCGCACGTCGGGGTCCCAGCTCGGCGCCTGGTCGGGCAGGATGTCTACGCCGTACAGGGTGCGGATCACGCCGAACAGGCCGTCGAGCACCTTGGGCTCGGGAAAGTACTGCTTCACCTCCTGGTCGGAATAGGCGTAGCGCTGTTCGCGCAGTTTCTCCGAGGCGTAGGCGATGTCCCACGGCTGCAGCGCGGCGAGGCCGAGTTCGGCGGCGGCGAAGGCCTGCAGTTCGGCGAGGTCGCGTTCGGCGAAGGGTTTGGCCTTGGCGGCGAGTTCGCGCAGGAAGGCGAGCACCTGGGCGGGGGTGTCGGCCATCTTCGGCACCAGCGACACCTCGGCGAAGCTGGCGTAGCCGAGCATCTGCGCCTCTTCCTCGCGCAGCGCGAGGATGCGGCCGATGAGCGGGCCGTTGTCCCATTCCGCCTTGCCCAGTTCGGAGGCGCGCGTGGCGTAGGCGCGGTACATGCGCTCGCGCAGGGCGCGGTCGTCGGCGTACTGCAGCACCGGCAGGTAGGACGGCATGTGCAGGGTGAATTTCCACCCCGGTCGCCCGTCCTTCTCGGCGGCGGCACGCGCGGCGGCGCGGGCGTCGTCGGGAATGCCGGCGAGCGCGGCTTCATCCTCGACCCACTCGGCGTGGGCGTTGGTGGCGTCGAGCAGGTTCTCGGAGAACTTCGCGCCGAGTTGCGACATTTCTTCCTGGATGGCCTGGAAGCGCGGCTTGAGCTCGTCGGCGAGCTCGGCGCCGGACAGGCGGAAGTCGCGCAGTTCGTGGTCGAGGATGCGGCGGCGGGTGGCCGACAGGGTGGCGTACTCGGGGCTGTCGTGGAGCGCCTTGTACTTGTGGAACAGGGCGAGGTTCTGGCCGACCTCGGCGTAGAAGCGCGACACCTCGGGCAGCAGCGCGTTGTAGGCCTCGCGCCATTCGGGGACGTCGAGCACGCTGTGCAGGTGGCCGACCACGCCCCAGGCGCGGCCGAGGCGTTCGCCGGCGGCGTTCATCGGCTCGACGAAACCGTCCCAGGTCGGCATCGCCGGGTCGGCGGTGCGGCGCTCGATGAGGGCGCGGTTTTCCTCGAGCAGGCTGCGCACGGCGGGCGCGACGTGTTCCGGGCGGATGTCGTCGAAGCGCGGCAATCCTGAGGAGTCGAGCAGCGGGTTAGTTGCACTGGCGGGCGTGATGTTCATGATGTATGGATGAGTGCGGTGACCGTCGATGGTCCTATTGTGCCGTAAAAGCGCCCGGGGGCGCCGCTATGGGCGCCCCCGGGCTCGGCCTATCGCGGTGCCGCGGTCAGGATTCGACCATGTCGCGGTAAGCGTGCCAGCTGGCGTGGCCGAGCAGCGGCAGCAGGATCGCCATGCCGATCATCATGGTCGCGAAGCCGACCGCGACCAGGGCCACGATCAGCGCCGCCCACACCGCCATCGCCGCGAGATTGACACCCACCGCACGCGCGCTGGTCATCGCCGCGGTGATCGCGTCGGTGTCGCGGTCCATCAGCATCGGCACCGAAACCACCGACAGCGAGAACACCACCGCGGCGAGGATGCCGCCGACCACCAGGTAGGCGACCACGAAGTGGGTGTAGTCGCCGGACAGGAACACGTCGCGGAAGAAGTTCGACAGGTCCGGGACGTTGCCCTGGTAGAACAGCGCGAACAGGATCGCCGACATGCGCTCCCAGCCGATCAGCGCGATCGCGAGGAACACGCCGAAGTACAGCAGGCTGTCGCCGTGGCGGCGCAAGCCGGCCAGCGACTGGCCGAACGACACCGTTTCGCCCTTCTCGTGACGGCGCGAGATCTCGTACAGACCGGCGGCAGCGAGCGGTCCGACGAGGAAGAAGCCCGATACCGCCGCGGTAAACAGATACGGCATGTCCGCCGCGTAGGACAGGATCAAGTAGCCGATCACGGCGAAGAACGCGCCATAGGCCAGACTCGCGCCGAGGCTGTCGCTCATGTCCCGCCAGCCCAGGCGCAGCCAGTGCAACGGCCGGGCGGCATCGACCGGGCGGACGTGGGGCAGGTGAAAGTGGTGGTCCAGCGAATGGTAGGGCTTGTCCATGGCAACCTCCGTGGGGTGACGGCCCTCGGTCGCACCCGCCGCGGCGGGGCGTCCGGGGTTGCCTTTTAGAGTAGGACAGCCGCTGCCGGTTCGCGAATGCCGCGCGCGGCAGGCGTGCCGGGTCAGCGCGCCGGCGGCGCCTGCCAGATGTTGCGGCAGCGCGTCTCGCGCACGAACAGGCCGGCGAGCGCGCCGATGAAGCCGGCGGCGGCGAGCAGGCCGATGCCGTAGCGGAAGGTCTCCACCGGGTACTGGCGCACGCCGTTCGCCAGCTCCCCGCTCCAGCCCGCGTCCATGATCATGCCGACCGCCGGCTGCAGCAGCGCACCGGCAAGAAAGCCGCCCATGTTGGTGATGCTGGTGCTCATCCCCGAGAGCTGAGGCGGGTTGACCTCCTTGGCGCACGCCCAGGTCAGCGCGAACGACGCGCACGACAGCCCCATCACCAGGAACAGGGCATAGCTCAGCGTGATCGGCATGCGCACCGCCGACAGCCATACCAGCCACAGCGCGCAATACACCAGGCTGGCGCCGATCAGCACCGGCTTGCGCCGGCCGATGCGGTCCGACAGGGTGCCGATGGCGAGGCAGCCGACCGCGAAGCCGGCAAAGTACAGCGACAGGTGGCTGGCCGCCTCGACCCGGCTCAGGCCATGGACCTGGGTCAGGTAGGGCGTCGCCCACAAGCCGGCGAAGGCGAAGAAGCTGCCGGCGAGGCCGAAGTTGGCCCACACCGCCGGCCAGGTGGCGCGGTTGCGCAGCACGCCCAGCAGCCCGCCGATCACCACGTTGCGGTCGAACGCGGCCTTGGGCGTGCCGTCGTCGGCCGGGCGCTGCTCGCGGACGAAGAACCAGCACGCAATGCCGAGCACCACCGACAGCACCGCCGCGCCGAGGAACACGGCACGCCAGGGCGCGACCTCGGTGAGGGCGGCGAGCGGGGTGCCGGCGAGCACCGATCCCAGATTGCCGAGCAGCATCGACAGTCCGACCAGGGTGGCGAAGCGGCGCTCGTCGAACCACAGCGCAATCAGCTTGAGCATGGCGATGAACACCACCGACACCCCGAGCCCGACCAGGGTGCGGCCGATGAGTGCGGTGTCGAGGTCGGGCGCGAGGCCGAACAGGGCGCTGCCCGCGCCGGCGACGAGGCCACCGAGGAGCAGGATGCGGCGCGGCCCGAGGGTGTCGACGAGGATGCCGGTCGGCACCTGCATGACCGTATAGACGTAGAAATAGGTCGCGGCGAGCACGCCGAGCGAGGCCGCGCTGGTCTGGAAGGCGGCGGCCAGATCCTGGGCGATGCCCGCGGGCGCGAAGCGGTGGAAGAAGGACAGCACGTAGGCGGCGATGACCACGGCCATCGCCAGCCGGCGGCCGGCAGCGGGGTTGTGCATGATGCGTGTCTCCGTCGGCGGCGCCTCGGACGGGCGCCTGCCTGCTTGTTGTTGTTCGAGTCCGCGTTCGGGTGCGTTCGGTGGCTACGCGCGCGAGCCCGCACAGGGCGTTGCGGTTGCGCCGGAGGAGGGCGGCCGCGGGGCACGACCGCTCCGGCCGCCGGATGGCGCGCTGCCGTTGGCGCCGGAGTGCCACCCGGCACATCGGGCGAGCGGCAGCGGCGGTGCTTGCGGTTCGCCCCGCCACGCCGGCGGCAGGGCGGGTGCTGCGCGGCGCCGATGGTGCCGGGGCGCCGCGGTCCAGGTTCGAGTGCGCCGGCGGCGCGGGTGCTCAGGCCAGGGTTTCGCCGGTGAGCCGCTCGTAGGCTTCGCGGTACTTTGCCGCGGTACGCGCGATCACGTCCTCGGGCAGGTTCGGCCCTGGCGCCTTCTTGTTCCAGTCCAGGGTCTCGAGGTAGTCGCGCACGTACTGCTTGTCGTAGGACGGCGGGCTGATGCCTTCGCGGTAGCTGTCGGCCGGCCAGAAGCGCGAGGAGTCCGGGGTGAGCGCCTCGTCGATCAGGTACAGGGTGCCGCGCGCATCGACGCCGAACTCGAACTTGGTGTCGGCGATGATGATGCCGCGCCCGGCGGCGAAGCTCGCCGCCTCGCTGTACAGCGCGATCGCCGCATCGCGCGCTTGGGCGGCGAGGTCGGCGCCGCGCACGCCGGTGCCGGCGAGCGCGTCGGCCAGGGTCGCGTCGCAGCGCGCCTGCGCTTCGGCGAAGGAGATGTTCTCGTCGTGGTCGCCGACTTCGGCCTTCGACGCCGGGGTGAAGATCGGCGCCGGCAGGCGCGCGGCCTGCTGCAGGCCGGCGGGCAGCGCGATGCCGCAGATCGCGCCGGTGTCCTGATAGTCCTTCCAGCCCGAGCCGATCACGTAGCCGCGCACCACGGCCTCGATCGGCAGCGGCTTGAGGCGCTTGACCACCAGCGCGCGGCCGCGCACCTGCGCGCGCTCGTCGGCGGCGACCA
Source organism: Pseudomonadota bacterium (assembly GCA_023459095.1). Taxonomy (GTDB): domain Bacteria; phylum Pseudomonadota; class Gammaproteobacteria; order Burkholderiales; family Rhodocyclaceae; genus JAEWVQ01. The sequence goes on along the minus strand of JAEWVQ010000139.1, from coordinate 263 downwards.
CGGTTTCGGGGGCGATGCCGGTGAGTTGGTTGGGAATGATGTGGCCGAGTTTGGCGAACCAGAAGTTGGCCATCGCGGTGAGCACGCGGCCCTTGTCCGGAATCGGGTTGGGCAGGATCACGTCGAAGGCCGACAGGCGGTCGCTGGTGACGATCAGCAGCTTCTCGTCGTCGATGGCGTAGATGTCGCGCACCTTGCCGCGACCGAGCAGCGGCAGGCTCTTGATGGAGGATTCGAAAAGGGGCGTCGCCACGGTGGGGCCT
>JAEWVQ010000138.1 GCA_023459095.1 Pseudomonadota bacterium | reverse complement strand
GCGCAGTGCTGAGCAGGATCCAGGCCGCGCCGCCGAGCACGTGGAGCGCGATCGCGCGCAGGCGGCGCCGGGGCGGCGATGGAGGGGGCGAGGCGGCGGCGGGAGCGTCGTCCATGATGGCGGGCATCATACTTTGGTTGTACCGGCGGGCAACAGCCGGGCTTGCCGTCGGGCGCGCGCTTGGCCCATGCCGCGCGCGCGCTCCGGTAAACTCCGTGCTCTGAGCGGCACACGGACAGACGGAAGACGATGAACGACGAGCTATACATGCGCGAGGCGCTGATCCAGGCGCGCCTCGCCGGGACGCAGGACGAGGTGCCGGTGGGCGCGGTGGTGGTGCTGGACGGCGAGATCGTCGGCCGCGGCTTCAACCAGCCGATCGGCCGCCACGACCCCACCGCCCACGCCGAGGTCATGGCGTTGCGCGACGCTGCGGCGCGCCTGGGCAACTACCGCCTGCCCGGCTGCGACCTGTACGTGACCCTGGAGCCGTGCGTGATGTGCACCGGCGCGATCATGCATTCGCGCATCCGCCGCGTGGTGTTCGGCGCGCGCGACCCCAAGACCGGCGTGGCCGGCAGCGTCATCGACCTGTTTGCCGAGACCCGCCTCAACCATCACGCCGCGGTCGAGGGCGGGGTGCTCGCCGACGAATGCGGCGGACTGCTGTCGAGTTTTTTCGCCGCGCGCCGCGGCAAGACCCTGGTGGCCTGAGATGGCGGGCGCTACGCGGAGGCCGGGCTTGCCGGCGGCGCGACTGCGCATCGACCTCGGTCGCCAGGCGCTCGAAGTGTTCGGTGCCGACGGCGCCTGCATCCGCCGCTACGCGGTATCGACCGCGGCGCGGGGCGCCGGCGAGGTCGAGGGCAGCGCATGCACGCCCCGCGGGCGCCATCGCGTGCGCGCCAAGATCGGCGCCGGCGCGCCCGCGGGAACGGTGTTCCGCGGCCGCCGGCCGACCGGGGAGTGTTGGTCGCCGGCGTTCGCCGCCGCGCATCCGGGGCGCGACTGGGTGCTGTCGCGCATTCTGTGGCTGTGCGGCGAGCAGCCCGGCATGAACCGTGGCGGCGCGGTCGACAGCATGCGCCGCTACATCTACATCCACGGCACCGGCGACGATCAGCCGATGGGCGAGGCGCGTTCGCATGGCTGCATCCGCATGCGCAACCGCGACGTGATCGAACTGTTCGAACTGGTGCCGGTGGGGTGCCCGGTGGAGATCGTCGAATGAACGACAGGGTGCGCATCGAGGTGCTCGATTGGACGCAGGCCGAGGCGCTGGCGATGCCGCTGCGCGAGCAGGTGTTCGTGGTCGAACAGGGGGTGCCGGCGGAGCTGGAGCGCGACGAGTTCGATGCCCTCAGCCGCCACGCGCTCGCGCGCGGCACCGCCGGCGAGATCGTCGCCACCGCCAGGCTGCTGCCCGACGGCCATATCGGTCGCATGGCGGTGGCGGCGCCTTGGCGCGGGCGCGGGATCGGCGGCGAGGTGCTCGAAGTGCTGGTCGCCGAGGCGCGCGCCCGCGGCCTGTCCGCCGTGCTCCTCAACGCCCAGGCGCATGCCGTCGATTTCTATCGCCGGCACGGGTTCGAGGTCGAGGGCGAGCCCTTCATCGAAGCCGGCATCGCGCACCGGGCGATGCGGCGGATGCTGTAGGCGCGCGGCGCCGGTCCTGTTCAGCGCGCGATGCGGTAGCGGTGCGTGACTTCGCTGCGCAGCTCGCCGTCCTCGTCCCAGGTCCATTCGCGCAGATGGACGTGTCCGGCGCGATCGACGCGGATCAGCGTGGAACAGCGCGTGCCGTAACCCGGGGCGCGGATGAAGGCGGGCGACAGCAGGCGCTCCCATTCCAGGCTGACGCCGGTGGCGGGCAGGTGCGGGTCGGAGGCCATGGTGGCGTCGCGCAGCGCGGCGAGCAGGGCGCGCTCGTCGGGCAGGCTGGGCAGGGCCGCGGCGAACGCCGCGCGCGCGCGCTCGACCTTGGGCCAAGCGGTGTCGAGCAGGTGGTTGGAGAGGCCGTAGACGCCGGCGTCGAGCAGGCGCACTGCGCCGCTCATGCTCTCGTGGATGCCGAGGCGTTCGCCGTCGCCGACCAGCAGGTTGAAACCGGCGTAGTCGGCGCTGCGCGCGGCGACCGCATCGAGGGTGGCGCCGGCGGTGTCGGTCGCGAGCAGGGCGTCGCGCACCAGCGCGCCGCGCGATGGCGCGTCCGGGCGGCGCTGGCTCGGGTCGCGATAGTTGGTGAGCGCGGCGAAGCGGCCGCCGCGGGTGAGCCCCATCCACGTGCCGCCGGCTTCGAGGTCGCGGCCGGCGAGCAGTTCGGGGTGCTCGCTCCACCAGTGCGCCGGCATCGCCGGACGGGCGCGGAACTCATCGCGGTTGGCGGCGACGATCAGCGGATAGTCGGGGTGGGCGTGCCAGCCGACGACGATCAGGCACATTCGACAAAGCGTTCGATGTGGCGCGCCGCGCCGGGTTCGACGAGGGCGTCGAGGTCGTGGGCGGCGACTTCGGCGGCGAGCGCGGCCTCGAACGCCGCCGGCTCGCTCACCCCTTCATAGACCTCCATCCAGGTCGCCTCCTCGTGGGCGCGGTGCAGCAGGCGCCCGGCGATGCCGGTGCGGCGCGCGAGCGCGGCCTGCATGGCGCACACGCCGGCCTGGATGTCGTCGGGGTCGAGTTCGGCGCGCACACGGTAATAGATGAAGTAATGCAGCGGCGGGGTCGCTTCGCTCATGGCTCAGGCCTGCGGCAGGGTGTAGGGCAGTTCGAGAAAGGCGAGCGCGGGGCCGTCGGGGGTGCCCAGGCGGACCTCGCCGGCTTCGGCGCTGCTGCTCTGCATTACCGCGAGCGCCTCGAAGCCGCCGTCCGGCGCCGGCGCCACATTCACCAGCTTGCCTGCCGACTGCTCGCCGAAATCGGGGGCGTAGAGGTCGGTGCCGGGCGCGGGCGCGGTGCCGGCGGGAAGGGCGACGCGGTACATGCGCTTCTTGAGTTTGCCGAGGTACTGGGTGCGGGCGACGATTTCCTGGCCGGGGTAGCAGCCCTTTTTGAAGTTCACGCCGCCGATCAGCTCGTAGTTGAGCATCTGCGCGACGAACTCCTCCTGGGTGGGCTGGGTGATCAGCGGCAGGCCGGCGCGCACCATGGCGAGCTGCCAGGCCTGGGTGCCGGCGCGCACGGCGCCGGCGGCGACCAGGCGGGCGAACACCGCGGGCGCGGCGTCGATCGCCGCGGCGACCACGAAACGCTCGGCGTCGAGGCGGATCGTGCGCGTCTCGGCGTCGCCGGCCTGGCGC
>JAEWVQ010000137.1 GCA_023459095.1 Pseudomonadota bacterium | reverse complement strand
GCGCTCGCCGTCGGGGCGGCGCGATTCGAGCAGCGCGGCGACTGCGGCGTCGGTGAGGCCGTCGGCGAGCGCTTCGGTCTGGCGCACGCGCACTGCACCCAGGGCGTCGGCAGGCAGCAGCGCGGGGGCGGCGCCCAGGGTTTCGAGGTAGGCGGCGATCACCGGCGAGTCGAAGAACGTTTCGCCCTCGTCGGTGATCAGCGCCGGCACCTTGCCCAACGGATTGGTCTCGGGCACGCGGGTGTTGGCTTCCCACGGCGAGTCCACGACGAGTTCGAAGGGCAGGCCCTTTTCGGCGAGGATGATGCGGATCTTGCGCGCATAGGGGCTGGTGAGCGAGGCGAGCAGCTTCATCGGGGACTCCGGTTCGCGGGGCGGGGCGGCCCGCCGGTTCAGGTTGCGGCGGCGGCGTTGCGCAGCATCAGGTCGCGGATCAGGTGCAGCTTGCCGTGGAAGAAGTGGTCGGCGCCCGGAATCACGACCACCGGCAGCTCCTGCGGCCGCGCCCAGTCGAACACGTTGGCGAGCGCCACGGTGTCGTCGGCTTCGCCGTGGATGATCAGCGTCGGCACGCTCGCGGGCACGGTGGGGGTGTCGTAGCTGCGCGCGCCGTCGGCGGCCACGCCCGCGGCCATGCCCACCAGCACGAGCTGGCGCGGCGGGTTGATGTCGCCAGCGAGGCGGTTGGCGATGCGGGTCTGGATGTAGCCGCCGAACGAGAAGCCGCCCAGCGCCAGCGGCAGGCTGCCCCAGCGCGACTGCGCCCACGCGATCACCGCAAGCATGTCCTCGGTTTCGCCGTGGCCGTGGTCGTGCTCGCCCTCGCTCTTGCCGACGCCGCGGAAGTTGGGGCGGAGCGCGACGTAGCCGAGGTCGCGATAGCTGCGCGCCACGGTGTGCGCGACCTTGTTGGTGTTGGCGCCGCCGTGCAGCGGGTGCGGGTGGCAGACCAGGGCGATGCCGCGCACGGTCTCGGGGGCGTCGATCAGCACCTCGATGGCGCCGGCCGGGCCGCGCAGCAGCGCGGCTTCGGTGGGGAGCGGACGACTCATGGGCGATGGCCTCGGGCTAGGGTCAGGCAGGGTTGTCGGGCAGGCGCAGGCGCTCGACGATGCGGCCGTGCACCAGATGCTGGTCGATGATTTCGTCGATGTCGTCGCGGTCGATGAAGGTGTACCAGACGTTGTCCGGATAGACGACGAGCACCGGGCCGTCGTCGCAGCGCCCGAGGCAGCCCGCCTTGTTGATCCGCACGCTGCCCTTGCCCTTGAGGCCGAGCGCGGCGCTGCGCTCCTTGGCGTAGGTCTGCAGTTCGCTGGCGTTGTGGTCGTTGCAGCACGATTCGCCGGCGGCGCGCTGGTTGCAGCAGAAAAAGACGTGGTGCTTGAAATAGCTCATCGGGTCCTCCGTGGGAACGCGGATTATAGGCGCCGCGTGCTGGCGAGGTGCTCGCCGCGCCACAGGCCGAGGCCGCACAGATAGGCGAGCGCGGCGAACGGCCACAGGCTGGCGACGAGCTCGGTGAGGCCGTGGAAGTTGAGGAAGCCGCCGGGGTGCGCGGCGAGGTTGGCGGCGATGTCGTAGGGGTTCTCGGGGATCAGGTTGATCAGCGCGGTGGCGAGCAGCAGCGCGCTGCCGGCGAGCGCGTGCTGCAGCACGCGCGGCAGCGCGAGCGAGGCGGTGAGCAGCACGAGGCCGGCGGCGAGGCCCTGCTTGGCGCCCGGAGTCAGCCACGCGAGCGGGGTGCCGGGGTTGAGGAAGGCTGCGGCGGCGAGGGTCTTGGCGGCGATGCCGAGCGCCACCAGCAGCGCGATCGGCCACGGGCTGGGGTGGCGCATCATGCAGCGCGCGAACAGCCCGATCGCCACCAGCGTGGTCGCGGTGAGCACGGCTTCGAGCACGATGTAGCGTTCGGGGTTGAACGCCAGCGGCGGCGGAATGCCGAGCAGGCGGCGCACGTCGCCGCTGCCGAAGAGCTGGCTGTCGGGGGTGAATTGGGCGAGCAGCCACAGCCCGAGCAGGATCAGCCCGAGTTCGCCGGTGTGGCCCGGCACCACGCGCGCGAGGCGCCAGCGCGACAGCCAGCCGCGGTGATCGAACAGCGGATGGCCCCAGCGCGCGCCGAGCGCCGCGCCGAGCAGGGCGCCGGCGGTGTTGGCGCCGAGGTCGAGGTTGCTCGACACCCGCGTCGGCAGGAAATTCTGCGCCGTCTCCAGACCAAAGCTGAGCAGGGCGGCGGCGATGGTGGCGAGCGCGATCGTGCGCCGCGCCGGCCACGCCGGCGGCAGCGCGGCGGCGGCGACGAAGCCGAGCGGCAGGTAGCCGAGCACGTTGAACACCAGATCCTCGACCACGAAGTATTTCGGCCACGGCGCCACCAGATAGTCGAGCAGCGGCAGCCCGGTGAACGTCCAGCCGGTGAGCGGATGCAGGCAGGCGTACGCGATCAGCAGGGCGTAGGCGAGGGCGAGATTGCGCGGCAGGGAGGTCGCGGTGCGCGGCGGCATCGGCGAGGCTCGGGCGGTCGATGGAACGGGGGAGTCTAGCCCACTCCGCGGCCGTCTGCGTCCCGTGCCCGACACCGCCGCGGCCGGCTGGACTGCGGGGAAGCGCCTCGCTAGAATCCGCCCCTTCATTGGGGAGTAGCCGCCCTGCGCGCCCGCGCGGGGGCCTGCGTCAACATACTTGGCCGATCGGCCATGGCGCAGGCGGTTCGCGGACTTGGCAAGACCTTTGATCACGCCGCTTCCGGTCTGGCCGGGGAGGCGCGTGGTCATGGGTTATTCCGGCCAAGGACACTCACCGCATGGACGCCTTCCTCGTTTCCACCAGCATCGTCGCGCTCGCCGAAATCGGCGACAAGACGCAGCTCCTCGCCTTCATCCTCGCCGCCAAGTTCCGCAAGCCCTGGCCCATCGTGCTCGGCATTCTCGTGGCCACGCTCGCCAACCATGCCGGCGCGGGGGCGGTCGGCACCTTCGTGACCGCGCTGCTGGCGCCCGAGACGCTGCGCTGGGTGCTCGGTCTGTCCTTCCTTGGTATGGCGGTGTGGACGCTGATTCCGGACAAGTTCGACGAAGAAGAGGCCAGGTTCGGCCACTTCGGCGTGTTCGGCACTACCCTGGTGGCCTTTTTTCTCGCCGAGATGGGCGACAAGACGCAGATCGCCACGGTGGCCCTGGCTGCGCAGTATCAGGCGCTGGTCGCGGTGGTGCTCGGCACCACGCTGGGCATGATGATCGCCAACGTGCCCGCGGTGCTGCTCGGCGAGCGCATCGCCCAGCGCATTCCGGTGCGGCTGGTGCACGGCATCGCCGCGGCGATCTTCGCGGTGCTCGGGGCGGCGACCCTGCTCGGTGCGGGCGAGCGCTTCGGTTTCTGACGCCGGGCCGCATCCGGCCGCCGCCCTCGGCGACGCGGCCGGCTTATCCCGTTTGGCCAATCGCGGTCGTGTTTGTAGAATCGGGGCCCCAGTCGCGGCGCCGGTTTGCGGTACGCCGCGGTCAAAACCACAAACGGGAGACTCACCATGCACAAGCGCCGTTTCACCGCCCTGTTCGCCGGCCTCTTGGCGAGCGCCGCAATCGGCCTGCCGCTGCCGGCCGCCGCCGCGCCCTACAAGGACGAATACAAGCTGTCCACCGTGCTCGGCGAAGCCTTTCCCTGGGGCTGGGGCGCGAAGCGCTGGGCCGACCTGGTCGCCGAGAAGACCGAGGGCCGGATCAAGATCAAGGTCTATCCGGGGACCTCGCTGGTGTCGGGCGACCAGACCAAGGAATTCACCGCGCTGCGCCAGGGCATCATCGACATCGCGGTCGGCTCCACGATCAACTGGTCGCCGCAGGTGAAGGAGCTGAACCTGTTCGCGCTCCCCTTCCTGATGCCCGACCACAAGGCGATCGACGCCCTCACCCAGGGCCGCGTCGGCAAGAAGATGTTCGACCTGCTCGCCGAGCGCGACGTGGTGCCGCTGGCCTGGGGCGAGAACGGTTTCCGCGAGGTGTCGAACTCGAAGAAGCCGATCCGCACGCCGGAAGACCTCAAGGGCATGAAGATGCGCGTGGTCGGCTCGCCGCTGTTCCTCGCCACCTTCACCGCGCTTGGCGCCAATCCGACGCAGATGAGCTGGGCCGACGCCCAGCCGGCGATGGCCACCGGTGCCGTCGACGGCCAGGAGAACCCGCTCGCCGTGTTCAACGCCGCCAAGCTGCACACGGTCGGCCAGAAGCACCTGACGCTGTGGGGTTACGTTGCCGATCCGCTGATCTTCGTCGTGAACAAGAACGTGTGGAACAGTTGGAGCGCGGCCGACCAGAAGCTGGTGCGCGAGGCTGCGCTGCAGGCCGCGCAGGAGCAGACGGCGCGCGCGCGCGCCGGCATTGCCGCGGGCGACGATGCGACGCTGAAGGAGATCGAGGGCAACGGCGTCGCCGTGGTGCGCCTCAACGAGGCCGAGCGCGACGCTTTCCGCAAGGCGACCGCCAGCGTCTATAAGGAGTGGGCGGGCAAGGTCGGCAACGACCTGGTGAAGCAGGCCGAGGAAGACATCGCCCGCCGCTGAGCGCGCTTGTCCTGCGGCCGTTGCGGTGCGCAGGTTTCGTTCCCCGTTCCGGGCAGCGCCGTCGCCGGCCTGCCCGGTTCCGTTTGAAGGTTCGCATTCATGTCATCCGAATCGCCGGTGCCGGAACAGGCTCCGCCGCCCTCGCTCTCCGTCGAGCAGATCCTCACCGGCGTGGTGATGGGGCTGATCGTGCTGATCACGCTCGGCAACGTCGCCGCGCGCTACCTCACCGCGCAGTCCTTCGCCGCCACCGAGGAGTTCTCGATCGCGCTGCTGCTGGTGCTGTCCTTCTTCGGTTCGATCACCGCCTTCGTCGCCGACCGCCACATCCGCGTCACCTTCGTCGTCGAGCGCCTGCCCGCGCGCTGGCGGCACCGCGCCGAGCGGCTGTCGGTGCTCGTCACCCTGGCGCTGTTCGCCTTCATCGCCTGGTACGCGGCGCGCCTGACCTGGGACCAGTACCGCTTCGAGGAAACCTCGCCGGCGCTCGGCGTGCCGCAATGGTGGTACACGGTGTGGATGCCGCTGTTGTCGGTGTGGGTGAGTCTGCGCCTCGTCGGTCGCCTGCTGGGGAGGCGGTCATGATCGGCGCGGTCCTCATCTGTCTGTTCCTGTTCGCGCTCGCCGCCGGCTGGCCGCTCGCGGTGGGGCTGGGGGTGGCG
>JAEWVQ010000136.1 GCA_023459095.1 Pseudomonadota bacterium | reverse complement strand
CACCACGCCCGCACCGTATGCCGGCGCGCCGAGCGCGCGCTGGTGGCGCTCGCCGAGGAAGAAGCGGTGAACGACGGCCCGCGCCAGTACCTCAACCGCCTCTCCGACCTGCTGTTCGTCCTCGGCCGCGTGCTCAATCGCGCGGGCGGCCGCGGCGACGTGCTGTGGCAGAAGCGCAAGAACGCCTGAGCGCGCCGCGGGCCCGATCCCGCCCCTCCCCGCCGATTGATTACAGAAGCATAATCGCGGCGCCGCGGCGCGCACGCCATTGCGGGCGGGGGCACCCCCAACCGCCGGCGAGACATGAAGGCGCGCCCGACATAAAATGTCTTGACATTTTATGTCGGGCTACCTAGATTGCATCCGAACGTGGTCGACACGACATCAGGGGGAGAAACGATGAAATCGCTGCAAGAACGGATCGCCGGGCTCGACATCCTCGTCGCCGCCCGCCTCGGCGGCGCAAGCGTCAGCCTGCAGCCGATTCCCGGCTCGGTGCCGGTGATCCAGGTGGTCATCGGCGGCCGCGAGGAGCTGCCCATCTTCATCACCGCCTCCGAGGCGCAGACGCTGTGCATCTGCTATCTGTGGGGCGAGGCCGAGGTGCTGCCGGCGCGCCGTACCGAGCTGCTCGAAGCCCTGCTCGACCTCAACCTGTCGATCCCCCTGTCCTCGTTCGGCCGCGTAGACGGCCGCTACGTGCTGTTCGGCGCTCTCGCCCATGACGCCCGCGTCGAGGACATCGCCCATGACGTTGCCGCGCTCAGCGACAACGCGCTGGACGCGCTCGATGCGCTGTCCGAATACCTGGCCTGAAGGAGGCGAAGATGAGCGTGATCGGAAAGATCCTCACCCTGCTGCGCGGCAGCGCGCGCGAACTCGGCGAGAGCGTGATCGACGCCAACGCCACCCGCATCTACGAGCAGGAGATCGTCGATGCCCGCAACGCGATCCTGAAGGCGCGCGGCGAACTGACCGGCGTGATGGCCAAGGAGATGCAGAGCGCACGCGAGATCGAGCGCCTGCGCGCCGATACGCTGCGCCTCGAAGGCCTCGCCGTCGATGCCCTGAACAAGGGCAAGGAGACGCTCGCCGAGGAGGTCGCCGCCAAGGTCGCCGCGCTCGAAGCCGAGCTCGACGAGCAGACCCGCGCCCATGCCGACTACGCGCTGCAGGTCGGCAAGCTCAAGGAGCTGATCAAGGCCGCCGAGGCCAAGGTGCGCGAACACGAGCGTGAAGTGGCAATGGCGCGCACCACCGAGAGCGTGTACCGCGCGACGCGCTCGATCTCCGACAACATCGGCGCCAGCGGCTCCAAGCTGGTGAGTGCGCGCGAATCGCTCGAACGCATCAAGCGCCGCCACGAAGACCTCGCCGACCGCATGGCCGCCGCCGATGCACTCGACAAGGAACTCGGTCTCAAGGCCCTGGAAACCAAGCTCGCCGAGGCCGGCATCGGCACCGACGGCGAGCGCCAGCGCCGCGCCATGGAGCGCATCCGCGCCCGCCGCGCAGCATCTGCGGGCGACGCCGGCGCCACGAGCGAAACCGGCCAGTGAGCGCGGAGAGGGGGCGGTGAGCGGCCCGCGCAAGCCGGCGCGCTGGCAGGGGTCGGACGCGGCGATCCGTGCCGTGCAGGTGGCGTTCGACGTCGAGGCTACGGTGCTGGATGCGGTACGCCGCGCCGCCTTCGACAACCAGCTGTCGACCTCGGACCAGATCCGCCGCGTGCTCGGCCTGCCGGTCACCCGCCGCCCCAAGCGCCCGCGCCTCACCGTGTCGCTGACCCCGGACGACTACGCCGTGCTCGGCGCGCGCTACGGCGTCGACGCCGACGACCGGCTGGCGATCAAGGAGCGCGTCACCCGCGAACTGATCGCCTTCGCCGCACCCCGCTAGCCCCCACGCCCCCCGGCTCCCTTCCACGACGCCTCCCGCCACAGGACCCATCATGGGCAGCTTCGCCACCGCCGTGTTCGGCTACCCCACCGCGATCTACACCGCCCTCCTCGGCGTGGTGCTGTTCTACTGGCTGCTGGCGATGATCGGGCTGATCGACTTCGAGGACGGCGGCATCGACCTCAGCGTCGATGCCGACGCCGCCGACATCGGCACCGTCGCCGGCTACCTGATCGCCTTCGGCCTCGGCGGCGTGCCGTTCTCGGTGGTGGTGAGCCTGCTCGTGCTGAGCGCGTGGACCCTGTCCTGCCTCGCCGGCATGTGGCTGCTGCCGCTGGTGCCGACCGCGGTGCTGCGTTTGGCCGCCGGCAGCGCCGTGCTCGTCGGCGCGCTCGCGCTCGCGATTCCGCTCGCCGCCGCGGCGGTGCGGCCGCTGCGCCGGCTGTTCGTGACCCACGGCGCGATCTCCAATGCCGCCCTCGTCGGCCAGCCCTGCCGCATCCTCACCCGCAGCGTGGACGAGCGTTTCGGCCGCGCCGAAGTCGCCAGCCGCGGCGCCAGCTACAACATCCGCGTGTTCGCCGACAGCCCGAACAGCCTGGTGCGCGGCGCCACCGCGATCATCATCGACTACGACGCCGCCAGCGCGCGCTACCGCGTCCAGGCGCCACCCGCCGACTGAAGCGGCCGGCGACCGCCGGCCCCTCGTCACGATCACCACTGCCACCCACCACCCGCCACCACACCCGAAGGAAGAAGGGGAATCCATGACGCCCATCTACATCGCCGCCGGCATCCTCGCCGCCCTGCTGCTTGGCCTGTTCGCACTGTTCGCCAAGCTCTACCGCAAGGTCGAGCAGGGCTACGCGATGATCGTCAATACCTTGCGCAGCGAGCCCGAGGTGACCTTCACCGGGCGCATGGTCTACCCCGTCATCCACAAGGCGGAGATGATGGACATCTCGCTGAAGACCATCGAGATCGACCGTACCGGCAACGAGGGCCTGATCTGCCAGGACAACATCCGCGCCGACATCAAGGTCAAGTTCTTCGTGCGCGTGAACAAGACCGCCGAAGACGTGCTCAAGGTCGCCCAGGGCATCGGCTGCGAGCGCGCCTCCAACCACGAGACGCTGGAGGAACTCTTTTCCGCCAAGTTCTCCGAGGCGCTCAAGACTGTCGGCAAAGCGATGGACTTCGTCGAGCTCTACCAGGCGCGCGACCGTTTCCGCGACGAGATCATCCGCCAGATCGGCGACGACCTCTCCGGCTACGTGCTCGAAGACGCCGCCATCGACTACCTGGAGCAAACCCCGCTCGCCAAGCTCGACCCCAACAACATCCTCGACGCCCAGGGCATCAAGAAGATCACCGAGCTGACCGCCACCGAGAGCGTGCGCACCAACGAGCTGCGCCGCAACGAGGAAATGCAGATCAAGAAGAAGGACGTCGAGACCCGCGAGACCCTGCTCGAGCTCGAACGTCAGCAGGCCGACGCCGAGGCCCGCCAGCAGCGCGAGATTTCCTCGGTGAAGGCGCGCGAGGAAGCCGAAACGGCACGCATCCGCGCCGAGGAACACACCAAGGCCGAACTCGCCCGCCTGCAGGCGGAGCAGGCGATCACCGTGCAGCAGGAGAACGTGCAGCGCGAGAAGGAGGTCGCCGAGAACAACCGCAAGCGCGCCGTCGCCATCGAGGAAGAAAAGGTCACCCGCGCGCGCGAGCTGGAGATCGTCGACCGCGAGAAGGAAGTCACCCTGCAGCAGATCGAGAAAGAGAAGGCGGTCGAAGTGCAGAAGAAGGCGATCGCCGACGTCATCCGCGAGCGCATCGTGGTCGAACGCACGGTGGCCGAACAGGAAGAGGCGATCAAGGAGCTGCGCACCGTGGCCGAGGCCGACCGCACCAAGAAATCGACCATCATCCTCGCCGAAGGCCAGGCCGAGGAGAAGATGGTGATGGACGTGAAGGCCGCCGAAGCCGAGGAACGCCGCGCCCACCACAAGGCCGCCGAGGAGCTGACCCTGGCCGAGGCGCGGCTCAAGGTCGCCGAAAAGCAGGCCGAGGCCAAGAAGCGCGAAGCCGAGGGCATGGAGGCGATCGCTGCCGCACCCGGCCTCGCCGAAGCCCGCGTGCAGCTGGTGAACGCCGACGCCAAGGAGAAACAGGGCCTGGTCGATGCCAAGGTCAAGATCGCCGAAGCCGAGGCCGTCACCCGCTACGGCCATGCCGAAGCCGAAGCCCTGCAGGCCCGCCTCGAAGCCGAGGCGCTCGGCAAGGAAAAGCTCGGCCTCGCCGACGTCCAGGTGCGCAGTGCCGACGCCGAAGCCACGGTGAAAACCGGGGAGGCCGAAGCGCGCGTGATCGCGGCCCGCTTCCAGGCCGAAGCCCGCGGCCTGCGCGAGAAATTCGAGGCCATGTCGGCGATGAGCGCGGACACCCGCGCCCACGAGGAATTCCGCATGCAGCTGGAGAACGCCCACATCCAGACCCTGAAGGCGATCGAGGCGCAGACCGGGATCGCCCGCGAACAGGCCGAGGTGCTCGGCACCGCGCTCGCCAACGCCCGCATCGACATCGTCGGCGGCCAGGGCGACTACTTCGAGCGCTTCGTCAACGCGCTCGCCGTCGGCAAGGGCATCGACGGCGCGATCGCCAAGAGCAACACCCTGCAGATCGGCCTCAAGGATCACCTCGCCGGCGAGCGCGACATGGTCGGCGACGTGCGCGACATCGTCGGCGCGCTCGGCAACTCCGCCGGCGAACTGCAGAACCTGTCGGTCGCCGCGCTGCTCACCAAGGTGCTGCGCGACGGCGACGACACCCAGAAGGCGGCGCTCGGCACCTTGCTCGACGGCCTGCGCAAGTAAGCAGCGCTCCGGGACATCGCACCGACAGCGGGGTGAATCATGCAACCAAGCACCATTGGCGAGTTGCTTTACTGGTCGTATGCGAACCTGGCAATGGCCCATGCCGCACTCAGCAACAATGCTGAAAAGTACGGCAGAGTTCATTTCATGATCCGCAGCAGGCTGTACAAGGGCCTGTGCAGCGGGACCATGCAACCGGGCTCACTGGTCGATGACGAGAGGTTGAAAATGACGCTCCCTCAGTGTTGCTGCTATTGCGGCAGCACTGAGGCGCTGACGGTCGATCATCTGATCCCCCAGAGCAAGGGCGGCAGCGATACGGGTGACAACCTCGTGTGGGCCTGCCGCTCATGCAATAGCGCAAAGAGCGCGAGCGATGTCCTCGAATGGATGGGAAAAAAAGGCACCTTCCCGCCGCTATTGTTGCTGCGGCGCTATCTCAAACTTGCCATTGATCTGGCAAGCGCGGCAGGCGCAATGGATACCCCATTAAGCACTCCCTCATCCCTGCCCTTTGCGCTCGACGCGATTCCAATGAACTTTCCCGCACCGACAGGCCTGCAACTCTGGGTGGTCGATCTCTCTGCAATTCGGCCCTAAGTGGTATCAGCTCCTTTGAAGCGATTTTCTTCCAGACATGACTGAATCGACGACGCTTCCGCCCGGCGACACCACCGACGCCCTGGTTGCCGACAGCGGCAGCTACGAGCTGCTGAAGAAGCGCCTCGCCGAGCAGGGCGGCGCCCTGACGGCCAAGGTACGCAGCCTCAACGACGCGCGCCTCGCCGAGTTCGGCCGCGCCGAGCAGGCGCTGGTGATGCGCACGCGGGCGCGCACCGAGAACAACTGCACCGCGCGCGACATCGTGCGCATCGGCGAACTGCTGCTGTTCGGCTACAACGTGTTCATCGGCCTGCGCAAGGAAACCGCGGTCGGCGACGTGTTCGCCCTCTACCGGCTGGCGACGCAGGACGGCGCCGAGGAACTGGAGAGCGTGCCGCTCGCCGGCAGCTTCCTCGACGACCCGCGCTTCGTCGCCGACTTCCGCGAGCTCTACGCCTATTACAAGCAGGCGAGCCTGATCCAGCTCCGCGTGCACCAGCAAAAGCTCCTTGCCGCCTTCCAGATCGGCCAGCAACTGCACGACCTGCGCGTGTTCCGCTGGGCGCTCGAGGCCGACGGCAGCCTGCGCTACCTCGACAACCGCGGCGAACGCGACATCGCCCTGCCGCCGACCCACGACTTCGAGTGGACGCCGACCACGCGCGACAACCACGTCGGCGGCAAGCATCCGCACGTCAACATCCTCGACACCGTGTTCGTCGAGACCATCGGCGGCGACCTCACGGTCAAGATCGAGAACAACACCGAGAGCGGCCTGGGCATCTACCGCGAGCCGGTGGAAGACCGCAATCAGGCGCTGGCCGACGCCGAGATCGCCTGGGCGCAGCTGGGCGCGCTCATCCTGCTGCGCATCCGCCCCTACCGCGAGAAGGACGAGCGCTACCTGGTGTACAACGCGCGCACCCGCCAGGTCGCGCGCATCGACGCCATCGGCCGCTCCTGTGTGCAGCTGCCCGAGGACCACGGCATCATCTTTCCCGGCGGCTACTACCTGCAGTCCGGCGAATACAAGCGCTTCGACCTGCCCGCCGAGATCGTCGGCGAACTGCGCTTCAAGCGCATGCTGCGCTCGCCCAACGGCGAGGACGTGCTCTACGTCTTCTACCGCCCCGGCCCCGGCCACTACGCGCTGTTCTCGTACAACCTGATCGACAAGTCGCTGGGCAGCCCCATCGTCTGCAACGGCTACGCGCGCTTCGACGACGGCCGCATGCTCGTGTTTCAGGCCGAAGGCCCGGAGCCGGTGCGCAACCATCCGATGCAGCTGTGGCAAACCCCGTTCGCGAGCGAGGAACACGCTGCCGCCAGCACGCAGGGCCACGGCTTCTTCGCCCGCGTCGGCAACCCCGAGCTGGTGCGCGGCATCGCCGAACTGAACGCGATCGCACGCGCGGTCGGCGAACAGACGCCGACGCGCACCGCCTACGAGGCGCTGATCCGCCAGTGCGAGCGCGCACTCGACGCCTTCTTCTGGCTCGACGCCGCCGAGGCCGGCGGCCTCGAGGCCGAGCTGCGCGCGATCGCCGACGGCGCCCGCGCCACCCTCGACGAGTTCGACAAGGTCGAGAGCATCCGCCGCGATAGCGCGCGCGCGGTGGCCGACGCCGAACACCGCCAGCACGCCCTCGTCACCGACATCGCCGCGCTGCGCTGGCAGCACCCCGACGATTTCGTGCGCGCCCTCGGCCAGCTCGGCGAACAGCGCGGTCGCCTGCAAGGGCTCAAGGAATTGCGCTACGTCGATGGCGCCCATGTCGACGCCATGGACGCCGCGCTTGCCGCCGAGCAGACCCGGGTCGGCGAGCGCGCGCTGCGCTTTCTCGCCGAAGAGCGCGCCTTCGACCCCCAGCACCGCGAACTCGAACGCATCGCCGCGACACTGCCCGCGGCAACCACCAGTGCGGCCCTCGCCACCGTGCTCGGCGAGCTCGACGCCACCGCCGCCGGCCTCGACCTGCTCACCGGCCACATCGGCGCCCTGCCCGGCGGCGACGCGGTGGTGCGCACCCGCATCCTCGACCAGGTGTCGGCGCTCTACGCCGAGGTCAACCGCATCCGCGCCGAAGCGCGCAACCGCCGCCGCGCCCTCGGCGCCAACGAGGCCGCAGCCGAGTTCGGCGCCCAGTTCAAGCTCTTCGGCCAGGCTGTGGAGAACGCCCTCGAACTTGCCGACACCCCGGAGAAGTGCGACGACGCGCTCACCCGCCTGCTCGCCCAGCTCGAGGAACTCGAAGGCCGCTTCGCCGAGCACGACACCTATACCGCCGACATCGCCGCCAAGCGCGAGGCGGTCTATGAAGCGCTCTCCGCGCGCCGCCAGAGCCTGCTCGAAGCCCGCCAGCGCCGCGCCCAGGCGCTCGCCGCGGCGGCCGCACGCATCCTCGACGGCATTCCGCGGCGCGTCGCCCAATTCACCGAACTCGACCAGGTGCACGGCTACTTCGCCGCCGACGCCCTGCTCGCCAAACTGCGCCAGCAGGTCGAAGCGCTGCGCGCGCTCGGCGACGACATCGCCGCCGACGACCTCGACACCCGCCTCAAGACCGCCCGCGACCAGGCCCTGCGCGCGGTGCGCGACCGCCGCGAACTTGCCGCCGACGACGGTCAGAGCATCCGCTTCGGGCGCCACGCGTTCACCGTCAACCGCCAGCCGCTGGATCTCACCCTGGTGCCGCGCGACGGCGGCCTCGCCTACCACCTCAACGGCACCGACTACTTCGCCGCGGTCGTCGACGCCCGCCTCGACGCCCTGCGCCCGTGGTGGGATCAGGCGCTGGTGTCGGAGAGCGCCACGCTGTACCGCGCCGAATATCTGGCCGGCAGCCTGCTCGACGCCGTGCATGCCGGCAGCGCCGCGCTCGATCGCGCCAGCCTCGAAGCCCTGTGCGTGGGCGACGGCGAGATCAGCGCGCACCCGCGCGTGCTTGATGCGCTGCGCGAATTCACCGCGCCGCGCTACCACGAGGGCTACCAGAAGGGCGTGCACGACCACGATGCCGCGCTCCTGGTGCAGGCCCTGGTGCGCATGGAAAGCGCCGCCGGCCTGCTCGCCGATGGCCCCGAGGCGCGCGCCCTTGCCCTGCTCTACTGGCAGCACGGCTGCCGCGACGAAGACCGCGCCGCCCTGCTGCGCGCGGCGCGCTCGGCGCTGCAACTCGAACAGCTGTTCGGCGCGCGCGACAGCCTCGCCCGCCTCGAGCGCGAGCACGGCGCCCGCCTGCGCCAGTTCGCCCCCGCATTCGGCTTCGCCGGCACGCCCGGCGAGGGCGGCGGGCACGATGACGGCCACGGCC
>JAEWVQ010000135.1 GCA_023459095.1 Pseudomonadota bacterium | reverse complement strand
TGCTGCCGTTGTCGACCACGCTGGCCTTGATGCCGAGCTTGGTGTCGGCATTGATCGCGTCGCGCAACTCCTCGATGGTCGAGCCAGTGAAGTCCAGCGTGGCCGAGCGATCGGCGTCGGCATCGGCGACGAAGCTGCCGCCTTCGACCTTGCCGTAGCTGATCGTCAGCTTGCCGGGGCCGCTGGGGGCGAATTCGGTGGTGGCGCTGGTGGCGATGCGTTGGGTCTTCGCCAGCGCGAAGACCTCCACGCTATGGTTGCCGCTCGCCGCGCCGCTCGATGAGGAGGCGGTGAAGCCCTTGCCGCTCACCGTGGCCTTGGTTGCGGAGAACTTGCTTGCGTCATTGAGCGCGGTGGTCGCGGTCTGCAGCGCGGAGAGCGTACTCTTGATCTGGCCGAAGGCCGACAGCTTGGCCTGGTAGCTGCCTTCCTTGGTCGCGAGCAGTTGCAGCGGGCGCTTTTCGTACGCCATCAGGCTGTCGACCAGCCCCTGGACGTCGAGCCCCGAGCCGAGACCGGCGGAAGTGATGCTTGCCATGGTGTGCTCTCCTGTGTGTCGCTCAGACTTCCTGCTGGATCAGCAGGCCCTGCAGTTTGTTCATCGCCTTGGCGATGGCGACGATTTCTTCCGATGGAATCTGGCGGATGACCTCGTCGGTGGAGGCATCCACCACTTTGACGATGGTACGGCCGATATCTTCATCGATCGAGAATTGCAAGTTCTGTGCCACTGGAGCGATGGCATTGCGCATCTCTTCGACCGCCTGGACGATCTGGCTCATTTCAGGCTGCGCGGCCGCAGGCGACGGTGCGGCGGCGACCGTGGTGCTGACCGCGCCCACTGCGGCGGTATCGTTGCCCAGGGCCACCGCTTCGGGCGCGGGCTGGGCCACGGGGAGGGGGGGCTGGCTGGCCTGCGACAGCACGCGCGCGGTTTCGGGGATGCCGCTGCCGATCGACTGGATGCTCATGATTCATCTCCTTGAGATGGCAACGGCGCGAGACTCTTGCGAGCCCCGCGCCGGGTCATGCTACACCGTCAATGCCGGGGGTTAGCCGAGCAGCGACAGTACCTGCTGCGGAAGGGCGTTGGCCTGCGACAGCATCGCGGTGCCGGCCTGCTGCAGGATCTGCGCACGAGTCAGGTTCGCGGTCTCGGAGGCGAAGTCGGTGTCGCGGGTGCGGCTGCGCGAGGCCGACATGTTTTCCGAGGTCGTGCTCAGGTTGGCGATGGTGTTCTCGAAGCGCGACTGCAGGGCACCGTACTTGGCGCGCTGGCTGTTGATCGACGCGAGTGCGGAATCGACCATGGCCAGCGTGCGGTTGGAGGCATCGACCGTGCTGACGTCGAGTTCGGAGACCGCCTGCAGCTGGCTCGCGGTGGCGCCCGCGGTGGTGAGGAACGCGGTGGCGCCGGCATTGGCATCGACGACGCTGAAGGAACGGTCGGAGTCGAAGGTGAGCTGACCGCTGACGAAGGCGTCGTCGGTACCGAAGGTCCCGGCGGAGTTCGCCGCAATGCTCGCACTCAGGACGTCGCCGCTCTCGTCGCTGAGGCCGAAGGTGCTGCCCGCATCGGTAGACTTGTTGAGGATGCGGATGTCCTGGCCTTCAGCGTTGGTCAGCACGATGCCGTCGCCGGATTCATTGAGCTTCGCGGTGACCCCGGTCTTGGCGGAGACGTCGTTGAAGGCGTTGATCGCGGCCGAGTAGTCGTCGCTGGTGCCGGCGCTGCCGATGCTGAAGGACAGCGTCTGCGCCTGGCCGGTGGCGTTGTTCGAGGCCAGGTCGATGGTGTAGGACGCGCCGGAGGCGAAGGAGTCCATTTCCACGACGGTCTTCGCCGAGGCGGTCACGCCGGTGTTCTGCGTCTGGGCATTGATCTTCGCCGCCACGTCCTTGGCGCTCGAGCCCGCGGCGTACGAGATCGTCTCCGAACCGTAGGCGCCGTTGATGGTCAGCCCGGTGCTGGTGTTGGCGGAGGTGCCGGTGTCGAGCAGGGCCTGGTTCGCACCCACGCCGCTGCCCACGGTGAGATCGCCGGCGCCGCCGGTGGTGGTCGCGGCCTGGCCGCCGATCCGGTAGTTGCCGTAAGCGGTGGTCGAGAAGTTGGCCGAGGTCGCGGTGATGATCTGGCCCGCGTTGGCGCCGACCTGGAAGTCGGCCGAGGTGAAGGAGCCGTCGAGCAGCTTCTTGCCGTTGAACTCGGTGGTCTGCGCGATGCGGTTCAACTCGGAGGTGAGCGCGTTGACTTCGTCGTTGAGCGCCTTGCGGTCGGACGCCGAATTGGTGGCGTTGGACGATTGCACCGCGAGTTCGCGGATGCGCTGCAGGATGTCGCCGGACGAGGCGAGCGCGCCTTCTGCGGTCTGCGCCAGCGAGATGCCGTCATTGGCGTTGCGGGTGGCCTGATTCAGACCCTTGATCTGCGCAGTGAAGCGCTCGGAGATCGCGAGGCCGGCGGCGTCGTCCTTGGCGCTGTTGATGCGCAGGCCGGAGGACAGGCGCTGCAGCGAGGTGGCGAGCGAACTGCCGG
>JAEWVQ010000134.1 GCA_023459095.1 Pseudomonadota bacterium | reverse complement strand
ACGCCGCCCGACAGGTGCACGTTCTTGCCGATCTGCGCGCACGAACCCACGGTGGCCCAGGTATCGACCATGGTGCCCTCATCGACGTAGGCGCCGATGTTCACGTAGGACGGCATCAGCACCACGTTCTTGCCGATGAAGCTGCCCTTGCGCGCCACTGCCGGCGGCACCACGCGGAAGCCGCCCTGCTGGAACTGCTCCGGGGTGTAGTCGCCGAACTTGGTCGGCACCTTGTCGAAGAAGTTGAGCGAACCGGCCGCCATCACTTCGTTGTCGCGCAGGCGGAAGGAGATCAGCACGGCCTTCTTGATCCACTGATTGACCACCCACTGGCCGTCCTTCTTCTCGGCGACGCGCAGGGTGCCGGCGTCCAGGCCGGCGATCACCTGCGCGACCGCGTCGCGCACTTCCGCCGGGGCGGCGGCGGGCGACAGGCTGGCGCGGTTTTCGAAGGCGTCGTCGATGATCTTTTGCAGAGCTTGCATTGCGGGGTTCTCTCAGAGGGTTTTACAGAAAGCGATGATGCGCTCGGCCGCTTCCACGCATTCGGCGGTGTCGGCAACGAGGGCGATGCGCACGAAGCCGGCACCGGGGTTGATGCCGTCGGCCTCGCGGGCGAGAAAGCTGCCGGGCAGGACCGTCACATTATATTCAGCCTGCAGGCGGCGGGCGAACTCGGTGTCCGACAGCGTCGAGCACTTGCCGACGTTGGCCCACAGGTAGAAGCCGGCGTCGGGCACCTGGGTGTCGAGCCAGGGCGCGAGCAGCGGGGTGACGCGCGCGAACTTTTCGCGGTAGAGCCGGCGGTTCTCGGCGACGTGGTCCTCGTCGTTCCACGCCGCGACCGAGGCCGCCTGCACCGCCGGGTTCATCTGGCAGCCTTGGTAGGTGCGGTAGAGCAGGAATTTCTTCAGGATCGCGGCGTCGCCGGCGACGAAGCCCGAGCGCAGCCCCGGCACGTTGGAGCGCTTGGACAGGCTGGAGAACATCACCACGTTGCGATAGTCGGTGCGCCCCAGGCGATGCGCCGCCTCCAGGCCGCCGATCGGGCGGGCGTCGTCGTCGAAATAGATCTCCGAGTAGCACTCGTCGGCGGCGATCACGAAGCCGTGGCGGTCGGAGAGTTCGAACAGCCGGCGCCATTCGTCGAGGTCGAGCACGCGCCCGGTGGGGTTGCCCGGCGAGCACACATAGACGAGCTGCACGTCGCGCCACAGCGCCTCGGGCACGGCGTCGAAGTCGGAGCCGAAACGGTTTTCCGGCAGGTTGTTGAGGAACACCGGATCGGCGCCGGCGAGCAGCGCCGCACCCTCGTAGATCTGGTAGAACGGGTTCGGGCACAGCACCTTGGCGCCGGGGCGGGTGCCGTCGACCACGCACTGGGCGAAGGCGAACAGGGCCTCGCGGGTGCCATTGACGGGAATGATCTGGGTCGCCGCATCGGGCGCCGGAATGCCGTAGCGGCGCGCCAGCCAGCTGGCGATGGCGCCGCGCAGGGCGTCGCTGCCGGGGGTGTTGGGGTAGGTCGACAGGCCGTCCAGGTTGTCGACCAGCGCCTGGCGGATGAAGGCCGGCGTCGGGTGCTGCGGCTCGCCGATGGAGAGGCGGATCGGGGCCAGTCCGGCAGGCGGGACGAGGCCGGCGAACAGCGCGCGCAGCTTCTCGAACGGGTAGGTCTGGAGGCGGTCTAGATTCGGATTCACTTTGGCACAATTTCCGCCGCGGCGACGGCCGGGCGGGGCGGTCGGAAAGGCCGAAGATGTTATCATGGCGCGCCTTCCGGCACCCTTTCGGCACCGCCTCGCAGCCCCTGCACACCGCCCTCCGCCAGATCCGCCCACCCGCTGCAATTCCGCTGCCCCGCTTCCCGACGTGCGCCTGTCCAAGCTCAAACTCGCCGGCTTCAAGACCTTCGTCGATCCGACCACCGTGCTCACCCCGGGCAACCTGGTGGGTGTGGTCGGGCCGAACGGCTGCGGCAAGTCGAACATCATCGATGCGGTGCGCTGGGTGCTGGGCGAGACGCGCGCCTCGGCGCTGCGCGGCGAGTCGATGCAGGACGTGATCTTCAACGGTTCGACCACGCGCAAGCCGGTGTCGCGCGCGAGCGTCGAGCTGGTGTTCGACAACGCCGAGGGACGCGCCGCCGGGCAGTGGTCGCGCTACGCCGAGATTTCGGTCAAGCGCGTGCTCGACCGCAGCGGCGAGTCGAGCTACTACATCAACAACGTCCATGTGCGGCGCAAGGACGTCATCGACCTCTTCCTCGGCACCGGCCTGGGGCCGCGCGCCTACGCGATCATCGAGCAGGGCATGATCTCGCGCATCATCGAGGCGCGGCCCGAGGACATCCGCGGCTTTCTCGAAGAGGCCGCGGGCGTCACCAAGTACCGCGAACGACGCAAGGAAACCGAACACCGCCTGGCCGACGCGCGCGACAACCTCGCCCGCCTCGACGACATCCGCATGGAGCTCGGCGAGCGCATCGGCCACCTGCAGGCGCAGGCCGAGGTCGCCGAACGCTACCGCGCACTGAACGCCGCGCACGTCGAGAAGCAGCAGCTGCTGTGGTTGCTCAAGCGCAACGAGGCGCGCGCCGAGCATGAGCGCGTGGTCGAGGCGCTCAAGCACAACAGCGCGCGCATCGACACCGACAGCGCCCGCCTGCAGGAGCTCGAAGCCGCGGTCGAGGCTGCGCGCGACGCGCATTTCGAGGCCTCCGAGGCGGTGCACGGCGCGCAGAGCGACCTGTTCGCGGTCAGCGCCGAAGTCACCCGGCTGGAAACCGAACTGCAGCACCTGGCCGAGGCGCGCAAGCGGCTCGAAGCGCGCATCGCCCAGCTCGACCTCGATCACGCGCACTGGCGCGCGCGCCGCGAGGCGCTCGGCGCCGACCGCGAGCGCTGGCAGGACCTCGCCGAGAACGCGGCGATGCGCGCCGAGCAGGCCGAGGCGCGCCACGCCGAGATCGCCGACCGCGTCCCCGATGCCGAATCGGCGCGCGCGATGGCCGAAACCACCGTCCATGCCGCGCGCCGCGAACTCGGCCAGACCGAGCAG
>JAEWVQ010000133.1 GCA_023459095.1 Pseudomonadota bacterium | reverse complement strand
GTATGGCTCGTGGCGGTGGCGGCGACCGTTGTCGGGGTGCCCGCGCACAAGATCGTGCCGCCGCCGTCGCCGCCTTCGGGCCGAGATCGATCACCCAGTCTGCGGTCCTGATCACGTCGAGGTTGTGTTCGATGACGACCACGGTATTGCCGTGCTCGCGCAGCCGATGCAAGACTTTGAGCAGCAGGGCGATGTCGTGGAAGTGCAGGCCGGTGGTGGGTTCATCGAGGATGTACAGGGTGCGTCCGGTGTCGCGCTTCGACAGCTCTAGGGCGAGCTTCACGCGCTGCGCTTCGCCGCCCGACAGCGTGGTGGCGCTCTGCCCGAGGCGGATGTAACCGAGGCCGACGTCGGTCAGGGTTTCGAGCTTGCGGGCGACCGCTGGTACCGGGCGGAAGAAGGCCAGT
Organism: Pseudomonadota bacterium; assembly: GCA_023459095.1. GTDB lineage: Bacteria > Pseudomonadota > Gammaproteobacteria > Burkholderiales > Rhodocyclaceae > JAEWVQ01. Next base: position 4,410 of record JAEWVQ010000133.1, on the reverse strand, counting down.
GCCTCCTCCACGGTCATTTCGAGCACGTCGAAGATGGTTTTGCCCTTGTAGTGGATCTCCAGCGTTTCACGGTTGTAGCGTTTTCCGTGGCAGACGTCGCAGGGCACGTAGAGGTCGGGCAGGAAGTGCATCTCGACCTTGATCAGACCGTCGCCCTGGCAGGCTTCGCAGCGCCCGCCCTTGACGTTGAACGAGAAGCGGCCGGCGCCGTAGCCGCGCGCGCGCGCTTCGGGCACGCCGGCGAACAGCTCGCGGATCGGGGTGAGCAGGCCGGTGTAGGTGGCCGGGTTGGAGCGCGGGGTGCGGCCGATCGGCGATTGATCGACGTTGATGATCTTGTCGAGCAGCTCGAGCCCGCTGATCGCGTCGTAGGGCGCGGGCTCGATGCTGGCGCCGTTGAGTTCGCGCGCGGCGATCGCCGCCAGGGTGTCGTTGATCAGCGTCGACTTGCCGGAGCCGGAGACGCCGGTCACGCAGGTGAGCAGGCCGAGGGGCAGTTCGAGGGTCACCGACTTGAGGTTGTTGCCGCGTGCGCCGGACAGGCGCAGCTGGCGGGCCGGGTCGGGGGCGATGGGTGCGCCCGGTAGTTCGATGCGACGGCGTCCGCACAGGTAGTCCGCGGTCAGCGAGGTCGTGGCCGCGAGCACCTCGGCCGGGGTGCCGCAGGCCACGACATGGCCGCCGTGCTCACCGGCCCCCGGGCCCATGTCGACGAGATAGTCCGCGGCGCGGATCGCATCCTCGTCGTGCTCGACCACGATTACGGTGTTGCCGAGGTCGCGCAGCTGGCGCAGGGTGGCGAGCAGGCGGTCGTTGTCGCGCTGGTGCAGGCCGATCGAAGGTTCGTCGAGCACGTACATGACCCCGGTAAGGCCGGAGCCGATCTGGCTCGCCAGCCGGATGCGCTGCGCCTCGCCGCCCGACAGCGTATCGGCGGCGCGATCGAGCGACAGGTAGTCGAGGCCGACGTTGATCAGGAAGCTGAGGCGGTCGGCGATCTCCTTGACGATCTTCTCGGCGACCTGTGCGCGCTGGCCGCTCAGGCGCAGGTCGTCGAAGAAGGCCTTGCATTCGGCGAGCGGCAGGCGGCTGAGGCGGGGCAGATCGGCGCCGCCGAGCAGCACGTGGCGCGCCTCGGTGCGCAGGCGGGTGGCGTGGCACGCCGGACACGGGCGGGTGGCACGGAGCTTGGCGAGCTCTTCGCGGACCGCGGCGGAGTCGGTTTCGCGATAGCGCCGTTCGAGGCTGGGAATGATGCCCTCGAACGGGTGTTCCTTGGGCACCGTGCGGCCCGTGTCGTTGAGGTAGCGGAAGGCGATCTTCTCGCGCCCCGAGCCGTGCAGCACGACCTTGCGCACGTTGTCGGAGAGGGTTGCGAACGGCAGTTCGAGATCGAAGCCGTAGTGGCGCGCGAGGCTGCTCAACATCTCGAAGTAGAACGGGTTGCGCCGGTCCCAGCCGCGGATCGCGCCGGCGGCGAGCGACAGTTCGGGATGGGCGACCACGCGCGCGGGATCGAAGAAGTCGAGCTGGCCGAGGCCGTCGCAGGTCGGGCAGGCGCCTGCCGGATTGTTGAACGAGAACAGTCGCGGCTCCAGTTCGGCGAGCGCGAAGCTGCATATCGGGCAGGCGAAGCGCGCCGAGAACAGGTGCTCGCGCGCGCTGTCCATTTCCACCGCGATGGCGCGGCCGTCGGCATGGGTCAGTGCGGTCTCGAACGACTCCGCGATGCGCCCGCGCAGATCGGCGCGCACCTTGAAGCGATCGATGACGAGTTCGACGGTGTGGCGACGGCCCTTCTCCAGCGCCGGCATCGCGTCCAGCTCGCACACTTGGCCATCGACACGCACGCGCACGAAGCCCTGGGCGCGCAGTTCGCCGAGCAGGTCGTGCTGCTCGCCCTTGCGTCCGCTGACCACCGGCGCGAGGATCATCAGGCGGGTGTCCTCGGGCAGCGCCAGCACGTGATCGACCATCTGTGCCACGCTCTGCGCTTCGAGCGCGTGCTCCGGATGGTCGGGGCAGTGCGGCGTGCCGGCGCGAGCGTAGAGCAGGCGCAGGTAGTCGTGGATTTCGGTGACGGTGCCGACCGTGGAGCGCGGATTGTGGCTGGTCGCCTTCTGCTCGATCGAGATCGCCGGCGACAGGCCCTCGATCAGATCGACATCGGGCTTCTCCATCAGCTGCAGGAACTGGCGCGCGTACGCCGACAGCGATTCGACATAGCGTCGCTGGCCTTCGGCATACAGCGTGTCGAAGGCCAGCGACGACTTGCCCGAGCCGGACAGGCCGGTGATCACGGTGAGCCGGTTGCGGGGCAGGTCGAGGCTGACGTTCTTCAGATTGTGGGTGCGGGCACCGCGGATGCGGATTTCGTCCATGGCGGGATCGGTGCGCGAAAGGCAACGGCCGACTATAAGAGAGAAGGCCCCTGCGGGCCAATGTTAGAATCGCTTCCTTTTTTGCCCGCCCCCTGCATGACCCCTACTGCAAGCGATGCGATGACCGCCGCCGAGCGCCGCGCCGGTGCCAGCCTGGCGGCGATCTTCGCGCTGCGCATGCTCGGCCTGTTCCTGATCCTGCCGGTGTTCGCGGTGCACGCCCACAGCATTCCCGGCGGCGACAGCCTCACCCTGGTCGGGCTGGCGATCGGCGCCTACGGCTTCACCCAGGCCTGTCTGCAGATTGCCTACGGCGCGGCCTCCGACCGTTTCGGGCGCAAGCCGGTGATCCTCTTCGGTCTCGCCCTGTTCGTCGCCGGCAGCGTGGTCGCCGCACTTGCCGACAACATCTACGTGATCATCGTCGGTCGCGTGCTGCAGGGCGCGGGCGCGATTTCGGCCGCGGTTACCGCGCTCGCCGCCGATCTGACCCGCGAGCAGCACCGCACCAAGGTCATGGCGATGATCGGGTCGAGCATCGGCCTCGTGTTCGCCGGTTCCATGGTGGCGGCGCCGCTGCTCTATGGCGCGATCGGCATGGACGGCATTTTCTGGCTGACCGGCGCGCTCGCCTTCGGCGCCATGGGGGTGCTGCTGTGGGTGGTGCCGGAAGCGCCGCCGGTGCCGCGCGCCACCGCCGGCAGCCTGCTCGGCGTGCTGCGCGACGGCCAGTTGATGCGGCTCAATCTCGGCGTGTTCGTGCTCCACCTGATCCAGACCACGATGTGGGTGATGGTGCCGGCAGCGCTGGTCGCCCATGGCGGGCTCGCACTGGGCGAGCACTGGAAAATCTATCTGCCCGCGGTGCTGGTGTCCTTCGTGGTCATGGTGCCGGCGATCATCGCCGCCGAGCGGCGCAACCGTCTGAAGCCGGTCTTCAATGCCGCGGTGGCGCTGCTCGCCCTGGTGCAGTTCGGCCTCTATGCCTTCGGCGACAGCCTGCTCGCGCTCGCCGTGCTGCTCACGCTGTTCTTCGTCGCCTTCAACATCCTCGAGGCCACCCAGCCGTCGTGGATTTCACGCATCGCCCAGCCCCAGGCCAAGGGCACGGCACTGGGCGTCTACAATACGCTGCAGTCGATCGGCCTGTTCCTCGGCGGTCTGCTCGGCGGCTGGCTCGGCCAGCGCTACGGCGCCGGCGCGGTGAGCCTGGCCTGCGGCGCGCTGGCGCTGGTCTGGCTGGCGCTCGCCGCCGGCATGCATCCTCCCCCGCTCCGCAACGCCGCCGCGCGGAGTTGAACCCTGTCTTGAAAAGGAGTACCGGATGGCTTCCGTCAACAAAGTGATCCTGGTCGGCAACCTCGGAGCCGATCCGGAAAGCCGCTTCGCGCCTTCGGGCGACGCAATCTGCAACATCCGCCTGGCGACCACCGAGAACTGGCGCGACAAGGCGACCGGCGAACGCCGCGAGGCCACCGAATGGCACCGCGTGTCGTTCTACGGCAAGCTCGCCGAGATCGCTGGCCAGTACCTGAAGAAGGGCAGCCAGGTGTACATCGAAGGCAGCCTGCGCACACGCAAGTGGCAGGACCAGAGCGGTCAGGACCGCTACACCACCGAGATCCGCGCCGACGAGATGAAGATGCTCGGCAGCCGCCAGGGCATGGGCGGCGATGCGCCGTCCATGCGCCAGTCCGACGGTGGCGGTTACGACGCCCCCGCTCCGCGCCCGGCCGCCCGGCCGGCCGCAGCGCCGCCGGCTAAGCAGGCGCCTGCACAGGGCGGCGGCTTCGGCGATTTCGACGACGACATCCCGTTCTGAGCCGCCGCGCGCGCTTGATCGTCCGCGTCGCGGCGCGCGCACCCGACGACAACGGCACCGGATTTCCGGTGCCGTTGTCGTTTGTGCCGCCGTCCTGAGCGCGTGAACACGCGGCCCACGCACTGTGCAAGATCCGAAGCGGTTTGTAACATTTATGCATTAAACTGAATCGCGATGCCGATGGAGTGGGCCTTTGGGCGGATCTAG
>JAEWVQ010000132.1 GCA_023459095.1 Pseudomonadota bacterium | reverse complement strand
CCGCCGCTTCGTGCCCGCCGAGCGCCTTGCCGCCGCCGGCGACCGCGCGCTGATCCGCGCCGCCGGCCTGGTGACCTGCCGCCAGCGCCCGGGCACCGCGAGCGGGGTGATCTTCGTGACCCTGGAGGACGAAACCGGACTGGTGAATGTGGTGGTGCATGCCGCGCTCGGCGAGCGCCAGCGCCGCGCCCTGCTCGGCGCCCGCCTGCTCGGCGTCTATGGCCAGCTGCAGAGCCGGGACGGCGTCACCCACCTGGTCGCGCGCCGCCTCGTCGATCTCAGCGCCTGGCTGGGCGCCCTGCCCGCGCGCAGCCGCGACTTTCACTGAGGCCGAGCCCCCGGTCGGGCGACAGCCTCAGGCTCCGCGCCCCCGACACCCAACCCAGCGCGTGACCCATGCCGGGCCTTGGTGCAGCGGCCCTTCGTCGAGCACGATCTCGCCTTCCCAGCCCAGTTCCTCGTCGGCCAGGCCTGCGAAGTCCGCACGCAGGGTGTCGAGCGCATACAGCATCGCCGCATCGCGGGGGCCGCCGCTGGCATAGGCGAGCTGGCGCGGGTGGAAGGCTTCGAGGAGCAGCACGCCGCCGGGCTTCAGCGCGGCGGCGATGCGCCGGTGCGCCGCCGCACGGATCGCCGGCGGCAGATGGACATAGGTCAGCACCACCGCGTCGACGCTGTGCGGCGCAGGCGTCCACTGCGCCAGATCGACGACCTCGGTGTCCACCGCCACGCCGTGGCGCGCCGCGAGCCGGCGCGCCTTGTCGAGCCCCACCGCGGAGCCATCGACGGAACGCACCGCGTGGCCGCGGGTCGCGAGCCACACGCCGTTGCGCCCTTCGCCGTCGCCCGGCAGCAGCACGCGCGCGGCCGCCGGCAGGCGGTGCGCCTGTTCCACCAGAAAGGCGTTGGGGCGGGTGCCGTAACGATAGTCGTCGCCGGCGTAGTTCTGGTCCCAGGGGTTCATGCGCCCTCCTTGTCGCCGCTCATGGCGTACCGCTCATGGCGTGCCGCTCACAGTGCATTGAGCGGAATCTTCAGGTAACGCACGCCGTTGTCGTCGGGCGGCGGCAGTTCGCCGGCACGGATATTGATCTGCACCGCCGGCAAGATCAGCACCGGCATCGCCAGCGTGGCGTCGCGCGCCTCGCGCATGGCGACGAAGTCCTCCTCGCCGACGCCGTCGCGGATGTGGATGTTGCCCTCGCGCTGCGCCTGCACGGTGGTCTCCCAGCACGCCTCGCGGCCCTCGGGCGGGTAGTCGTGGCACATGAACAAACGCGTGTCGCCGGGCAGCGCGAGCAGCTTGCGGATCGAGCGGTAGAGCTGGTGCGCGTCGCCGCCGGGGAAATCGCAGCGCGCGGTGCCGACGTCGGGCATGAACAGCGTATCGCCGACGAACACCGCATCGCCGATGCGGTAGGCCATGTCGGCCGGAGTGTGGCCGGGAACGTGGAGCGCGGTCGCGGTGAGTCCGCCGATCGCGAAGCGCTCGCCGTCGGCGCACAGGTGGTCGAACTGCGAACCGTCGAGGCGGAACCCGGGTTCGAGATTGAACAGGGGCTTGAACACGCCCTGCACCGCGCGGATGTGCTCGCCGATGGCGATGCGCCCACCCAGTTCGCGCTTGAGGTAGGGCGCCGCCGACAGGTGGTCGGCGTGGGCATGGGTCTCGAGGATCCACTCGACCTCGAGCCCGCGTTCGCGCACGAAGGCGATCACCCGGTCGGCGCTGGCGGTGGCGGTGCGGCCGGCCTTGGGGTCGTAGTCGAGCACCGAGTCGATGATCGCGCACTCGGGGCGGCCGTGCTGATGCACGACGTAGGTGACGGTCCAGGTGGCCGGATCGAAGAATGACTGGACGAGGGGCTGCATCGTGCGTGCTCCTTGTGCGGGAACGGGAGTGGGCGGACGGCGTTGCGGGCCGGACCGGATTGGGGTTTCGCTTTATTCTATCTTCTAGTATATTACCAATCAACAATATTCTTCTTTTAGGCACATGGCCCCTACTCCGGACATCGATCTCGCGCGCATGCAGGCCGCTGCCGCCCAGGCCTGCACGCTGCTGAAGGCGCTCGCCAATCCCGACCGCCTGCTGCTCTTGTGCCAGTTGTCGCAGGGCGAGCACTGCGTCGGCGAGCTGGAACAGCGGCTCGGCATTCGCCAGCCCACGCTGTCGCAGCAACTCGCCGTGCTGCGCGAGCACGGTCTGGTGCGCACGCGCCGCGACGGCACCAGCATCCACTACGCGATCGCGAGCAGCGAGGCGCTGGCGGTGATGCAGGTGCTTTACGAACAATTCTGCGCCTGCGACGTGCAGGCCGAAAACCACCCCGAAGAAAGGAGCGAACAATGCTGATCGACTGGAACCACTTCACCCCCGGGCCGGCGTTCGCCGGCGGCCTGGTGATCGGCGCGGCGGCGGCCGTGCTGATCCTGTTCAACGGCCGCATCGCCGGCATCAGCGGCATTCTCGGCGGTCTGCTGAGCCTGCCGCGCAAGGACAGCGCGTGGCGCGTGGCCTTTCTCGCCGGACTTGTCGGCGCCCCGCTGCTCGCTGCGCTGTTCGGCCATCGCGTCGCCCCCGAGATCGACGCCGGCTGGGGGGAGATCCTCGCCGCCGGCTTCATGGTCGGGCTCGGCACCCGCTATGCCAGCGGTTGCACCAGCGGCCACGGCGTGTGCGGCCTGTCGCGCGGCTCGGTGCGCTCGCTGACCGCGACCGCGGTATTCATGGCGGCGGGCTTTGCCACCGTCTTCGTCCAGCGTCACCTGATCGGAGGCTGACCATGCAACTGCTCACTGCGCTCGTCGCCGGCCTGCTGTTCGGTATCGGCCTGATGGTCTCGGGCATGGCCGACCCGGCCAAGGTGCTGGGTTTTCTCGATCTCGCCGGCCACTGGGACCCGTCGCTCGCCTTCGTCATGGCCGGGGCGATCGCGCTCGGCACGGTCGCCTTCTTCGCGGTGCGCGGCCGCCAGCGCTCGCTGCTCGGGCTGCCGCTGCAACTGCCGGCGAGCACGGCGATCACGCCGCGGCTGATCCTGGGCAGCGCGGCGTTCGGCATCGGCTGGGGGCTGGCCGGCTTCTGTCCGGGGCCGGCGCTGGTGTCGCTGGCCTCGGGCCTGCCCAAGGCCTGGGGTTTCGTCGGCGCGATGGTGGGCGGCATCGTGGTGTACGAACTGATCGAGCGCCGCGACGGCGCGGCGCGCTGAGCGATGGACCCGGTCTTCGCCACCGCGGCCGGCCTCGGCGCCCTCATCGGCCTGCTCCTTGCCCTCACCGGGGCCGGCGGCTCCATCCTCGCCGTGCCGCTGCTGCTGTTCGGCCTGCACCTGGGCGTGGCGCAGGCTGCGCCGGTGGCGCTGCTCGCGGTCGCGCTGTCGGCCGGGGTGGGCGCGCTGATCGGCCTGCGCGCCGGCATCGTGCGCTACCGCGCCGCGGCGCTGATGGCGCTCGCCGGCATGGTGCTCGCGCCGCTCGGCCTGTTGCTGGCGCAGCGCCTGCCCAATGCGCCGCTCACCCTGATCTTCGCCGCGGTGCTGCTGTTCGTCGCCGTGCGCATGTTCCGCCAGGCGCGCGCGCCGGCCACGCCGGATGCGGACAAGGCACCGCCGCCGTGCCGGCTCGACGGCGGCAGCGGGCGCTTCGTGTGGACCGCGGCCTGCGGACGCGCGCTGGCACTGTCGGGCGCGACCGCCGGTTTTCTCTCCGGATTGCTCGGCGTGGGCGGCGGTTTCGTCATCGTCCCCGCCCTGCGCCGGGCGAGCGACGCCCCCATGCAGGCCATCGTCGCCACCTCGCTCGCGGTGATCACCCTGGTGTCGGCCTTCGGCGTCGTCACCACCGGGCTGTCGGGCCACCTCGACTGGCGGATCGGCCTGCCCTTCGCCGCCGGCGCCATCGCCGGCATGCTCGGCGGCCGCCTGTTCGCCGCCCGTCTGAGCGGCGCGCGCCTGCAGCAGGGCTTCGCCCTCGTCGCCGGCCTGATCGCGGTCGCCATGGCGCTGCGCGTGGCGCTCGCCGGCTGAGCGCCCGGCCGCCTACATGCCCTGATAGATCGGCCCTTCGCCGCCCTGGGGCACGACCCAGTTGATGTTCTGGGTCGGGTCCTTGATGTCGCAGGTCTTGCAGTGCACGCAGTTCTGCGCGTTGATCTGCAGGCGCGGGGCGGCGTTGTCGCCGTCCTTCACGATCTCATAGACGCCCGCCGGGCAGTAGCGCTGCTCGGGCGCGTCGTAGATCGCCAGATTGACCGCGATCGGCACCCCGGCATCCTTCAACTGCAGGTGACAGGGCTGCTCTTCCTCGTGGTTGGTGTTCGACAGGAACACCGAGGACAGGCGGTCGAAGCTGAGCTTGCCGTCCGGTTTCGGGTAGTCGATCTTCGCGCACTCGGCCGCGGGCTTGAGCGCGGTGTGATCCGCCGTGTTGTGCAGCGTCCACGGCACCTTGCCGCCGAAGAGCTTTTGTTCGGCGCCGAACAGGAACGACCCCAGCCACAGGCCCTTCTTCATGTAGGGCTTGAAGTTGCGCGTCTTGTGGAGCTCGGCGTGCAGCCAGGAGTCCTGGAAGGCCGACGGATAGGCGGTGAGCGCGTCGCGCTGGCGGTGGGCGGCGAGCGCCTCGAACGCGGCCTCGGCGGCAAGCATGCCGCTCTTGATCGCGGCGTGGCTGCCCTTGATGCGCGCGGCGTTGAGGAAACCGGCGTCGTCGCCGATCAGCGCCCCGCCCGGGAAGACCAGGCGCGGCTGGCTCTGCAGGCCGCCGGCGGCGATCGCACGGGCGCCGTAGGCCAGGCGCTTGCCGCCTTCGAGATACTTGCGGATCTCGGGGTGGGTCTTGTAGCGCTGGAATTCCTCGAACGGCGACAGGTGCGGGTTGGCGTAGTTGAGCCCCACCACGTAGCCGACCGCGACCAGGTTGTCCTCGAGGTGATAGACGAAGCCGCCGCCGTAGGTATCAGAAGGCAGCGGCCAGCCGGCGGTGTGCACCACCAGGCCGGGGCGGTGGTTTTCCACCGGCACTTCCCACAATTCTTTCAGGCCGATGCCGTAGGTCTGCGGATCGACGCCGTCGCGCAGCCGGTACCTGGCTTCGAGCTGCTTGCCGAGATGGCCGCGGCAGCCTTCGGCAAAGAGCGTGTACTTGGCGTGCAGCTCCATGCCCGGCTGGTGCGCGGGGCCGGGGGTGCCGTCACGGTTCAGGCCCATGTCGCCGGTGGCCACGCCCTTCACCGCGCCCGCGTCGTCGTAGAGGATCTCGGCGCCGGCAAAGCCGGGGTAGATCTCCACGCCCAGCGCCTCGGCCTGCTCGCCCAGCCACTTGACGACGTTGCCCAGGCGCACGATGTAGTTGCCGTGGTTGATGAAGCAGTCGGGCAGGAGACCGTTGGGGATCGTGCGTCCGCCGCTTTCATTGAGGAAGATCACGCGGTCTTCGGTGACCGCGGTGTTGAGCGGGGCGCCGCGCGCCTTCCAGTCGGGGAAGAGCTCGGTGAGCGCGCGCGGGTCCATCACCGCCCCCGACAGGATGTGGGCGCCGATCTCCGCGCCCTTCTCGATCAGGCACACCGAGAGTTCCTCGCCCTTCTCGCCGGCCTGCTGCTTCAACCGGATCGCCGCCGCCAGCCCCGCGGGGCCGCCGCCGACGATCAGCACGTCGAATTCCATCGACTCGCGTTC
>JAEWVQ010000131.1 GCA_023459095.1 Pseudomonadota bacterium | reverse complement strand
GGCGCGGCGCGCCGGCGGGCGGCGTCGGCGCGGGGCCGCCGTCGGCGGCGCGCATCTGCAGCGGCCGGCACTGCAGCAGGTTGAGGCGGTAGCGCTCGCCCGCCGGGGCGTCTTCGACGTTGAGGGCGAATTCGATTTCCACCGCATGGGCGTAGGCGGCGTGCAGGCAGGCGAGCAGACGGCGCATGTCGTCGGCGAACGGCGTGGCCGCGAGCAGGCGGTCGAAGGTCAGGAAGCGCGGGCGATCCGGCGCCTCCTGCGCGGTGAACAAGTCGAGCGGAAAGCCGGCCTGGTCGCGCACGAACTCGGCGTAGGGGCCGCTCACCACACGGTTCTGCTGCAGATCCAGCGTGTCCATGCGGCGCTGGCTGTGGCGGGCGATCTCGCCGAAGCTGGTTTCCGGACGCAGCTCCGGGGCGTTGAGCGCGACCAGCCGGGTGTAGTCGTCGTCGGCGCGGTCGACCGCGCGCGTGCCCAGGCCGGCGACCAGGCGCACCACGCCGGCCTGGCGGTCGATGCGCGGATTCCACGGGTAGGGATTCAGCGACAGGCCGACGCCGGCGGCGTGCGGGTGGAAGTAGCGCGTGCCCGCGGTGCCGGAGACGCGCATGATGAGCAGCGCCATCTGCTCCTCGACTTCGAGCAGGCCGCGGCGCTGGCGATAGCGCAGCGCCGGCTCGGCGAGCGCGCTGGCATAGACCTGACGCACGGCGTCGAGCAGCGCGGCCAGGCGCTCGCCACGGTCGCCCTGGTTTACGCAGAACACGCTGTCGTACTGGCCGGCGAAGGCATTGCCGTAGCGGTCCTCCAGCAGCGAGCTGGAGCGCACGATGAACGGCCACTCGCCGAAGTAGTCGAGCATGCCCTCGAACTGGTGCAGGGTTTCGGCGGGGAATTCGCCGTGCACGATGCGCATGCGCGCCTCGTCGAGCTGGCTCAGAAAGGTGGCCGGGTCGCGCTGGCGGCGGCGTATCCACCACAGGCCGTTGTGCACCAGAAAGGTGTCGAACACCACGGTGCCGACATGAAAGGAGTCGTGCGCCTCCAGACGCGCATGCAGTTCCGGGGCGTCGCGGCGCAGGATCGCGCGTGCGAGCAGCATGCCCAGCGCCTTGCCGCCGATCGAGCCGATGCCGATCATGCGGTCGCGGATGGCGACGAGGTCGGCCAGGCTCAGGTAGCGGCGGATCAGCGGCGCCATCGCCGCATCGTGCGGCAGCAGGCGCGGCGCGAGGCGTTCGAAGGCGGCGTTTTCCTCGTCCTCCTGCGGCCGACCGGCGCGGCGCCGGGCGAGCAGCGCGCGCGCGGCGGCGAAATCGCGCTGCCAGTGGCCGACGAAGAGCCCGTCGTCCAGCCCCGGCCACTCCGAACCGGCGAGGATTTCGGCCACCGTGCCGCTGTCGGCCACCGCGCGGAAGCGGTCGCCGTCGTCCCAGGCGTGGATCAGGTTCATCGCCGCGCCGGAGTCGTGGCGGACCTTGATCGGGCGCAGGTAGAGGCGTTCGCGGCAACGGAACACGTCGAGCAGGAACTGCGTGGTGTCGGTGATCACCGCCATTGCCGGGCGTGCGTGGGTGTTGCGCAGTACGCCGAAGTAGGTGACGGTGTCGAGGTCGAACAGGCGCGGGCAGGTGAGGCGGAAGAAGTTCGCCATCATGCGGTCCGACTGCCAGGCCTCGGCGAGTTCGGATAGGCAGTCGAACACGTACATGGCCTCGCGGCCGACGTCCTCGATCACGCGGTGCACCTGGTCGACGAAGGCCTCGAAGCCGTCCTGCGGCCGCGGGTGGTGGATCTCGGCGCCGCTGCGGCCATCGCCGGCGGTGGCGTCGAGCAGCGGCGGGTGGGCGGCGAAGCGGAAGTAGATCAGCCGCCGCCGCTGTCCGGCCGCCGCCGCGGCATAAGGGCGTACCAGAGCGGCGTAGTCGTCCACGGTCTGGACCTGCCACACGATGTTGTCGCCGCGTGCCACGCCGTGGAATACCGCATCCAGGGCGGGAAGGCCGGTGGTGGGGGCGAAGGCGGTGGGCGGTTGCGACGGCGGCATGGCGCGGACCTTGCTATGGGGTGAACTGAGGCGTGGCGTCTGCGCGGCGGCGGAGACCGTCTGCAGGAAGGCCTTGCCGGGTCAGCTTACCAAGCCCGGCCAAGGGATGGACCACAGCCGTCGGCCGCTGTTCTCGCGGCCGGCGCCCGGCCGCGCGCGCGGCAGCGTCAGTGCGCCGCGGCGTCGCGCTCGCCGCGCTGGGCGAACCATCGCGCCACCAGCTGGCGTTCGTCCTCGCGCATGCCGCTCAGGTTGCCCAGCGGCATGTAGCCGCTGGCCACGGTCTCCGCAAGCTTGGCGGCGTGCTGCTCGATCTGGTCCGCGCGCTGCAGGATCACGCCTTTGGGCGGCTGGGCGAAGCCTTCCCAGGTTGGCGCCGCGGCGTGGCAGGCGACGCAGCGGCGTTCGACCACGGCCTGCAGCTCGGCGGCGCTGACGCGGGCGCCGCCGGCATCGACTGGCGCCGGCGCCATCAGCACGATGAGCGCGGCGAGCAGCGCGATGCCGGCGGCGGGCAGCCACCAGCGGTGCTGGCCGCGATGGCGGAGCACGAAGAACTGACGGATCAGCACCCCGGCGAGCATGATCGCCACCAGCACCAGCCAGCCCCGCGGGTGACTGTAGGTCATCGGGTAGTGGTTGCTGATCATGATGAACAGCACCGGCAGGGTGAAATAGGTGTTGTGCACCGAGCGCTGCTTGCCGATCTGCCCCGGGCGCGGATCGACCGCGGCACCGGCGCGGATCTGCGCCACCATGCGCTTCTGCCCGGGGATGATGTGGAAGAAGACGTTGGCGACCATCATCGTGCCGAGCATCGCGCCGACGTGGAGGTAGGCGGCGCGCGCCGAGAACAGCTGATGCAGCGCCCAGTCGCAGGCGACCACGAAGGCGAGGAGCGCGCCGGCGAGCACGCGCTCGCGACCGGCGAGCACACGGCACAGGCCGTCATAGACCAGCCAGCCGAGCGCGAACACGGCGATCGATAGCGCGATCGCGGTCGCCGGGGCGAGTGCCATCACCGTATTGTCGATCAGGTAGGTGGACGCGCCGACCCAGTAGATCAGCGCGAGCATGGCCATTCCCGACAGCCAGGTGGTGTAGGCCTCCCATTTCGACCAGTGCAGGCGGTCGCTGAGCGGTTCGCCGCGCGGGCCGGTGAGGAACTTCTGGCTGCAGTAGAAACCGCCGCCGTGCACCGCCCACAGCTCGCCATGCACGCCGCGCGCGGCGTCGGCGGGCTTGGCCGGCGGCGCCAGCGCATTGTCGAGCATGACGAAGTAGAACGAGGCGCCGATCCAGGCGATGCCCGCGATCAGGTGCAGCCAGCGCACCAGCAGGTTCGCCCAGTCGAGCAGGTAGGCGTCCATCGTTCAGCTGCCCCGGTAGGTCGAGTAGCTCCACGGCGATACCAGCAGGGGCACGTGGTAATGCGCGCTGGTATCGGCGATGCCGAAGCGCAGCACGACTTCGTCGACGAAGGGCGGGTCGGGCAGGTCGACGCCGCTGCGCGCGAAGTAGGCGCCGGCGGCGAACACCAGCTCGTAGCGTCCGGGGACAAAGGCGGCGCCGTCGAGCAGCGGGCGCTCGCAGCGGCCGTCGGCGTTGGTGACGACGCGCGCCAGTTCGTGGCGGGCGCCGTCGATGCGGTACAGCGTGACCGCGATCCCGGCGCCCGGACAGCCGCGCGCGGTGTCGAGGACGTGGGTGGTGAGTCGGCCCATGGAGTACTCCCTGTGTTCGGTGGATGCCTGGCCGTAGTCTAGAAGGGCGGCGCCGCTTGCGGGGAGGGGGGCGGTGATAAGGGGTATACGCGTTCGTTGATGCGGCGGCGCTGTGGTGCCGTGGGCCGTGGCGCCGAGGTCGAGGCCGCCGGTGCGCCGCGCATCGTCCGGCCGTGGAAGACGCGCGGCGGAGACCGACGACCCCGCCGCGCGCGCGTTCAGCCCAGCAGCAGGGCGTCGTCGTCGAGCTTTTCGCCGCGCACGCGCTCGAACATGTCGAGCAGGTGATGGACGTCGAGGCCTTCGCGCTCCTTGCCGGAGACGTCGAGCACGACCCGGCCCTGGTGCAGCATCACCGTGCGTTCGCCGACGTCGAGCGCCTGGCGCATGCTGTGCGTGACCATCATCGTGGTGAGCCTGTGCTCGGCGACGATGCGCGCGGTGAGCTTGATCACGAAGTCGGCGGTGCGCGGATCGAGCGCCGCGGTGTGCTCGTCGAGCAGCAGGATGCGCGAGGGCTGCAGCGCCGCCATCAGCAGGCTGACGGCCTGGCGCTGGCCGCCGGAGAGCAGGCCGATGCGGTCGCCGAGGCGGTTCTCCAGGCCGAGGCCGAGGGTCGCCAGGCTTTCCCGGAAACCGTCGCGCATCGATGCCTGCACCGCCCTGCCGAGGCCGCGCCCGGCACCGCGACGTTGCGCCAGGGCCATGTTCTCCTCGATGGTGAGGTCCTCGCAGGTACCCGCCATGGGGTCCTGGAACACCCGCGCGACGCGGTTGGCGCGGGCCCAGACCGGCTTGCGGGTGACGTCTTCGTCGTCGATCAGGATCTGTCCGCTGTCGATCGGCAGGTCGCCGGAGACTGCGTTGAGGAAGGTCGACTTGCCGGCGCCGTTGGAGCCGATCACGGTGACGAACTGGCCGGCCGGGATGTCCAGCGACAGGCCGCGCAGGGCGCGGGTCTCGATGGGGGTGCCGGGGTTGAAGGTGATCTTCAGGTTCTTCGCGCTGAGCATGGTCAGGCTCCCTTCTTGCCGAGCAGGCGTTTCTTCATCATCGGAATCACCAGGGCGACGGTGACCAGCACCGCGGTGACCAGGTTCAGGTCCTGGGCCTGCAAGCCGATGAAATCGCTGTTCAGCGCCAGGGCGATGAAGAAGCGGTAGACGATGGCACCGAGGATCACCGCGAGGGTCGCCAGGATCAGCCGGCGCGAGGGCAGGATGCTCTCGCCGACGATCACCGCGGCCAGGCCGATGACGATGGTGCCGATACCCATGGAGATATCGGCGCCGCCCTGGGTCTGCGCGAACAGCGCGCCGGCCAACGCCACCAGCGCGTTGGAGATGGCCATGCCGAGCAGGATCATGCCGCCGGTGTTGACCCCCTGGGCACGGGCCATCCGCGGGTTGGAGCCGGTGGCGCGGATCGCCAGGCCTTTCTGGGTGGTGAAGAACCAGTCCAGCAGCAGCTTCGCGGCGATCACGATGAACACCAGCAGCAGCGGCCGGAACACGTAGTCGCTGAGCCATTCCGGCTGCAGCAGGGTGAACAATGTCGGCTCGGCGATCAGCGGTACGTTGGGCTTGCCCATGATGCGCAGGTTGATCGAGTAGAGCGCGATCATCATCAGGATGCTGGCGAGCAGGTCCATGATCTTCAGCTTGACGTTGAGCAGGCCGGTGGCCAGCCCGGCCAGTGCACCGGCGGCGGTGGCCGCCAGGGTCGCGCTGTACGGGTCCCAGCCAAGGGCGATGAGGGTCGCGCAGACCGCGCCGCCGAGCGGGAAGCTGCCGTCCACCGTGAGGTCGGGGAAGCGCAGCAGGCGGAAGGAGATGAACACGCCGAGTGCCACGAGGCTGAAGATCAGGCCGATCTCCAGGGCACCGAACAGGGAAAACAGAGACATGACTTCGTAACCGAGTGCGTGAAGGCAGGATTATCGTGCCGTCCGGCCACGGGCGGAACGCCCGCGGCCGGCGGCCGCTTTTTTTACTTGATGACTTCCGCGGCCGACTTGAGCAGTTCGTCGGACAGGGTCACGCCTTGCTTCTGCGCGGCCCCGGGATTGACGAACAGCTGCAGGTTGTCGCTGGTCTCCGGCTTGATCTCGCCCGGCTTCTCGCCCTTGAGGATGCGCACCACCATGCGGCCGGTCTGCTTGCCCATCTCCTTGTAGTTGATGCCGAGGGCGGCGATGGCGCCGCGCTTGACGCTGTCGGTGTCGGAGGCGATCAGCGGGATCTTCGCGTCGTTGCCGACCTTGACCAGCGCCTCGTAGGCGGACACCACGTTGTTGTCGGTGTTGGTGTAGATCGCGTCGACCTTGCCAACCAGGCTGCGCGCCGCCGAGCTGACGTCCACCGAACGCGGTGCCGAGGCTTCGACCAGGCTCAGGCCCATCTTCGGCAGCAGTTCCTTCAGCTCCTTGACCACCACCACGGAGTTGGCTTCGCCCGGG
Source organism: Pseudomonadota bacterium (assembly GCA_023459095.1). Lineage (GTDB taxonomy): Bacteria > Pseudomonadota > Gammaproteobacteria > Burkholderiales > Rhodocyclaceae > JAEWVQ01. The sequence continues at coordinate 669 of JAEWVQ010000131.1, read as the reverse complement.
TTGTAGACCATGCCGATGCGCTTGGCGCCCGGCACCACTTTCTTGATCAGCTCGATCTGCTTGTCCAGCGCGAGCATGTCGGAAACCCCGGTGACGTTGGTGCCGGAGGCTTCCCAGCTCGGCGTCAGGTGCGCGCCGACCGGGTCGGTGACGGTGCTGAAGACGATCGGGATGCTCTTGGTCGCGGCCACCAGCGCCTGGGCCGACGGAGTGGCGATGCCGACGATCACGTCGGGCTTGTCGCCGATGAACTTGCGGGCGATCTGCGCGGCGGTGCCGGTGTTGCCCTGGGCGCTCTGGTACTGCCACTTGAGGTTCTTGCCGTCTTCGTAGCCGGCCTCCTGGAGGGCCTCCTTGACCCCGTCGCGAGCGGCGTCCAGCGCCGGGTGCTCGACGATGGCGGTCACGGCCACCGACTTCTGCTCTTCGGCGTTGGCGCCGAAGGACAGGGCCATGCCAAGGGCCAGGGCACTGAGGGGCAACCATTTATTCTTATAGGCCTGCATCATGCGGCGATCTCCTGATTGTATTGGCGCGCTGTAGCGAATTGTTCTGATTGGGCGGTGCGGGTACAGCGTGGCCGAAACATCGCATTTTTCGCGCAAGTCGTCAGCAGGTTTGATGTTTTTTCTTGCGGTGGGATTACCGCTGGGGGGCAAGGGGGAGTGC
>JAEWVQ010000130.1 GCA_023459095.1 Pseudomonadota bacterium | reverse complement strand
TTCGACGCCGCGCGGGCGGTCGAAGCGGAAATGCCAGGCAAGGCCGAGCCCGGCGACATTGGCGGAGGCGATCGTGTCGAGCGGGCTGTAACGCGTTTCGGCGGCGTTCAGGCCGTGGCGCGGCCAGTCGGCGGCATGCGCGGGCGGCAAGGACAGCAGCGCCGCGGCGAGCACGGCGAGCACGGGTTTGCGCAGGGTGGGATGCAAGGCGGATCTCCGTGAGCGTGGGGTGGGGTTGGGGTCGGGGGTGGGGTCGGTGTGCGAAATGCAATGCGAGGCCGCCGATTGTTGCCGCCGCCCGCCGCCGGCGAATCGTCTGTTTGCAGGGCGCCTAGTCGATTTGAACGATTGCGCGGCGCCGCCGCTGTGGCACCGTTGCAGCCAGTGCGGGGCCGCCACGGCCCGAATCAGCCGGATCAGAGCGATCAGTGAGGTAGGGGAGCATGGGTCTGAAAGGAAACGCAGCAATCGTCGGCGCCGCGCAGTACCGGCCGGAGAAGTACGCGACCGCGCCGCGGATGTTTCATCTGGAGCAGGTCGCCGACCTCGCCGGGCGCGCGCTCGCCGATGCCGGCCTCAAGGCCGCCGACATCGACGGCCTGGTCATCCATGGTCCGCAGTTCCACGAGGCGCAGGTGTTCGTGCCGGCGATGGCCGCGGAGTATCTGGGGTTGTCGCTCAACTTCGCCGAGGTCGTCGATCTCGGCGGCTGCTCCTCGGTGGCCGCGGTGTGGCGTGCGGCGATGGCCGTCGAGATGGGGCTGTGCCAGGCGGTGCTGTGCGTGATTCCGGCGCGCATGGCGCCCTTCGGCCCCGACGAGGACCCGAGCTGGATGGCGCGCGCGATGCGCTTCGGCGGTCACAGCACGGCTTTCGGCGCGCCCGAGGCCGAGTTCGACCTGCCCTACGGCCACATGGGGCAGAACACCGGCTACGCGATGATCGCCCAGCGCTACGCCGCCAAGTACGGCTACGACCCGGTGGCGATGGCGAAGATCGCCGTCGACCAGCGCACCAACGCGCTCGCCAATCCGGAGGCAAGCTTCTTCGGCAAGCCGCTCACCATCGACGAAGTGCTCGCCAGCAAGATGGTCGCCGAGCCGCTGCGCGTGCTCGAGATCGTGATGCCGGTGGCCGGCGGTGCGGCGGTGATCGTGGCCTCGAAGGAAGTCGCGGCGCGCGCGAAGCACCGCGGCGCCTGCATCACCGGCTTCGGCGAGCACCTGTCGTTCAAGTCGCCGAGCTACGCCGCCGAGATGACCGACACCCCGATCCGCCGCGCCGCCGAGCGCGCGTTCGCGATGGCCGGGGTCGGACGCGGCGACATCGACGCCGCGCAGATTTACGACTGCTACACCATCACCGTGCTGCTCACCCTCGAGGACGCCGGCTTCGCGCCCAAGGGCGAGGGCATGCGCTGGGTGCGCGAGCACGACCTCACCTGGCGCGGCGACTTTCCGATGAACACCCACGGCGGCCAGCTCAGCTTCGGCCAGAGCGGCACCGCGGGCGGCATGTCGCAGGTCATCGAGGCCTTCCATCAGATTGCCGGGCGCGCAGGCGACCGCCAGCTCAAGCGCTGCGACACGGTGTTCGTGTCCGGCACCGGCGGCGTGATGAGCGAGCAGGGCGCACTGATCCTTCAGGGAGCATGACGAGCATGTCGAGCAACAAACCGCTGCCGGCGCCGACCGAGATTTCGGCACCGTTCTGGAACGGCCTCAAGGCGGGCCGCATCACCATCCCGCAGTGCAAGGCCTGCGGCCACTGGGTGTTCTTCCCGCGCCGCCATTGCGACAAGTGCTGGTCGCAGGATCTCGAATGGAAGGAGGTCGAGGGCACCGGCACGCTGTACACCTACACCCTGACCCGGGTGCCGACCCTGGCCGACTTCGCCGACGAAATGCCGCAGAAAATGGCGGTGGTCGAGCTCGACGAAGGCGTGCGCATCAACACCACGCTGATCGGCGTCGACGAGGGCGAGATCGCCGTCGGCATGCGTGTGAAGCCGGTGATCGACACGGTGAAGGCCGACGGCACCGCGCTGCTGCGCTTCACCGCAGCCGGCAAGGATTTCCCCGCGCGCATCGACAGCTCGCCGGCCGCGCTCGCCGCCGCTGCCGCCGCCAGCGCCGAGCCCGAAACCCCCAAACGCCAGGTGCGCTTCGACGACGAGGCGGCGATGAAGGCGCTGGTGAGCGAGGCCTACACGCCGTGGAGCAACCAGATCGTCGTCGATCAGGCGCTCATCGACGAGTTCGCCAAGCTCTCCGGCGACGACTACTGGATCCACACCGACCCCGAGCGCGCCCGCAAGCAAAGCCCCTTCGGCGGCACCATCGCCCACGGCGCGCTCGTCCAGGTGCTGCAGTCGAAACTGCGCGTGGCGCTCGACTTCGAGGTCGTCGGCTTCAACAACATGGTCAACTACGGCTCCGACCGCCTGCGCTTCCCGGCGCCGGTCCCGGCGGGGGCCCGCATCCATGCGCGCTCGCGGGTGAAGGCGGTGGAGAAGCTGCCCAAGGGCATGCAGATGACCATGGAAATCGTCACCCACGTGGTCGGCAGCGAGCGCCCGTCCGTGATCAACGACCTGGTGATCCTCTACATGTGATGCCGCCCGCCCCCGCGCGGGGCGGGCTGTGGTGGTTGTAGCTGCTGTAGTTGTTGTGCCTGCTGTACCTCTAGGTTGTACCCTGCATGGTTTCGTCCCTTTTGCCGCCAGTCCGTGAGGATTGGCGGCTTTTTTCGCGGGTTGCCGTCAGACACGGGAGTTGCGGCCGACTTCGAGCCGGAGGGCGCTCGGTGAATGGCGGCGCAAGGGAGGCTGAGGTCGCGAAGGTAGGATGCCGGTCATGTCCCGGGCGGTGCGCTAACGGCGCGCGTGAGGTGTTTGCCGTGGTGGCCCTGCGGCGCTCACCCGCCGGCGCCCGCGTCGAGAATCGAACGGCAGCGTCGGGGCGGCGGCTCGATCGCCGTTGCGCCGGCAAGCCCGCACGTCAGCCGCCTCCGCGGGTCAGGAAATCGACGGCGCTCGGTGCTGCGGCAAGGTGATCGTGAAGCAGGTCAGCCCTTCCGCGGACCGCGCGTCGATCTCGCCGCCGTGGGCCCGGGCGATCGAGCGCGTGATTGCCAGCCCGAGCCCGGCGCCTTCGCCACGAGACTCGCGCTGGGTGCTGCCACGATGGAAGCGTTCGAAGATCCGCTCGATCTGGTCAGCGGGAATGGGGGCACCGACATTGCACACGGCGACACGGATGGCGTCGGCGTCCGCTTCGATCCTGATCGTGATCTGCCCGCCGTCGGGGGTGTGGCGCAGCGCGTTCGAGATCAGGTTCGACAAGGCGCGCCGCAGCATCAGGCGATCACCTCGAACCTTCGCCTGGCCCTGGAGCAGGATGCGGACCTGGCGCTCGTCGGCCAGGGCCTCGTAGAAATCGATCAGCACATCCGCCTCCAGGGCCAGGTCGACCGACTCGCTGGCCTGCGCGAGCGCGTGCTCCTCGGCCTTGGCGAGAAACAGCATGTCGCTGACCATGCGCGCGATGCGCTCGTACTCCTCGAGATTCGACGCCAGGATGTCCTGATAGTCGTCGATCGTGCGGGGCCGCGACAGCGCAACCTGGGTCTGGGTCATCAGGTTGGAGATCGGTGTGCGCAGTTCGTGGGCGATGTCCGCCGAATAATCGCCGAGCCGCTGGAAAGCCGCTTCGAGCCGGGCGAGCATGCCATTGAAGGCGTCGACGTGGTCGCGCACCTCCAGCGGTGCGTCATCGATGGCGAGGCGTTCGTCCAGTTGCCGTGCCGACAGCCTGCGGGCGGTTTCGGTGACCCGGCGCAGGGGGGCCAGGCCGCGGTGCGCGGCAAACCAGCCGAACAGCGCCGCCGCCAATGCCGCGGCGACGACGCCCGCCCAGGTCGCATGGCGCACCGCCGCGAGGAAATGGACGTGATGCGACAGATCGAGGGCGACCAGCGCCTCGATCGTCTGCGTCGGCGGCCCGGTGCCCGGCAGCGCGATGCTGACCTCGATCCCGCGATGAGGGCGCTGTTCGACCGTCCAGTGCGGCACGTCTTCGGCAAGGCGTTGTCCCGCCCGCTGGGCTGCGGTGAAGTGCTCGGGATGGATGACGTAGAGGACGCGCCCTTCGAGGTCGCGAAGCAGGACACCCACGCGCTCATGGCCGACGAAGGAGCGTTCGAGCGCCTGGAAGCGTTCCGTGTGCGCCCCATTCGCGGCATCGGCTTGCAGCGCGTTGCGGATGAGCGTGACCTTGCCCTGCAGCTCGTGCATGTCCAGCTCCTGGAAATGCGCGTCCAGCATACGGCCGAAGAAGAACGCCACCAGCACCAGCAGGCTGGCAGTGAGGGCGGCGAACAGCGTCGCCAGGCGCGCTGTGAGCGAATGGATGCGAACCATCGTCAGCCCGGCTCCATCGCCTCGAGCACGTAACCCATGCCCCGCACGGTGCGGATCAGCTTGGGTTCAAAGGCGTCGTCCACCTTTACCCGCAACCTGCGCACGGCCACTTCGATCACGTTGGTGTCGCTGTCGAAGTTCATGTCCCACACCTGGGAGGCGATCAGCGAGCGTGGCAGCACTTCACCCTTGCGGCGCAGCAGCAATTCGAGCAGGGCGAACTCCTTGGCGGTCAGGTCGATGCGCTGTCCGCATCGGGTCACGCGGCGGCGCAGCAGGTCCAGCTCCAGGTTCGCCGAGCGCAGAATCTCCGGTTCGTGGCTCCGTCCCCGGCGCAGCAGGGTGCGCACCCGCGCGAGGAGTTCTGAGAATGCGAAGGGCTTGACCAGGTAATCGTCGGCGCCGAGCTCCAGGCCACGGACCCGATCCTCGATCTGGTCACGGGCGGTCAGGAACAGCACAGGGGTCTCATGCCCACTGCGGCGCAGTGTCTGCAGGATGCCCCAGCCGTCCAGTGCGGGCAGCATCACGTCCAGCACGATGAGGTCGTAGTCGCCATTGAGTGCGAGGTGCAGCCCGTCGAGACCGTCGCGCGCAAGATCGACGACGAACCCGGCCTCGCTCAGCCCCTGGCGCAGGTAGTCACCGGTCTTCACTTCGTCTTCGACGATCAGGATTTTCATGGTCTCGCTCCTACACGTTGCCTGCTGCGGGTGACCGATTCTGCCTCTCGGGTGCTGGATGGGGCTCAGGATTACAGAAATGTAATGCCCAGGTCAGGCCGATGACAGGCCTGAAAGCGCAAGATGCAGCGCGTGCCAGGGCATTCCGTATCAGCACGGAGCCCCTGCAACCGATGGGAGGTTGATCATGAAACTGCGTTTGTACCGTCTTGCCGGGCTCATGCCCGTCGTCGCGCTGGCCGCAGCCCTGCATGGCAGTCCGGTCGTTGCTCAGACGACTGATCCGGTCCAGGCTTGGCCGCCCGCAGCGAGTGTCCCCGCACTTCAGGCGCGGATGAAGTCGATCCGTGCCGAGACCAACCCGGAACGGCGGATGGCCCTGATGGAAGAGCAGATCGAAGCCCTGGACGCGGCATCGCAGGGCACCCCCGCTGGTTGCCCCATGATGGGGGGGCAGATGGGGGCAGGTCCGATGATGAAGGGTGGTGGTCCCGGACCCGGGGCCGGACCCGGCGGCATGATGATGGATCCCAAGCTCATGCAGGCGCACATGAAGATGATGCAAGAGCACATGGGCATGATGCAGAACATGATGAAGATGCATCCGGCCGCCAAGCCGG
>JAEWVQ010000129.1 GCA_023459095.1 Pseudomonadota bacterium | reverse complement strand
CATCAACGGTCTGCCCAAGACGCGCTCGGGCAAGATGCTGCGGCGCTCGATCCAGGCGCTGGCTGAAGGTCGTGACGCCGGCGATCTGACCACGATCGACGATCCGAGCACGCTCGATCAGATCAAGGCTGCACTGGCAGGGTGATCCTGTCGGCATTAAAAAAACCAAGCCCGCGCAATGCGGGCTTTTTTTTCATGTATTTACCGGAAGGGCTGGGTTATGGGCGAGCGCTCGGATTATTCGTAATTCATCTATATTGCGTGGGTTCTATAGCATGAATGTGAAAAAAATTATTTTCAGCCACCCGTCCGACTTGGGTGGGCGTCATCATGCTGCCTTTGCGGGTACGGTCGAGGTCTGATCGGGGGCGTTCCTCATTCATTGCGATTTATTGAGTTTTTTCAGGAGGCCTGTTTGATTGATGCCATCGATTGAGATTGTTGCGTATTCGTGAATAAGAAAAGCGTTGTCGTCGTGATCGGCACGATTTAATCCATTGTTCTGGCGTTGATAAATCTGGTTGTCCTGTAGAGTTTTTGCGCAAAAATTGCGGCTGTGCGTCATGTGCGCTGAGCGAATCGCCGTGGATTGAAATGGGAGGGCGCGATGGATGGCTTTGATTACATTTCTTGCAGAGGTATTAATGACGAAGTCATGACCAGTCGGTCTGGGCATGGCCACGCCGCAGAAGGGGGCGCGATTGTGTATCCCTCGTCGTTGCGGCGCTCCGAGGCCGCCATACATCGGCAGGTGGAGAACGACCGTTATCGCTTCGGGCGGGCGCTTGGTGCTCCGGAGGTCGAGTCTGCTGCCGAGCTCGTGGCCAGGAGATATGCCTGGCGCGGATACGATGCCCGGTGCTCGGTGGCGGCGATGTCATCGGCAAGCGAACTTCCCCTCATTGCGTCGCGTAATGGCGAAGTCCACGGCACGCTCACCGTGCGACTCGACGATCGAGCCTCCTTGTTGTCCGAAGCACTGTATCCGGATGAAATTGCAGCCCTGCGCGCCCAGGGCGCGATGTTGTGTGAGTTCGGAAAGCTGGCCTTTCGGGAGAACGTAAACACCCTCGAGATTCTCGGGCCGTTATTCCATATCGGCTTATTGTATCTGGCCGGGCAGCATGGTTGCACTGATGCCGTGGTCGAAGTCAATCCACGGCACGTGGGTTTCTATCGTCGTCTTTTTGGATTCACGGTGATTGGCGAGCAGCGGATCTGCCCGCGGGTTTCGGCGCCGGCGCAACTGCTGCGATTGTCGCTGCAGGAGGCCGTGGAGCGGGCGCAGGCAGAAGGGGGCGCGCGTAGCGGACACCGCTCGATTTACCCTTACTGTCTCGGCCGTGATGAAGTCGACATGCTCTGCCGCGCTCCTGCGGGCAGTGTGGACGCGGGTCTGCCGGTGTGTCGGCAAGGCGCCACCTCATATGCTAGAAATGATTGGCAGGGTGCGCTTTGACCAGGCTGCAGACCGTTGTCGGGGAACCCGGCCCAGGGCGCCGTGGGTGAAGACTGGGCGGTGGTGAAGCGGTGAATCCAGCTTTGGAGTGCATGTCAATGTCAGGTGTATTCGACTATAGCGTTGCCTTTTCCCGCAATATTGGCTGGTTTACTTCCGACGAGCAGGCCGCACTGCGTGAGAAGCGAATTGCGATTGCGGGGATGGGCGGGGTCGGAGGCGGGCATTTGCTGACCCTTGCCCGTCTTGGCATTGCACGTTTCACTCTTGCCGATTTTGACAGTTTCGACCTGGTGAATTTCAATCGCCAGGCGGGCGCGATGATGTCGTCGCTGGGGCAGCCGAAACTCGACGTGCTGGCGAAGATGGCCCGTGATGTCAATCCCGACATCGAGTTGGCGCTTCACCCCGAGGGGGTCGCTACGGACAGGGTCGATGAGTTTTTGGCAGGGGCTGACCTGTATGTGGATAGCCTCGACTTCTTCGCTTTCGATGCTCGTCGGGCGGTATTTGCCGCGTGCGACCGCCTGGGTATTCCGGCGGTCACGGCCGCGCCACTGGGAATGAGTACCGCAGTTCTCGTGTTCATGCCTGGCCAGATGAGCTTCGAGGAGTACTTCCGCCTTGATGGCTGCAGCGACGACGAGATGGCGGTGCGCTTCTTCCTGGGGCTTGCGCCGGGAGCGCTCCATGCGGCGCAATTGGTGGTGCCGTCTTCGATCGACCTGAAGAATAGAAAGGGTCCGTCGACGATCATCGGTTGCCAGTTGTGCGCCGGAGTGGCCGCTGCCGAGGCCGTGAAAATCCTGCTTGGGCGGGGGACGGTGATGGCGGCGCCTCATGGTTATCAGTTCGATCCTTTCTCCGGCCGTCTTCATCATTCCTTTCTTGAAAAAGGCAACGACGAGCCGGAGCAGATCAGGCGCATCGAGGAAATGAAGCGCAGCATTGGAATTCAGTGAGCCGCGTATGAGCCGCCAGGACGAAATACTGAAAATTCTGGATCTTGCACGCTGGGCTCCCAGTGGAGACAACACTCAGCCGTGGCGTTTCAAGATCGAAGGCGACGAGCACATCGTTGTGCATGGCTTCGATACCCGTGACCATGTCATCTATGATTTCGAAGGGCACGCCAGCCACATCGCTCATGGCGCATTGCTGGAGACCATCCGGATTGCCGCCAGCGGTTTCGGCCTGGATGCGTCATGGAGCCTGCGTGCGGGCAGTACGAGCACGGCTCCGGTCTATGATGTCAAGCTGGGCGCCGCGTCCCACCCCGACCCGCTTTTTCCGTTCATCCAGCAGCGCGTCGTGCAGCGCCGTCCGATGGCGACGACGCCTCTTACCCCAGCGCAGAAGGCGGCCTTGACCGCGGCGGTGGGGCCGGACTATGAACTCGCCTTTTTTGAATCTTCCGCTCAGCGCCGCAAAATTGCCGGCCTGCTCTGGCGAAATGCGCATATTCGCTTGACCTGCCCCGAGGCCTACGAGGTTCATAAGAGTGTGATCGAATGGGGCGCGCGCTACAGTAAGGATCGCATTCCCGAGCAGGCGGTAGGTGTCGACCCATTGACAGGAAAATTGATGCGATGGGTGATGTCAAGTTGGCAAAGGGTCGAGTTTTTTAACCGCTACCTGTTTGGCACCGTTGCGCCGCGTGTCCAGCTCGATGTGCTGCCTGCGCTGGGCTGTGCCGCTCACCTTCTGGTTCGGGCCGTCACGCCGCCGGAAGGGGTGGAGGGGTTCGTGCGGGCGGGGGTGGCCATGCAGCGCCTGTGGCTGACCGTCACCGCGTTGGGCCTGCATCTGCAGCCGGAAATGACCCCGCTCATCTTTCGCTGGTATGCGCGTGCAGGCAAGACTGTGTCGGTCGTGCCTGAGATCAATGAGCGCGTGCTTTCGTTGGCTCGGCAGTTTGATGAAACGATGTGCGTAAAGGCATCCGACGCGTTCGTGTTCTTGTGCCGGGTCGGAACGTCGTCTGCGCCAGTTTCCAGGTCGCTCCGCCACGAGGTCGGTCAGTTGATGATCAGAGGCGAGGAGTAGCCGGCCCCGATGGCGCAATGCTCCGTCTCCGGTTGAAGGTCTGATCGCTGGAGCCTCTGTGAAGGGGTGTAGCGGTTCAAGGGCGCGAAAGCGTCCTTTTTTATTCCTTTGTGATTTTTGCCTGCTGAGCGACGGGTTCGGCTCCCCCGGGGCGGTCGATTTCTACAGTCGGCTCGCTTTACATGTTTCTCTTTCTTGATTGCCGATAATTATTTAAGGTTTTGTTATTGAAGTGTTTTTTTATATGGCAAGCTTTCTGCTTTAAGACCTGCACCGAGTATTCGGTAACCTCGTCAAGGAGTACATGACCATGATGCGCATTAAGAAAATTGCGGCGGGTATGGTGATGGCAGGTCTGGCCATGGGCAGCGCGACCGCTTTTGCCGCTCATATTCCCGGCTTTTCGTTCACCGAAGAAGAATTCACATTTGATCCGAGCGGCTTCAGTACCCAGTCGGCGTTTTCGGCCAAGTTCATCGACTTCTCTTATGAGGCCGAGGTCGATCAGGCAGGAGCAAACTTCGCCGAGAGCGGAGTCGGCTTCTTCGGCACGTTCCGGAGCGCGTTGGGTGGAGCGCCGGTCGCGAATACGGGGCTGGGCACCGACTACCGGATGTATCTGAAGTTCACCGGGGCGGGCACTGTAGCAAACAACGGTGGGGGGGGCATTGACGGCGCATTCACCGCTTTCAACATCTCGTTCTGGATCGATCCGAATCAGGATACGGAAGCGACCAGCTTTACGCTCGGTGCGGCGGGGGGCGATGAAAGCAAGGATGTCACCGGCGCAGACGATGATATCGAGATTCTCGTCGGTTCGTTGCTGGTCGGGGGGTTCCACGTATTCCCTCAGCTCGCGAACGGTGATTTTGATGTTCAATTCTTGGTCACTTCGTTCGATTCTGCTGTCTGGGGCGGCGCCGCGTTCAGTGGTTCCCAGGTGGTGGGTGATGTGAACGGGGTCAATACCCAGATCTCGGGCATCGCGCCGTCCGGCACCGGCTTTACCGACGGGCGCATCATCGGTTCGGGGAATGCGTCGTTTACTTCCGTTCCCGAGCCGGCCAGCCTTGCCTTGCTTGGCCTGGGTCTGGTCGGTCTCGCCGCGGTACGGCGTGGGAGGCAGCCGCAACTGGGGTGAGCAGATTCTGCGCTCCGGCTTTCATCCGGCTCCGGTGTGTTCCACGGGGTGGGGGCAAGATCAGGCGCGGAAATATCTGCTGCGATATTTTCGCGCCGACCTCTCGCCCGTCTCGACGTCGAGGGTCGTGGTGGGGTAGGTGCCTGAGGCCGGTTGGGGTGGGCAAGCATAGGAGTCGACGAGTCGCTCATGCATATCGCCGATCAGAACGAGTTGATTGCCGTTGAACAACGCGGGCGAGCCAATCTTTCTCCGAACATGAACCCAGGGCTGAACTTCACCGATCTGGCGGAGGGCTTCAGGCGGCATTTCGAAATCGTGCCCGCGCTGAACGAGGAGCTTTGCCAGGCCGTGTTCCGCATTAGGCATGAGGTCTATTGCCGGGATTTAGGCTATGAGCCGCTGAGGCCGGATGGGCTGGAAACCGATGCCTATGACCGCCACGCCCTGCACTGCCTGCTGCGTACGGCGGATGAGCGCAACGCTCCGGTGGGGTGCGTCAGGCTCGTGCTGCCAAGCCTGGATCAGCCGGAGCGGCCTTTCCCATTCGAAGTGACCTGCGCGGAAACGCTCGATCGGGCGCTGTTCGATCCGACGGGCGTGGCGCGTGAGCGTATGGCGGAGGTATCCCGGCTTGCCGTGCTTGCCGATTTCCGTCGGCGCAAGGGGGAGGGTGGGCAACCGCTTGCTTTGCAGGATGAGGCGTTCGGCTCCGTGCGGCGGCCGCGTTTCCCGTTCATTCCGGTGGGGCTCTACCTGGGGTCGATCGCCTTGGCGCTGCACCATGGCATCGATCACTTGTTCATGCTGACCGAGCCGCGTCTGGCGGTGCATTTCGAGAAGATCGGATTCGTCATCGAGCGCATCGGTGGGGCCGTGGAGCATCGTGGAACGCGGATTCCTTCCCTGCTGCGGGGGCGGGAAACCGTTGACGCACTCAGGCCTGGGCTCAAGGACATGTATGCGCTGATCGAGCGCTCGATACAGGAGGCGTACGCCGCACGCAGCCGTTGAGCTTTGCGCGCGGCCTGTGCTGCGCTCAGCTTTTGAGGCGGATCACCATGTTGTCGCGGTGGATCAGTTCCGGCTCGTCGATGTAGCCGAGCAGCTTCTCGATCTCGCTCGTCGGATTGCGCGCGATCAGGCGGCATTCGGTGGCGCTGTAGTTGACCAGGCCGCGCGCCACTTCTTCTCCGGCGACGGTCCGGCAGGCGATCGCGGCACCGCGTTCGAAGTCGCCGCGCACCTCGAGCACCCCGACCGGCAGCAGGCTGCGCCCGTTGCTGAGCGCGGCGACCGCGCCGTCGTCGATCACCAGGGTTCCCGCCAGTTGCAAATGGTCGGCCAGCCACTGCTTTTTCGCCTGCAGCGGCGTGCTGCTGGCGTAGAGCAAGGTGCCGACGGCCTCGCCGGCGGCCAGCCGCAGCAGCGGATCGGTCTCGCGCCCGCTGGCAATGCAGGTGTGCGCGCCGCTGCGCGCGGCGCGCTGGGCGGCGCGAATCTTGGTGATCATGCCGCCCTTGCTGATGCCGCTGCCGGCGCCACCGGCCATCCCCTCGAACTGACGGTCTTCCGCTCGGCCTTCGGCGATCAGCGTGGCCTCGGGGTTGCTGCGCGGGTCGGCGGTGTAGAGACCGCGCTGGTCGGTGAGGATGATCAGCGCTTCGGCTTCGATCAGGTTGGCGACGAGCGCGCCCAGGGTGTCGTTGTCGCCGAACTTGATCTCGTCGGTGACCACGGTGTCGTTCTCGTTGATGATCGGAATCGCGCCGAGTTCGAGCAGCGTGGTCAGCGTCGAGCGGGCGTTGAGGTAGCGCGTGCGGTCGGAGAGGTCTTCGTGGGTCAGCAGGATCTGCGCGGTCTGCAGACCGTGGCGGGAAAAGGCCTTTTCGTAGGCTTCGACCAAGCTCATCTGGCCGACGGCGGCGGCGGCCTGCAGCTTGTGCATCTCGTGCGGGCGCTTCTTCCAGCCCAGACGCTGCATGCCGGCGGCGATCGCGCCGGAGGAAACGAGGGCGACTTCACGTCCCTGCGCGCGCAGCGCGGCGATCTGGCGGGCCCAGTCGTCGAGCGCAGCGTGGTCGAGGCCTTCGCCGTTGTTGGTGACGAGGGCGCTGCCGACCTTGACCACAAGGCGGCGGGCGGTGCGGATCTTGTCTCTCATGGTGCGGGTCGGCGGTGGGTTCAGCGATCGCTGGCAGTGGTGTCGTCGTGGTCGGCGTCGCCGCTCTCGTCGGCGGGGTCGTCTTCGAGTTCGTCGTCGAGATCGGCTTCCAGGGCCTGGGCTTCGGCCGCGGCGTAAGCGGCCTCGGCGGCGGCGAGGCGGGTCTTCTCTTCCGCGAGGCGAGCCTGACGCTCGGCCTCGATGCGGGCGCGCTCGCCATCGAGGAAGTCCTGGATCGCGAACACCAGTTCGCGCGTGCCTTCGCTCTTGAGTGCCGAGATCTCGAAGTGACGCTCGACCGGGCCGTAGGCCTCGAGGAAGGCGGCGACGCGCGCGGCGCGTTCTTCCTCGGGGATCAGGTCGAGCTTGTTCAGCGCCAGCCAGCGCGGCTTGTCGTACAGCTCTTCGTCGTACTTGCGCAGTTCTTCGACGATGGCCTTGGCTTCGCGCACCGGATCGGTTTCCGGGTCGAAGGGGGCGAGATCGACGAGATGCAGCAGCACGTGGGTGCGCTGCAGATGGCGCAGGAACTGGTGGCCGAGGCCGGCACCTTCGGCGGCGCCTTCGATGAGGCCGGGAATGTCGGCGATCACGAAGCTGCGGCTCTCCGCGGTGCGCACCACGCCCAGATTCGGCGCGAGCGTGGTGAACGGGTAGTCGGCGACCTTGGGTTTGGCGGCCGACACCGAGCGGATGAAGGTCGATTTGCCCGCATTGGGCATGCCGAGCAGACCGACGTCGGCGAGCACCTTGAGTTCGAGATGCAGGGTGCGGCGCTCGCCCTCGGTACCCATGGTGCGTTTGCGCGGTGCGCGATTCACGCTGGACTTGAAGTGGATGTTGCCGAGTCCGCCGCGACCGCCGTGGGCGAGCAGCACCTGCTTGCCGTCTTCGTCGAGGTCGGCGATCTGCTCGCCGGTGTCGTGGTCGGTGATCACCGTGCCCACCGGAAAGCGCAGCGTGACGTCCTCGCCGCCCTTGCCGTAGCAGTCCTTGCTGCCGCCGTTCTCGCCGCGTTCGGCGCGGAAGCTGCGGGTGTAGCGGTAGTCGATCAGCGTGTTGAGGTTGCGATCGGCCACCGCATAGACGTTGCCGCCGCGTCCGCCGTCGCCGCCGCTGGGGCCGCCCCTGGGGATGTACTTCTCGCGGCGGAAGGTCGCGGCGCCATTGCCGCCGTCGCCGGCGATGACTTCGATTCGGGCTTCGTCAAAGAACTTCATGTCACTCTGCCTGTGGGCATAAACAAAAAAGCCCTACCGCAAGGATAGGGCTTTTTCTGACTCGAAACGGAGATCAGGCCGCAGCCGCTTCCGTCGCGGGTTCGATGGTCACGGTGCGGCGCTTGGCGGCGCCCTTGACCAGGAACTTCACCGTGCCGTCCTTGAGGGCGAACAGGGTGTGGTCCTTGCCGATGCCGACGTTGTCGCCCGGGTGGTACTCGGTGCCGCGCTGGCGAACGATGATGTTGCCGGCGAGCACGAACTGGCCGCCGTATCGCTTCACGCCAAGTCGTTTCGATTCGGAGTCGCGGCCGTTACGGGAACTACCGCCAGCTTTTTTGTGTGCCATGTCGCTACCTCCTGCTTACGCCGAGATCGCTTCGATGCGAAGCTCGGTGTAGTTCTGACGATGTCCCTGATGCTTCTGGTAGTGCTTGCGGCGACGCATCTTGAAAATCTTGACCTTGTCGTGGCGACCGTGGGAAACCACGGTGGCCTTGACTGCGGCGCCGGAAACCAGGGGCGTGCCGATCTTCACCGACTCGCCTTCGCCGACCATGAGAACCTGGTCGATGCTGATCTCGGAACCCACGTCGGCCGGTATCTGTTCTACCTTGATCTTTTCGCCGGCGGCGACGCGATACTGCTTGCCACCGGTTTTTATCACCGCGTACATGGTGTTGCTCCAGTTGATGGTTTTGCCAAAGAATCGCGCACTCTACGAACCTTTGCGGGAAAAGTCAATGTTATCAACGGCGGCGCCGATGGCGTCGGCGTGGGCGCCGGCCCTGCCCGGAACCAGTGCGTCGAGGGCCTGGCGTTCGGTGCGGTAGGCGGCGTGGGGGGCGAACACGGCCCACACGCCGTCGCGCTCCATGGCGTCGATCACCTGTTTCTTCAGGCCGCAGAAGGCGATGGTCTGGCCCTGGCTGTGAAAGCGCTGATGGAGCGCGGCGAGCACGTGCAGGCCGGAGGCGTCGATGTCGTTGATGCCGGCCGCCGACACCAGCACGGTGCGCACCTGCGGCTGGGCGCGGGCGGCGCGCAGCATCGCATCCTCGAAGGTGGCGGTGGTGACGAAACCGAGCGGGCCGTCGAAGCGCAGCATCACCAGGTTGGGGTGCGGGTGCGCGAGGCCGAAGCGTTCGAGGTCGCGGTAGGTGCCGTCGGCATGGAGGCCGAGCAGGGCGACGCGCGGCGTCATGCTGCGATACACCATCAGCGCGAGCGACAGCAGCAGGCCGGTGAGGATGCCGTTCTGAATGTTGGGCGCGAAGGCCAGGGTCGCGCCGAAGGTGACCAGCGCCGCCAGCCCGTCGTCGCGGCGCGCACGCCAGGCCCGGCGCAGCGCGCCGAAGTCGAGCAGGTTGAACACCGCCTGCAGGATCACCGCGGCGAGCACCGGCTTGGGCAGGGGCGACAGCAACGGGGTGAAGTAGAGCAGGGTGAGCAGGACCGCGGCAGCGGTGATCAAGGTCGACAGTCCGGTGCGCGCGCCGCTGGCAAAGTTCAGCGCCGAGCGCGAGAACGAGGCGCTCACCGGCAGCGCGCCGCACACCGCCGAGACCAGCTTGGCCAGGCCCTGGCCGATCAGCTCCTGGTTCTGGTCCCAGGGCTGGCGGGTTTTGCCCGAAATCAGCTTGGCGCTGGAGGCGGCCTCCATGAAGCTCACCAGCGCGATCACGAATGCGGTCGGCAGCAGGCCGGCGACCGCGTCCAGGCTCAGCGCCGGCAGCGCCGACCGCGGCAGGCCGGCGGGAATGGTGCCGACCACGTCGCCGCCGCCGGCCTCGTAGCCGGAGGCGGCAGACAGCGCGATGCCGCCGCCGACCACGATCAGCACGCCGGGCAGGCGGGGGGCGAGGCGGCGGATTGCGAGCAGCGCGGCGAG
>JAEWVQ010000128.1 GCA_023459095.1 Pseudomonadota bacterium | reverse complement strand
ATCCTGCGCGACGGGGCGCTGCGCCTGGCCGAGGCCCCGCCCGCGCTCGGCGGCTACGCGGCGAGCGTGGCCGCGTGCGGCGACATGTTCGTCGCCACCGCGCTGCAGGGCGACACCGTGGTGGCGTGGCACAGCGACGGCCGCCTGCTGCACGAGCTCGGCCTGCGCCGCCCGGCCGGCATCGCCGTGCATGGCGAGAGCGTGCTGGTGAGCAACGAGCTGGGACGCATCGTGCGCATCGACCCCGCACGCGGCAGCCTCGAGCCCGTCGCCGAGCACCCCGGCGTGCGCTGGGACAACCACCTCGTGGTCGCGGGCTGAGGACCGCCCCGCCCTCGCATCGCCCTACCGCTGCAATACGATACACAGCCCCTGCGGGGCTTGGCCTATCCTGAGCCCCTCACATCGTTCCGTCCTTCATACCTCCGCCTATTTGCCTCCGCGCTCAACGCGTCCGAACACGATGAATAATCCTGCGGGCCCCGCCCCCCAAAAAATCCGCCGCACCTGGCTGCGCCTGACGCTGGCCGCCACCATCGTCGCCTGTGCCGGCGGCGCCGCCTGGTATGCCTGGCCGAAGCTGTTCGGCACCCCCGACCCCAGCAAGCAGTACCAGTTCGCCCTCGTCCAGCGCGGCGACATCGAGGACGTGGTCACCGCCACCGGCACGCTGCAGCCGCGCGACTACGTCGATGTCGGCGCCCAGGTCTCGGGCCAGTTGAAGAAGATCCACGTCGAGGTCGGCTCCGTGGTCAAGGCCGGCGACCTGCTCGCCGAGATCGACCCCACGGTGTATCTGTCCAGGGTCGATGCCGCGCGCGCGCAACTGCGCAACCTGCGCGCGCAGCTGCAAGACCGCGAGGCCCAGGTCAAGCTCGCGCAGATCCAGTTCCGGCGCCAGACCGCGCTGCTCGCCGAGGACGCCACCACCACCGAGAGCCTGCAGAACGCCGAGGCCTCACTGCAGTCGGCGCAGGCCTCGCTGGAAGCGCTGCGCGCGCAGATCGAGCAGAACGAATCGACCCTGCGCGGCGACGAGGCCAACCTGCAGTACGCCCGCATCCTGTCGCCGATGGCCGGCACCGTGGTGTCGATCAGCGCGCGCCAGGGGCAGACGCTGAACACCAACCAGCAGGCGCCCACCATCCTGCGCGTCGCCGACCTCAACACCATGACCGTGCAGACCCAAGTCTCCGAGGCCGACGTCGGCCGCCTGAAGACCGGCATGGAGGCCTACTTCACCACTCTGGGCAGCCAGGGCAAGCGCTGGTACGGCAAGCTCGACAAGATCGAGCCGACGCCGACCACGACCAACAACGTGGTGCTGTACAACGCCCTCTTCGACGTTCCCAACACCGACGGCCGGCTGATGACGAGCATGACCGCGCAGGTGTTCTTCATCGTCGCCCAGGCCAAGGACGTGCTTCAGGTGCCGATGGGCGCGCTCAACCAGAGCGCGCGCCCACCGCGCGCCGCCGGTGCCGGACCTGCGGCAGGCCCTGGCGCGGGCGGCCCGCGTGCCAGTGGCGAAGGCGGCGTAGCGGGCGCCGAGGGGCGTCCGCCGCGTGCCGGCAGTGAAGGCCGCGAGAACCGCGAGGGCACCGACAAGCGCCCGCGCCGCGCCACAGTCAAAGTGCTGAAGGCCGACAACACGCTGGAGGAGCGCCCGGTCGAGATCGGCGTCACCAACCGCATCCAGGCCCAGGTCCTGTCCGGGCTCGACGAGGGCGAGAAGGTCGTCGCCGGCACCGCGGCGAGCGCTGCTGCGCCGCGCCCCGGCATGCCCGCCGGCCCCGGCCCGCGCCTCTAAGCCATGAAACGCGAAGCCTTCTCCAGCGCCCAGCCGGCCGCCGCCGCGACCGGCGTGCCACTCATCGAACTCACCGGCATCACGCGCAGCTTCGTCAATGGCGAAGTCGAGACCCAGGTGTTGCACGGCATCGATCTCGCGATCTACCCCGGCGAGTTCGTCGCCATCGTCGGCGCCTCAGGTTCGGGCAAATCGACGCTGATGAACATCCTCGGCTGCCTCGACCGCCCGAGCGCCGGCACCTACCGCTTCATGGGCGAGGACGTCGCCGGCTTCGACCGCGACGAACTCGCCCGCCTGCGCCGCGAAGCCTTCGGCTTCGTGTTCCAGAGCTACAACCTGCTCGGCGGCGCCACCGCGCGCGAGAACGTCGAGGTGCCGGCGATCTACTCCGGCATGCCGCCGGCCGAGCGCCATGCCCGCGCCGAAGCGCTGCTCACCACCCTGGGCCTGGGCGAGCGCTGCCACCACCGCCCCAACCAGCTCTCCGGCGGCCAGCAGCAGCGCGTGTCGATCGCGCGCGCGCTGATGAACGGGGGCCGCATCATTCTTGCCGACGAGCCCACCGGCGCGCTCGACAGCAAGAGCGGCGCCGACGTCATGAAGCTGCTGCGCCAGCTCTCGGCCGAAGGCCACACCATCATCCTGATCACCCACGCGCGCGAGGTCGCCGAGCAGGCCCAGCGCATCATCGAGATCCGCGACGGCCACATCGTCGCCGACCCCGGGCCGCAGCGCCCGCAGGGACCCGAGCCGGATTTCGCACCGCACATCGACCGCACCTCGTCGATGTCCGACCTGGTCGAGGCCACGCGCACCGCGCTGCGTGCGCTGCGCGCCAACCTGTTCCGCTCGGCGCTGACCCTGCTCGGCATCGTCATCGGCGTGGCCTCGGTGATCGCGATGCTGGCGATCGGCGACGGTGCCAAGCAAAAGGTGGTCGAACAGATCAGCGCGATGGGCACCAACCTGCTCACCGTGCGCCCGGGCGCCCCCAACCAGCGCGGCCGCGACACCACCGCGACGCTGGTGATCGAGGACGTGCGCGCGATCGGCGAGCTCGACAACGTGCTCGCCTCGGTGCCCGAGCAGAGCGCCACGGTGACGCTGCGCACCGGCAACGTCGACCACCGCACGAGCGCCAACGCGACCTCGTGGAACTACGGCATCGCGCGCAACTGGGCGGTCGCCAGCGGCACCTTCTTCAGCGCCGACGACGAGGCCGCCTACGCCACCGTCGCCGTGCTCGGCCAGACCGCGGCCCAGGCGCTGTTTCCGAACAGCGACCCGATCGGCCAGTTCGTGCTGGTCAATAACATCCCGTTCCAGGTCATCGGCACGATGACGCCCAAGGGCGCCACGCCGTGGGGGCAGGATCAGGACGACATCGTCTTCGTGCCCTACACCACGGGCAGCCTGCGCGTCACCGGCCAGCGCTTCCTGCGCAACGTCACCGTGGCGGTGGAGGACGTCGCCCGCATCGACGCCACCCAGAGCGCGGTGCACAGCCTGCTGCTCAGCCGCCACGGCGTCGAGGACTTCCAGATCCGCAACATGGCCTCGGTGATCGACACCGTGTCGGAGACGCAGAACACGCTCACCATCCTGCTCGGCACGGTGGCGGCGATCTCGCTGCTGGTCGGCGGCATCGGGGTGATGAACATCATGCTGGTGTCGGTGACCGAGCGCACGCGCGAGATCGGCATCCGCATGGCCACCGGCGCGCGCATGAAGAACATCCTGCAGCAGTTCCTGATCGAGGCCCTGGTGGTGTCGGCGCTCGGCGGCGCGATCGGCGTCGTCGCCGGCCTCGGCACGGCGGCGATCATCGCCGCCTTCGGCACCCCCATCCAGTATTCGGTGCTGCCGGTCGCGCTCGCCTTCGGCTGCGCCTTCGCCACCGGCCTGATCTTCGGCTACCTGCCCGCGCGCAAGGCCGCCCGCCTCGACCCCGTGGTCGCGCTCGCTTCGGAATGATCCCCATGACCGTCCCCTCTTCCCGCGCCTTGCGCTTCGCCTCCCCGCTGCTCGCCGCGCTCGTCTTCGCCGGCTGCGCGATCACCGAGCCAGTGGCCCGCCCCGACCTGCCCCTGCTCACGGCCTGGGGCGAAGCCGCCGCGGCCGGCGCCGATGCCGATGCCGCGCTCGCCGAAACCTGGTGGCAGGCCTTCGGCTCGCCCACCCTCGACGCCCTGGTCGGCGAAGCCCTGGTCGCCAGCCCCGATCTGCGCATCCAGGCCGAGCGCGTGATCCAGGCCGAACTCGCGCTGCGCAGCACGCGCGCCTCGCTGTTCCCCTCGCTCAACCTCGGCGGCAACAGCGGCTGGAGCCGCAGCGACGCCGGCGACCGCGGCGACAGCGCGATCAGCGAGCGCAAGTCTTCCGGCCTCAACCTGTCGGCGAGCTACGAAGTCGATCTGTGGGGGCGCGTCGCCGCCAGCATCGCCAGTTCGGAAGCCGGGCTCGCCGCCACCCGCTTCGACCGCGACGCCGCGCGCCTGTCGATGGCGGCGAGCGTCGCCACCACCTGGTTCCAGTTCCTCACCGTGCAGGAACGCCTGCGCATCGCGCGCGAGAACCTCGCCATCGCCGAGCGCGTGCTGCGCGTGGTCGACGCGCGCTACCGCAACGGCGCCGCCTCCGCCCTCGACCTCAGCCGCCAGCAGACCACGGTGCTGGCGCAGCGCGCGGCGATCGAACCGCTCGACGTGCAGGTCCGCCAGACGCGCTCGGCACTCGCCCTGCTCCTCGGCCGCCCGGCGCAGGGCTTCGCCCTTGCCGACGAAAGCCTCGCCGCGCTCAGCATCCCCGCGGTCGCCCCCGGTCTGCCCGCCGACCTGCTGCTGCGCCGCCCCGACCTCGCCAGCGCCGAAGCCAGCCTCGCCGCAGCCTCGGCCAACATCGCCGCGGCACGCGCCGCGCTCTTTCCCACGCTGAGCCTGTCGGGCGGCACCGGCCTGGCGAGCGACTTCCTGCTCTCGCTCGCCGACCCCTCGCACAGCGTGTCGCTGTCGGCCTCGGTGGTGCAGTCGATCTTCGACGGCGGCCGCCTGCAGGCCCAGGTCGACAGCGCGCGCTCGCGCCAGCGCGAGCAACTCGAGAGCTACCGCAAGGCCATCATCACCGCGCTCAAGGAGGTCGAGGACGCACTCGGCAATGCCGCGCGCGACGCCAACCAGGAAGCCGCGCAGCGCGAGATCCTGGCCCAGGCCGAACGCTCGCTGCGCCTGGCGGAAACGCGCTACCGCGAAGGCGCCGACGACCTGCTCACCGTGCTCGACGCCCAGCGCACGCTGTTCTCGACCCAGGACACGCTCGCCCAGCTGCGCCAGGCGCGCCTCGCCGGCGCGGTGAATCTGTACAAGGCGCTGGGCGGCGGCTGGCGCCTGCCCGCCACCGCCACCGCGGCCGCCGCGCCCTGAGACGCGCCCACCGCCACGGCCCCTCGCACCGATGAACGCTCCCCTGCCCAAACTCGGCGCGATTCCGCGCGAGGCCGCTGCGGTCGGCGACTACGAGGCGCTCGCGCGCGAACGCGTCGATGCCAACGCCTGGGCCTACATCGGCAGCGGCGCGGCCGACTAGATCACCCTGCGCGCGAACCGCGCGGCCTTCGACCGCATCGCGCTGCCCGGCCGGGTGCTCGCCGACGTGCGCGGCGGCCACACCCGGCTCGAACTGTTCGGCCAGACCTTCGCCCACCCCGTGCTGCTCGCCCCGGTGGCCTACCAGAAGCTCGCCCACCCGGCCGGTGAAGCCGGCACCGTGCAGGCCGCCGCCGCGCTCGAGGCCGGCCTGGTGCTGAGCACGCTGGCGAGCTGCACGCTGGAGGAGGTTGCCCGCCACCGCGGCGCGCCGCTGTGGTTCCAGCTCTACGTGCAGCCCGACCCCGGCTTCAACCGCGAGCTGATCCGCCGTGCCGAGGACGCGGGCTACAGCGCCCTGGTGATCACCGTCGATGCGCCGGTCGCCGGCGTGCGCAACCGCGAACAGCGCGCCGGTTTCCATCTCCCGCCCGGCGTCGAGGCGGTCAATCTGCGCGGCATGACGCCGCCCGCCGTGCCGCCGCTGGCGCCCGGCCAGAGCGCGGTGTTCGACCGCCTGATGGCGCATGCGCCGGGCTGGCGCGACCTCGACGCACTGCGCACCGCCACCCGCCTGCCGGTGATCCTGAAGGGCGTCATGCACGCCGACGATGCCGCCCAGGCGGTGGCCGCGGGCATCGACGGCCTGATCGTCTCCAACCACGGCGGGCGCACCCTCGACACCCAGCCGGCGACGATCGACGTGCTGCCGGCGATCGCCGAGCGCGTCGGCGGCACCGTGCCACTGCTCGTCGACGGCGGCATCCGCCGCGGCACCGACATCGTCAAGGCGCTCGCCTTAGGTGCCGACGCGGTCCTGATCGGCCGCGCCTGGCTGCATGCGCTCGCCGCCGCCGGCCCGCTCGGGGTCGCCCACGTGCTCCGCCTGCTGCGCGACGAACTGGAGATCGCAATGGCGCTCACCGGCTGCGCCACGCTCGCCGAAGTGCGCCGGCGCGGCGCCGGCCTGCTCGCCCCGGGCGATGCCTTTATGCAACACATGTCCTGAATATCTTCGCCAGATATCAAGCAGACATCGGCCAAATATTGACACACAATGTTGCGAATCATTATCATTTTTAAAACTGTTTTACCAACCCGATAGCCAGCCACCTGCAGCGTAGCCAGCCCAGCTCCCGCGCCTTGTCAGGAAGCCAGCCAACTTGTCTTCTTGACTTCAGGAGTCTGCTCCCATGGCCCGCCCTGCCCGCCAGAAACACCCGCGTCTGCGCAACACCGTCCTGCTCGCCGCCCTCGCCTTTCCCGCCACTGCGTTCGCCCAAGGCGCCGAACCCGGCACGCAACTGCAGGAGGTCGTGGTTTCGGCGTCCGGTTTCGAGCAGGAAATCAAGAACGCGCCGGCGAGCATCACCGTGATCACGCGCGAGGAGCTCGAGTCCAAGCGCATCACCAACATCGCCGACGCGCTCGCCGACGTCGAGGGCATCGACACCGGCGCCAGCGCGGGCAAGACCGGCGGGCTCAACATCCGCATGCGCGGCCTGGACAACGACTACACCCTGGTGCTGATCGACGGCCGCCGCCAGAACAGCACCGGCAACATCTATCCCAACGGCTTCGGCGAGGCGCGCAACAGCTTCCTGCCGCCGGCCTCGGCGATCGAGCGCATCGAGATCATCCGCGGACCGATGTCCACGCTGTACGGCTCCGACGCCATGGGCGGGGTGGTGAACATCATCACGCGCAAGGTCGGCAAGGAATGGACCGGGTCGGCGACGGTCGAGGGCACGATCCTCGAAGACTCGGACTTCGGCAATTCGTACTCGGGCGAGGTCTATCTCGCCGGCCCCATCAAACAGGATCTGCTCGGTCTGCAGGTCCGCGCGCGCAACCTGCACCGCGAACAATCGCACGTCAGCTACGACCTCGACGACGGCACCGCGGGCGATGAACTCACCCAGGGCCGCAACCCGACCAAGTCGCGCATCGAGAGCTACGGCGCGCGCCTCACCCTGACCCCGACCAAAGACCACGACCTGTGGCTGGACGTCGAGACCAGCGAACAGAGCTTCGACAACAGCAAGCAGCAGCTGGGCACCCTGGGCGCGGCCGGCGGCTACGGCCCGACGCAGAAGTACAGCCGCGACAAGGTGCTGCTCGCGCACAACTGGCGCACCGGCTCGGGCGTGCTCGAATCGAGCCTGAGCTACAACGAGACCGAAACCACCGGCCGCCTGATCCCCGCCCGCCTGCAGGGGCGCAGCGGCGACCGCGGCCTGAAGGCGAAGGACTTCATCTTCGACACCAAGTACGTCACCGGCATCGGCAACCACATGCTGTCGGTCGGCGCCCAGTACTGGAACGCGGAGATGGAAGACGGCATCCTCCCCGACACCACCGAATTCACCCAGCTCGGCGTGTTCGTCGAAGACGAGTGGCGGCTGCGCGACGACCTCGCGCTGACCCTGGGCCTGCGCCACGACCACCACGACGAGTTCGGCGGCTACACCACGCCGCGCGCCTACCTGGTGTGGAACACCACCGACCACTGGACGCTGAAGGGCGGCATCAGCGGCGGCTACAAGGCACCGCGCCTCGAATACCTGACCAACGGCATCTACACCGTCGGCGGCCAGGGCCGCAGCCCGGCGATCGGCAACCCGGACCTCGAACCGGAAACCAGCACCAACGCCGAGATCGGCGCGATCTTCGACAACCTGCAGGGCTTCAGCGCCGGCGCCACGCTGTTCCACAGCAAGTACAAGGATTTCATCAGCACCTCGGCCGGGCCGGTGCTGATGAGCTGCGCCACCGACCGCAACGAAGCCGAGTGCGAGGCCTTCCTCGCCAGCTTCGGCAGCAACTGGGACATGGGCTACCGCAACTACCCGCTCAATACCGGCGCCGCCGACAGCTTCACGCTGCGCCGACCGGTGAACGTCGACAAAGCCACGATCCAAGGGATCGAGCTGTTCACCCACTGGCAGTTCGCCCCGGCGTGGAAGCTGTCGGCGAACTACACCTACACCGACAGCGAGCAGACCAGCGGCGCGAGCAAGGGCGACCCGATCAACGACACCCCCGAGCACATGCTCAACCTCACCCTGCGCTGGAAGCCGACCGAGAAACTGTCGGCGTGGATGAGCGGCGAGTACCGCAGCGAGGGCTTCCGCAGCGGCACGCATTCGGCCTCGGGCACGGCGAGCGCGCTCAACGGCGTCGATGCGCGTGACCTCGTCGGCGACTGGGAGGCCTACACCCTGTTCCACATCGGCACCTCGTACAAGGCGACGAAGAACCTGACCCTGAGCGGCACGATCTTCAACCTGTTCGACAAGCAGTTCAACGAAGCCAAGGTGGTGCCGGCGAGCGCGACCAGCAACACCGTCTATGCGCGCTTCCGCAACAACCTCGAGCCGCGCCGCCTCTGGCTGTCGGCCAACCTCTCGTTCTGACCGGCGCGCCGGTGCCGCCCCCGCCCGCGGGGGCGGCACCGGCCGCGTGTTTCTGCGCGCGGCCGCGCCCTACAAAACGCTACAACAAACTTTCGCATAAATAGCACTGAGAACGATTCTCATATCTATAATCTGCGGCGCCCAACCTTGCCCCGAGCCCCCATGCCCGCCTTACCGGATACCCGGCCCGTACCGAGCACGCGCACGCCCCCGGACGGCGATCGCGCCGCCCGCCAACTGCGCCGCGCCGCCTGGCTGAAGACCCTGCACCAGTGGCACTGGATCAGCTCCGCGCTGTGCCTGCTCGGCATGCTGCTGTTCGCCTTCACCGGCCTCACCCTGAACCACGCCGGCAGCATCGAATCCCGGCCGCTGATCACCACGCGCAGCGCGCAGCTGCCCGCGCCACTGCTCGCCCCGCTCGCGGCCGCGGCCCCCGGCGACGAGCGCCGCGAGGCGCCGCTGCCCGACGCCACCCGCACCTGGCTCGCCGAAGCGCTCGACGCGAACATCCGCGACGCCGCCGCCGAATGGTCGGCCGACGAAATCTATCTCGCCCTGCCCCGCCCCGGCGGCGACGCCTGGCTGCGCATCGACCTCGCCTCGGGCGAAGTCGAGTACGAACACACCGACCGCGGCTGGATCGCCTGGCTCAACGACCTGCACAAGGGCCGTCACACCGGCACCGCGTGGAGCTGGTTCATCGACCTGTTCTCGATCGCCTGTCTGGTGTTCTCCATCACCGGGCTGCTGATCCTGCAGGTCCATGCCGACAAGCGCCCCGCGATCTGGCCCGTGGTCGGCCTCGGTGCGCTGATCCCGGTGCTGCTCGCGTTGCTCTTCATCCACTGACCTCTCCCCACTCTGCCCGCCCCATTCACCGCTCCTCATTGACCGCCCTGTGAGTCCCGCCATGAAAAACCGCTCCGGCCTTGCTGCCCTGGCCTTGTGCAGCGCGTTCGCTGCGCCTGCCCTCGCCGCCGACCTCAACCTCGAGCTCGAACTGCCCCGCCTGAACGTCGCCGAGTACCACCGCCCCTACGTCGCGGTGTGGATCGAACGTCCCGACAACAGCGTCGCCGCCAATCTCGCGGTGTGGTACGACGGCAAGATGAAGAACGACGAAGGCACCAAGTGGCTCAAGGACATGCGCCAGTGGTGGCGGCGCACCGGGCGCGAACTGTCGGTGCCGATCGACGGCGTCACCAGCGCCACCCGTGCGCCCGGCAAGCACACCCTCGCCTTCGCCGCCGGCAAGGCGCCGCTGGGCGACCTGCCCGCAGGCGAATACCGCCTGCAGGTCGAAGCCGCGCGCGAAGCCGGTGGGCGCGAACTGCTCAGCATCCCGTTCCAGTGGCCGCCGGCGAAGGCGGTCCGCCTCAACGCCCAGGGCCAGCACGAACTGGGCGCGCTGACGCTCGACCTCAAACCCTGACCGCCCTTTTCCCTTTCTCAGGAGTTCCGACCATGATCCGCCTGCGCACCCTCTCCGCCACTGTCTCCACCGCCCTCGCCGTGTGCCTGCCGTTCGCCGCCGCCCATGCCCACGACGTGTGGCTGCTGCCCTCGTCCACCGTGCTCTCCAAGCCGGCCTGGATCACCGTCGACGGCGCCGCCGGCAACGACAAGTTCCACTACAACCACGCCGCGCTGCGCGTCGCCCCCGAGGCCCTCGGCGCCACCGCCCCCGACGGCACCCGGATCGCCGCCGAGAACCTGATGCAGGGCAAGCTGCGCACGGTGTTCGACCTCAACCTGACGCAAACCGGCACCTACCGCGTGAACGTGGTCAACAGCGGCATCAGCGCGATGTGGAAGGAAGGCGACCAGACCAAGCGCTTTCGCGGCAACGCCGAAGCCTTCGCCCGCGATGTCCCGGCCAATGCCGCCGAACTGCGCGTGAGCGAAGGCGTGAGCCGGATCGAGAGCTTCGTCACCGTGGGCAAGCCGAGCGCGCTCAAGGCGGTCGGCGAAGGCCTCGAGCTGGTGCCGGTGACCCACCCCAACGACCTCTTCGCCGGCGAGACCGCGACCTTCGCCTTCCACGTCGACGGCAAGCCCGCCGCCGGCCTCGAAGTCGTGATCATCCGCGGCGGCAACCGCTACCGCGACCAGCTCGGCGAGATGAAGTTCACCACCGACGCCGAGGGCAAATTCTCGGTGAAGTGGCCGGAGGCCGGCCAGTACTGGCTCGACGCCGACGCCCAGGACGACAAGACCACGGTGAAGCAGGCCAAGGAGCGTCGCCTGAGCTACATCGGCACCCTCGAAGTCCTGCCCCAGTAAGTCCTGCGGCGGGACCGCGGCCCAACCGGCTGCCGGTCCCGCGCCGCCGCCCGCTCATGCCCATCACCACCGAGCTTCCCCGCCTCGCTGCCGCCGGCGCGGCGATCACCACCTATGCCGCGTTGTGCGCCGCGGTCTGGCTG
>JAEWVQ010000127.1 GCA_023459095.1 Pseudomonadota bacterium | reverse complement strand
CCGAAGGTGCGATTCCGAAGGATGGGCCGTCCGCGGGCATCGCGATGTCGACCGCGCTGGTGTCGGTGCTCACCGGCATCCCGGTGCGTTGCGACGTGGCAATGACCGGAGAGATCACTCTACGCGGTGAAGTGCTGGCGATTGGTGGCCTGAAGGAAAAGCTGCTCGCGGCGGTGCGCGGCGGCATCCGCACGGCGCTCATCCCGGAAGAAAACGTCAAGGATCTCGCCGAAATTCCGGACAACATCAAGAACGCCCTTGAGATCGTGCCGGTGAAATGGATCGATCAGGTGCTCGAGCGAGCCTTGGAGCGCAAGCCGAGCCCGCTGCCCGAGGCGCCGCCCGCGCTCGAGACGCCAGTCGCGGCCGCTGCCGAGGACGCTCCTCCGGGGCCGAAGAACCTGCGCGCACACTAAGCTTGTCCGCCGCTTTTGGGGTGGTCCGCTCAAGCGCCGCAACGTGGGTTCCCGCGTTGCGGCGCTTTGCTTGACACGCCGGATTTTGCCGCGCTATAAAGCCCGTGCAGCTTGAATCGCATATGGAATGGGGCCGAATCCCGCGCCATTGCTGGGTTTGGCAAGATTCATCCAGAGGCAGTCCTATCCCGAAGGGGGCATAAGTGAACAAATCTGAGCTGATTGAGGTGATTGCCGAACAGGCCGAGCTTTCCAAAGTGGCCGCCGGCAAGGCGCTCGACGCAACCATAGCGGCGGTGAAGCACGCTCTGAACAAGGGCGACACCGTCACCTTGGTCGGCTTCGGCACTTTCTACGTTGGCGCACGTGCCGCCCGCACCGGGCGCAATCCCCGCACGGGCAAGAACATCAAGATCAATGCGGCCAAGGTGCCCAAATTCAGGGCTGGAAAAGGCCTCAAGGATGCTGTAAACTAATTTGCTTGCCTGTTTCGGCAGTTGTTGGTCGGGGTGCTTAGCTCAGTTGGTAGAGCGCTAGCCTTACAAGCTGGATGTCGGCGGTTCGAGCCCGTCAGCACCCACCAAGCACTTCTGCTCTGCCGGAGATCTGCGCAGAAAACCCGCAGCTGCTGCGGGTTTTGTTTGTCGAGGCCGCCGGCCTCAAGCGTGTCGGAAGTATGCGAGTGCATCATGTTCAGCTTACCGGGTCCGGTATTTTGCTTGACGATTGAGTTGTGTTTGCATATAATTATGCGCTTCTCCGACGGGCGGTTAGCTCAGCGGTAGAGCACTGCCTTCACACGGCAGGGGTCACTGGTTCGATCCCAGTACCGCCCACCACTCAGTGGGTTACGTTCGGAGAGTTCCGCACTGCATTCTCAAAAGAATGTTCTTGCGGGCGGTTAGCTCAGCGGTAGAGCACTGCCTTCACACGGCAGGGGTCACTGGTTCGATCCCAGTACCGCCCACCAGATTTCCCGGATTTTTCTTCCGCGCCTGCTTGAGTCGCGTTCGCGCCACCGCCTTCGGGCCTGTGGCGCTTTTGCTTTTGCGGCAGTGCTCAGGCACTGGCGAACTCGCCCATTTTCCTGCGTTCGACCTGGCGGATCCACAGCAACCAGACCACAAGCACGTCGAGCATGATCAGTGCCTGCCAGAGGTAGAGGTGGGCAAACTCGAACACAGCGTGGTTCCATCCTGCCAGATAGAACAACGTGATCACGCGCAGCACGTTCACCGCCTGGATGGCGACGAAGCCGAGCGCCACGCCGATCAGCCGCATGGTCCAGGAGGCCGGATAGGCGAGCAGGGCCGCGAGCAGGATCAGGCAGGCTTCGACGCCGTTGCAGCCTGCTTCGATAGAGACGCCGATGCCGGTCCTCGCATCCTGCAGGATCTTGCCGTAGGCCAGCACATCGGCGTCGAAGGCGCCGATCAGAGTGGCGCTGATCGAAGCCAACAGTGCCGTCCAGGGCAGCACGATCAGGTTCTGTACGGGGTGGGTCAGTTCCAGGGTGAAGAGGACGACGACCAGAACGACGAAAAGGACGAAAAAGCGCGACATGGGGTCTGAGGAGGCGATGGATGGAGGTTGCCGCCGAGATTACTACAGATGCGTACGATGGTGCCGCGAGGCGGCCGCGTGCTGTGCAGCCAGGGTGTTTTTTTGTGGCGTGCGGCGTGCAGCGGGGACGTTCGCGTAAAATCGCCGCTTTCCTGCAGCTCTGCTCGATCAGATTTACCGATGGCAACCACTCCTGTCCGTACCCGCTTCGCTCCCAGCCCGACCGGCTATCTTCATATCGGCGGCGCCCGTACCGCGTTGTTTTCGTGGGCCTATGCCCGCCGCCATGGCGGAACCTTCATTCTCCGTATCGAGGACACCGACGTCGCCCGGTCTACGCCGGAGGCGGTACAGGCGATACTCGACGGCATGCACTGGCTGGGGCTGGACGCCGACGAAGGCCCGTTCTACCAGATGCAGCGCATGCCGCGTTACAAGGAAGTGATCGCGCAGATGCTCGCTGCCGGAACGGCTTACTACTGCTACACCAGCGCGGAAGAACTCGAGCGCATGCGCGAGGCGCAGCGCGCGCGTGGCGAGAAGCCGCGTTACGACGGACGCTGGCGCCCCGAGCCCGGCAAGGTACTGCCCGAGCGGCCCGCCGGCGTGCAACCGGTGGTGCGCTTTCGCAACCCGGAGGGCGGCGTGGTGGCCTGGGACGATCTGGTCAAGGGCCGCATCGAGATCGCCAATGCCGAACTCGACGACCTCATCATCGCCCGCGCCGACGGCACGCCGACCTATAATTTCTGCGTGGTGGTGGACGACTGGGATATGGGTATCACCCAGGTGATCCGCGGCGATGACCACGTCAATAACACGCCGCGCCAGATCAACATTCTCGAGGCGCTGGGCGCTGCCGTGCCAGCTTACGCCCATCTGTCGATGATTCTCGGCGACGACGGTACCAAGCTGTCGAAGCGCCACGGCGCGGTCAGCGTGATGCAGTACGACGAGGACGGCTATCTGCCCGAGGCGGTGATCAACTACCTGGCGCGCCTGGGCTGGAGCCACGGTGATGACGAGGTTTTCTCGCGCGAGCAGTTCGTCGGGTGGTTCGATCTCGATCACATCACGCCGTCGGCTGCGCAGTTCAACACCGAGAAGCTCAACTGGCTCAACGCCCACTACATCAAGCAGGCCGACACCGCGCGCCTTGCCGGCGAAGTCGCAAGCCGGCTCGCACGCCGCGGGGTCGATCCGGAGGCCGGGGGTGTCGCGCTGGAAGCGGTGATCGCGCTGTACAAGGAGCGCGTGGCCAATCTCAATGAACTGGCCGATGCCGCGGAGTTGTTCTGTGCCGACGTGCATCCTGCGCCCGAGGTGATCGCCCAGCACCTGACCGAAGCCGCCCGGGCCGCGCTGGCCAGCCTGCGCGCCCGCTTCGAGCGCGCGCCCTGGGAGAAGGCGGCGCTCAACCAGGCGATCAAGGACACCATGGCCGAGCACGGCCTGAAAATGCCGCAAGTCGCGATTCCGCTGCGTGTCGTGGTGCTGGGCGTGCCGCAGACGCCGTCGATCGACGCCGTGCTCGAAACCCTGGGCCAGGACCGCGTGCTCGCCCGCATGGCGCGTTACGTCTGAGCCGCTCTGCCGTCGGCAACGGCGGTAGACGAAAAAATGCCCCGGGGGACCGGGGCACAAGGACCGATGCTTGCGCCTCGGTCTATGCAGCTTTCTTCGATGCGCGGCCGGTGGTGCCGGCGATCGGTTGAAGGGCGCTGGTGGCGGCGGCGAGATGGGTCTCGGTGACTTCGCGCGAGGTCTTGAGCAGGCTGTCGTAGACGCTGCTGGCCTGGCTCAGCGCGGTCTTCATCGCTGCAACCATTTCCGAGGAGCCGACCGGGGCCGACTTCGCGGCCTTGTCGATCAAGGCCTGAAATTCCTCGCTGAGTTCGGCGAGGCGCCGGCTGCCCAGGTCGGCGATATCGTTCTGCGCCTGGACATATACCTCGCTGACGTTGCGCAGGTAGGCCAGGGTCTGTTCGAGGTTGTGTCCCTGCTCGCCGAGGCGGGCCGTGATCTGCTGGGTGAAGCCCTCGCCCGGGCGTGACGTGGCGTAGGCCGAAAACTGCTTGAAGCTCGAGCGGGTGGCGTCGATGTTGAGCGACGACAGGCGCTCGGAGGTGTTGAGGACGATTTCGGCGAACGACAGATAAGTCTGCATGTTGGCATTGACCGCGTCAGTCAGCTTTTGCAGGGGGGCGTGCTGGATCATCTGTACTCCTCGGGAACGGAGGGCTAACGGTTTGTCGGTCCGGGGCGCAGCCCGTGCCGGTCTCTTCCGGGATCTCGCCGGCGTGCGTCTCGACCCCAAATCCTCGTCATGCGCCGCACCGCTATCGTTGCCCGCCTGTGGCAGTGGTTGTTGGCGCTGACGTAGACATGT
The DNA here is from genome assembly GCA_023459095.1 of Pseudomonadota bacterium. Lineage (GTDB taxonomy): Bacteria > Pseudomonadota > Gammaproteobacteria > Burkholderiales > Rhodocyclaceae > JAEWVQ01. The sequence continues at coordinate 3,779 of JAEWVQ010000127.1, read as the reverse complement.
TACGGCTGCGGGCAAGGCCGGGACATACTCCGTTCGATGTGTTCTGCCTACCGGAAAACAGGTAGGTCCGAGAGCCGGGACAAGCCCCGCCCACCGCCGCGTTCAGCCCGATGCCGAGGTGATGCCGCTACGGATGGCGTACTTGGTGAGCTCGGCCACGCTGTGCAGATCGAGCTTGCGCATGATGTTGCGGCGATGGACTTCGACGGTCGACGGGGCCAGATGCAACCGCTCCGCGATCCGCGCCGAGGTGTGACCTTCCGAGATCAGCTGCAGCACCTGCCGTTCGCGGGTGGTGAGGCGCGGTGCGGGCGCTTGCGTCTGCGGGGTGTCGAGGAGGGCACTGGTCACCGTCGCGGCGACCTCCGGGCAGAGGTAGTTGCGCCCGAGATTGACGACGTTGATCGCGCGCAGCAGTTCGTCGCCGGCTTCGGCCTTGGTCACGTAAGCGCGGGCCCCGGCGTTGAGCAGGTCGAGCACGAACTGGCGGTCGGAAAAGGCCGACAGGCCGATCACCTTGATGCGTGGATGCCGGATCTTCAGGCGCCGCGTCGCTTCGATGCCGTTCAGACCCGGCATGCCGATGTCGAGGCAAACGATGTCGGCTTCGTGAGTCTGCAGCAGGCGCAGCAACTCCTCACCGTTGCTCGCCTCGGCAACCACCTTGATCTGCGGCTCCTTCTCCAGCATGGCCCGCAACGCGTGGCGGAACATCTGGTGATCATCGGCAAGAACAATGCGGATCATCGTGGCTCCCCGGGAAGATCCCCGCGCCTGCGCCCTGGATGATGGTCGGGGTCGTAATGGTGCTCGGCCTGGTCGTGCAGGGTGCCCGGCATGCGTTGCGCCTGTCGGTCGACGAGCCGGGTGTCGAAGGCGATCTCGATCCTCGTTCCGAGGCCCGGAGCGGTGTCGAAATGGAAGCGGCCGCCGGCGAACTCCGCCCGTTCCTTCATCGTGATCAGACCGAGCCCCGGCGAGCAGCCCGGTTCGCCGAGCAGGGCGGGGTCGAAGCCGATGCCGTCGTCCTCGATCCGCATGCGGATTTCGTCGGCCGTGCTGCTCAGTTGCACGGCTATCGTCGTCGGAGCCGCGTGCTTCGCGCAGTTGGTCAGCGCCTCCTGGGCGATGCGGAACAGCAATGACTGCACGCTGGGCGGCAGTTCGACGTCGAACGAGGCGCAGTCGAGGCAGACCCCGATCCCGCTGCGGCGCCCGAAGTGGCGGGCGTACTCCTCGAGCGCCGGTGCCAGGCCGGCATAGTCGAGCGTTGCCGGCCTCAGGTTGGTGCAGATCTCGCGGATGCCGGCGGTGGTATCGGCGAGCAGGGCCTGGGTGTCGTCGAGCATGGGCTGCAACTGTTCGAGCACGGCAGCGGGAAGGGCGCTCGCCAGGTTGGACAGGGTGAGCTGAAGTGCGGCGAGGTTGGGGCTGGCGCGGTCGTGCAGCTCGCCGGCGAGTTGCCGGCGCTCGCGCTCCTGAACCTCGACCAGGTGGCTGGACAGGGTGGCGAGGCGGGCGACGTGGGCGGCTCGTTCGAGTTCCAGCTCCTTGCGCTCGGTGATGTCCTGGACCGTGCCATACAGCGTGTCGACGCGACCGTCGGCGTCGACCACCGGAATGATCAGGGTGACATGGTGACGGATCTTGCCCGAGGGCAGTACGACGCTGTGCTCCAGAGTGCAGCGCTCGCCGGTGTCGATCGCATGCCAGAAGCGTTCGCGGGTGTATTCCAGTGCTGCCGGCGAGTAATAGGCCATGGCCTCGTTGAGATCAGGCGGTCCTGCCGACTCGGGGCGTTCGAACAGGCGGAACAGCCCGGGCGACCAGTGCAGGCGGCCCTGGTGGCGATCGAGCTCCCAGTCGCCGGTCCGGCACAGCGCCTGGGCCTCGTGTAGCCGCGCCGCGCTGTCGCGCAGCGCCACCTCGGCCGCCTGGCGTTGCGTTTCGCGGTCGAAAAGGTCGAGCGCGAACGACAGGTTGTCGGCCATGTCCTTGAGCAGACGCAAGGCCTCGTCACCGAACAGCGCGTCGTCCTCGCCGCATACCGTCAGCGTGCCGAACGGGGCACCGCCCCGCTTCAGTGGCAGCGCGAGGCTGCTGCCCAGACCGTGCGCGGTCGCGATCGGGTCGGGGCTGGAACACAGGCTGGGGCACTGGTCCCGGTGTGCCCGCGCCGCGGCGGTATCGTGCGCGGCGTGCTCGGGGACGATGGGCACGGTGATGGCGCCGACGACGGGTTCCATGCCGCGTGCCGCGGCCTTGACCGGAACGATGACGCCGCGTCCGGCGTCGGCGAGCCCGACCCAGGCGAGGCCGAAGTCGGTGTGGTTCACGCAGGCCTGACAGACGGCGCGGTACACCTCGTCGGCATTGCGGCAGCGCAACAGCGCGGCATTGGTTTCGGAGATTGCCGCATAGAGCCGCGACAGGTGCAGGATGCGCGTGGTGTCGCGACGACTGGCGGTGATGTCGCGGACCACGACGACGACGCCGGCGACGGCGTCATCGCCCCTGGTCTCGCGGTAGGGGTAGAGGTCGATCTGCCACCAGCGATCGAGCGCGCGACCGCGGGCGGTGCGCCCCTGCAGGACCAGATTCGACAGCGGCGCGCCGTGATCGAGCACGCTCCTTAGCGGCTGCTCCATTTCGCGGGCGATGTCGGGCAGGAGTTCGGTCAAAGTCTGACCGATGTGAGCGTCGATGCTCAGGCCGTCGATATCCGCCAGACGGCGATTGATGTAGCGAAAGCGCAGCCCGGCATCGAGCAGGCATAGACCGGCCGGGGCATCGCCACAGATTGCCTCGAGTTCGCGGAGCCGCCTGTGGGTCGCCGACACGGTGCTGCCGGCGACGACGGAGGGGGGGGCTCCGGTTTTTCCTTGTCGTACCTCATCGCAATCCTGGCTGGCATCGGAAACCAACGCTTGCGCGGCGTCGCGCGCGGACGGAGGTTGTACGCCGCCACCGCCCCCCACGACCGCAGGCATTCACTTGTCGGCCATTGTGGCGCGGACCGGACACCACGGACTTGATTCTAATTAAGTGACAGGGCGGCGTGGATGCAAGGGCAGTGCTGCGATGCGTGTGACATGGGTCGCAGGTAGCCACGGCGAGCGGCCGCGGGGCAGCCAATGATAGGGCGGCAACGTGACGGGCGAGTTGCCGCGAACTGATCTGCGTGTTGATCGGCGGGAGGCGCGGAGTCGGCGCGGTTCAGTCCTCGCTGCGCAGCGGGCGCGCCGGGCGCAGCACGAAGCGCGCCGGATCGACCGCGTCGCACAGATCGCGCTCCAGCGGCAGCGGTTCGCCGTCGAGCTGGCAGGCGAGCATTTCACCCATCAGCGCGGCCCACACCAGCCCGCGCGCGCCGAATCCCGACACCGCGTACAGCCCGGATTGGCGGGGAACGTCGCGCACGCTGCGGAGGAGCGCGCTGGTCATGGTCACAGGCAGGGCGCCGACCATGGGCAGGCGGTCGGGGGACGCCGGGCGAAAGCCGACGCGTCCGCCGAGGCCATCGGTGGTGAGCTCGCGCGTGTAGCCGGGCAGCATGGCGTCGAGCTTGAGCAGATTTTCCGCGTGGTCCGCGTCGCGCAAGCCGGTTTCGGCGTCGTCGACGCTGAAGGTCGCGCCCGCACAGCGCACGCCATCGATCGCCGGCGTGACGTAACCCATGCGGCAGACCACGACCCGAGGCGCACTGTCCGCATTCGCCGGCAACTGCGAGACTTGGCCGCGCGCGGCGACCAGCGGCAGGTCCGCGCTTTGTGGGAACT
>JAEWVQ010000126.1 GCA_023459095.1 Pseudomonadota bacterium | reverse complement strand
GCGTGACCTGGCTCACCGAGAGCCACCGCTTCGCCGCCGATTCCGGCATCGGCCGCCTCGCCGCCGACATCAACGCCGGCGCCGGGGCGCGCGCGCTGGACTGGCTGCGCGCCAACGCCGACCCCGCGGTGCACTGGATCGAGGACGACGGCGCGCGCCCGGCGCCAACGACGCTGGCACGCCTCGAGGCCGGCTACGCGCCCTATGTCGCGGCCCTGCGCACGAGCGGGGCGACACTCGCCGCGGCACCGGAGCTGCTTGCCGCATTCGAGCGCTTCCGCGTGCTCGTCGCCGTGCATGAAGGCGCGCACGGCCTCGCCGCGCTCAACGCCCAGCTCGAACGCCACGTGCGCAGCGCGCTCGGCCATGCGCTCGACCGCGGCGCGGGCACGGCGTGGTATCCGGGGCGGCCGGTGATCGTGCTGCGCAACGACGCCCTGCTCGGGCTCTACAACGGCGATATCGGGCTGTGCCTGATCGATGCCGCGGGCGCGCCCACGGTGGTGTTTCCCGCCGCCGGCGGCGGCCTGCGCGAGGTCGCGCCGCTGCGCCTGCCGGCGCACGACACCGCGTTCGCGCTCACCGTGCACAAGAGTCAGGGCTCGGAGTTCGAGGAAGTCGCGCTCGTGCTGCCGCCGCGCCCCTCACCCGTGCTCACCCGCGAACTGCTGTACACCGGCATCACCCGCGCCGCCCGCCGCCTGGTGCTGGCCGCGTCCGGCGCGGTGTTCGAGCACGCCTGCGCGCACCCGACGCGGCGCGACGCCGGCCTCGCGCTGCGCCTTGCGGAAGCCGCCGCGGCGCAGTGAACGCGGCCGCGCCTAGTCGCCGTTGCCGCGCGCCGCGCGCGCCGCGACCTTGTTGCGGTACATGTCGGCGTCGGCGCGCTCGATCAGGGCCTGAGGCTCGTCGTAGCTGGCGGGGCCGCTCTGCGCCATGCCGATGCTGAGCCGGACCCCGTGCAGGCGCGGGTCGGCGCCCTCCTGCAGGCGCCGGCAGAAGCCGGACTCGGCCTCGTCGGCGGTGCAGTTGGGCAGCACCACGCAGAACTCGTCGCCACCGTAACGGAAGCAGGCGTCCTCGCTGCGGCAGGCGCCGGCGAGCAGTTCGCCGACCCCACGCAAGACTTCATCGCCACGCTTGTGGCCATGCTGGTCGTTGATCGCCTTGAAGTCGTCGACGTCGATATAGACCACGGTGAGCGGCTCGTTGCGCCGCTGCGCCGCGCTCGTCGCGCGCACCACGGTTTCGTCGAGGAAGCGGCGGCTGAGCACGCCGGTGAGCGGATCGGTACGCATCAGCGCCTCGAGCTGGCGCGTGCGCAGGCTGACCTTCTCCTCGAGCGCGCGGGCGTACTGGTCGGACTTGTTCTTCGCGGTCTCGATCTCCGACACCAGGCTGCGGATGTAAGTCTCGAACACCAGGGTGACGTCGAAGAACAGCAGCTTCTCCAGCGCCTTCACGCGCGCGCGGACCGCCTCCGCGGCGGAGGCGGAGCCCTCGATGACCTCCATCAGCAACTCGCGCAGGTAATGCACCGCCGACAGGTAGAGCCGGGGTTCGACCCCGATGCGCTTGTGCACCATGCCGATGCGCAGGCGGTTGTTCACATAGTCGATGTCGTAGACGCCACCGAACAGGTCGAGGATGTAGCGGCGCTGGGCGCTGCGCAGGCGGGTCAGGGTGTCGGCGTCGCCGATCAGCAACGCGATCTCGGCGATCCCGGTCTGGACCTTGTAGAACTCGTCGACGAGGAAGTCGATGCGCCGCTCCACCGCCGGCCGGCATTCGACCAGCGCGGCGACGTCGCTGTCGTCGAGGGTGAGCAAGGCCTTGCGGTGTTCGATATCGAAGTCGCTGATCCGCATCTGCTCGAGCAAAGTCTGTTCGGTCCGCTTCACCGCGCCTCCTCCAGAGTCGGGCCCATGCCACGGCCATTTATCCGGGATAGTACGGCAAGGCCGCGCACACGGCGTGGAGCCTGCGGAATTTGCATGCCCGGCGTGACCGATACCACAGCGACGGCACGGCACTCTTATTGCTTTGACGCCATCACGCCGGACAGATGACGTCCGCGTCATATCAACAGCCGGGAGGCCCCCGCATGCTTGCACACCACCACGACGACCTCCGCGACCACCGCGCCCGATGCCACGGCACCGCCACCCCGAGCCAGGCCTGGCACCACCGCCTGCCGCCGGCATGGCGCGAGATGGTGGTGGCGCCGCTGGCGTTCGAGGTCTTCCGCGACGCCGACCTCGCCGCCGAACGCTGCTTCGGCTACGACTCCGAGCGCCGGCGCTGCTACTACGCCCACCGTTTCCGCATCGACACGCCACGCTCCGACGACGGCGAGGAGTTCTATGCCGCCATCCTGCACGACGAAGCGGTGGCGGCCTGGCGGCTGCGCGACGGCCGCTGGCTGATCCACCGCATCGTGCGCACCGACGAGCACGGCGAGGGCCAGGCCTTCTACTGCTTCAGCGACACCATGCCGCGCTGAGCCCGTGGGCCCCCGCCCGGTGGTTCAGGCCGGCACCGCGACGATGACGTGCGAGGCCTTGATCACCGCGCTCGCGGCAACCCCGGGCTTGAGCCCGAGCTCGGCGACCGCCTCGCGGGTGACCACCGCCGCAACCTCCGTGCCGCCGGCGAGCACCAGCGTGACCTCGGCATTGACCGCGCCGGGCGCCACCGACTTCACCGTGCCGTGCAGGCAGTTGCGCGCCGACAAGCGCAGGCCGCCGCTGTCGGTCATCAGCATCACCCAGGGCGCCTTGACCAGTGCCACCACCGCCCTGCCGGCGGCCAGTTCCAGATTCTTGACGCTTTCCATGGTGACCACCGCCACCAGTTTGTCACCGCCACCGAGGGCGATGTCGACCTCGGCGTTGACCACGCCGGGCTGCACCGCGTCCACGGTGCCCTTGAATACGTTGCGTGCGCTGACCTTCATGGTGCTCTCCACACTGCGGGCTTCCGCGTTCGTTGTATTGTTTGCTACATATATATCTGTCGGCAAGGCTACAATTGCGTCCGGCGCAGACTGTAACAACAGCCTATATATGGCTACAACCACAAGAAACCGGCTTTGGCACGAAACTGGCTTTATATAAACACGATCACACAATGAAATCGCCGACCATGACGCCTTCCCGCTTCCTCGCCCGCATGTCCCTGGAAACCGATATCGGCACGGCGCTCTCCGACACCCGCATCCGCCTGCTCGAGGAAATCGGCCGCAAGGGCTCGATCAACCAGGCGGCGAAGGCGGTGCCGCTGTCGTACAAGGCGGCGTGGGACGCGGTGGACACGATGAACAACCTCGCCCCCGAACCGCTGGTGGTGCGCGTCACCGGCGGGCGCCAGGGCGGCGGCACCCAGCTCACCGAGTACGGGCAAAAAATGGTGGCGATGTACCGCGCGCTCGAGCTCGAGTACCAGGCCGCGCTCGACCGCCTATCCGCGCGCCTCGACGAGGCCGGCGGCTGCGACATCCGCGGCTTCCGCCAGCTCATGCAGCGCATGAGCATGAAGACCAGCGCACGCAACCAGTTCTCCGGCACGGTCAGCGGCCTGCGCGACGGCGGCGTCGATTACGAGGTGCGCGTGCGCCTCGACGCCCACACCGAGATCGCCGCGGTGATCACCAAGGCGAGCGCGGAAAACCTCGAACTGGCGATCGGCAAGGACGTGTTCGCGCTGGTCAAGTCATCGTCGGTGATGCTCACTACCGAGCGCACGCTCAAGCTCACCGCGCGCAACCAACTGTGGGGCGAAGTCGCAGCGATCCACGAAGGCCCGGTGAACAACGAGGTCACCCTGGCGCTGCCCGCCGGACGCAGCGTCACCTGCGTGGTCACCGCCGACAGCTGCGCCACGCTCGGCCTCGCGCCCGGGGTCGCAGCCTGCGCCTTCTTCAAGTCGTCGAGCGTGATCCTCGCCGTCTGCGCCTGACGCCACCCACGCCTTCCGCCCATGTCCATCCCTGTCTGGAGTTCCGCCATGCGTTCCGAACCGTCCCGCCTGCTGCCCGCCTGCGCCCTCGCCGTCGCCAGCGTGTTCGCCTGTGGCGCACACGCCGCCGAGGTGCAGGTGGCCGTTGCCGCCAACTTCACCGCGCCGATCAAGGAGATCGCCGCGGAATTCGAGAAGGACACCGGCCACAAGGTGGCGATTGCCTTCGGCGCCACCGGCAAGTTCTACGCCCAGATCGTCAATGGCGCGCCATTCGAGGTATTTCTCGCCGCCGACGACAGCACCCCGGCCAAGCTCGAAGGCGAAGGCGCCATCGTCGCCGGCAGCCGCTTCACCTACGCCATCGGCAAGCTCGTGCTGTGGTCGGCAAAAGAGAACTTTGTCGACGACCAAGGCGCAGTGCTGAACAACCCGGCGATCCGCCATCTGTCGGTGGCCAATCCCAAGACCGCGCCTTACGGCGCTGCGGCGATGGCGACGCTGACCCAACTCGGCCTCGCCGACGCCTATCGAGGGCGCATGGTGCAGGGCGAGAACATCACCCAGACACACCAGTTCGTCGCCACCGGCAATGCCGAGCTCGGCTTTGTCGCGCTGTCGCAGGTGTACAAGGACGGCAGGCTGACCAGCGGCTCGGGCTGGGTCGTACCGGCGGCGTTTCACCAACCGATCCGTCAGGACGCGGTGATCCTCGCCCGGGGCAGGGACAATCCAGCCGCCGCCGCGCTCGTCGATTACCTCAAGGGGCCGAAGGCCGCGGCGGTAATCCGGTCCTACGGCTACGACCTTTGACCGCCGGGCACGACGGAGGACGGCGATGACGCCACTCAATGAAGTCGATCTCGCGGCGATCTGGCTCACGCTCAAGCTCGCGACCGTGACCACCGTGCTGCTGCTGCTGATCGGCACGCCGATCGCGTGGTGGCTGGCACGCACGCGCTCGCGCCTCAAAGGCCCGGTGGGCGCGGTGGTAGCGCTGCCGCTGGTGCTGCCGCCGACCGTGCTCGGCTTCTACCTGCTGGTGACGATGGGGCCGAACGGTCCGATCGGCCAGCTCACCCAGGCACTGGGGCTGGCCCCCCTGCCCTTCACCTTTGCCGGGCTGGTGGTTGGATCGGTGCTCTATTCCATGCCCTTCGTCGTGCAGCCGCTGCAGAACGCCTTCGAAGCCATCGGCGAGCGCCCGCTGGAGGCTGCGGCGACGCTGCGCGCGGGGCCCTGGGACACCTTCTTCAGCGTGGTCCTGCCGCTTGCGCGGCCGGGCTTCGTCACCGCGTCCATCCTCGGTTTCGCCCACACCGTGGGCGAGTTCGGCGTGGTGCTGATGATCGGCGGCAACATCCCGGAGAAGACGCGCGTGGTCTCGGTGCAGATCTACGACCATGTCGAAGCACTGGAATACACCCAGGCGCACTGGCTCTCCGGCGGCATGCTGGCGTTCTCCTTCCTGGTCCTGCTTGCGCTCTACAGCAGCCGGCTCAAGCAGGGCTGGCGCGGATGAACGATAGGAAACCGCGATGACCGCAACCGCCCCCATCCTCCCGCCGAGCGGGACCGGGCACCCCGACAAAGGCATCCTGGCCCGCTTCCGGGTGGCCTACCCCGGGTTCGCCCTCGACGTCGATCTCGAACTGCCCGGCCACGGCGTCACCGCACTGTTCGGCCACTCCGGCTCGGGCAAGACCACGCTGCTGCGCTGCGTCGCCGGCCTGGAACGGGCGCCGCAGGGCCGCCTGGAGATCAACGGCGAGCGCTGGCAGGACAGCGCCACCGGCCTCTTCGTGCCCACCCACCAGCGCGCGCTCGGCTACGTGTTCCAGGAAGCCAGCCTGTTCCCCCACCTGTCGGTGCGGCGCAACCTCGAATACGGCATGCGCCGCGTCGACGCCGCCACCCACCGCGTGGCCTGGGAGCAGGCGATCGAGCTGCTCGGCATCGGCCACCTGCTCGAACGCATGCCCGCGCGCCTGTCCGGCGGCGAGCGCCAGCGCGTGGGCATGGCGCGCGCGCTGCTCACCAGCCCGCGCCTGCTGCTCATGGACGAGCCGCTCGCCGCGCTCGACCTCAAGCGCAAGCACGAAATCCTGCCCTACCTCGAACGCCTGCACGACGAGCTCGACATCCCGGTGCTCTACGTCAGCCACTCGCCCGACGAAGTCGCGCGCCTGGCCGACCACGTCGTGCTCCTCGACCACGGCCGGGTGGTCGCCCACGGCGGCCTGCAGGCCACCCTGGCGCGGCTCGACCTGCCGACCGCGTTCGCCCACGACGCCGGGGTGGTGATCGAGACCGTGGTCGCCGAGCACGACGACGTCTACCACCTCACCCGGCTCGACTTCCGCGGCGGCCATGTGCTCGTCGCGCGCCGCCCGGAAGCGCCCGGCCACCGCCTGCGCTGCCGCGTCCATGCGCGCGACGTCAGCCTCGCCACCAGCTGCCTCGACGGCAGCAGCAGCATCACCAACGCGCTGCCGGCCACGGTCTGCGAGGTGGTCGCCGCCGACACCCCGGCGCACGTGCTGGTGCGCCTCGATGCCGACGGCACCGCGCTGCTCGCGCGCATCACCTGGCGCTCCTGCGACCAGCTCGGCGTGGTCGCCGGGCGCCGCTTGTGGGCGCAGATCAAGGCGGTGGCGCTGCTCGACTGAACCGCCACTGAAGACCTGAACCGCATGCACGCATGCCGGCGCCCGCCCGGCAGGGACAGTCACGGGCATCGATATATACGCAAGTAAATAAAAACCAGCCGACACACACCGCTCGACAAGGGGAAACACCGATGACACACCACGCTTCCGGCCCGCGCCTCGCCACGCTCGCCCTCACCGCCGTTTTCTCCGCGGCCCACTCCGGCCTCGCCGCCGCGCAGACTGCCGCGACGCCGGCCGCCCCGCTGGCCGCGGCCGACGACGTATTCATGCTGGGTACCATCGTGGTCAGCGCCCCGGGCGCGGCGCCACTGGCCAGCGGCGGCTACAGCGTGGAGCAGGACGCGATCCGCCTCCACGACCGCGAGACCGTGGGCGGTGCCCTCGAACTCGCCCCCGGGGTGAACCAGGCCTACATCGGCGGGCGCGGCGAGCAGGTGGTATTCGTGCGCGGCTTCGACCGCCTGCAGGTGCCGGTGTATATCGACGGTATTCCGACCTACGTCCCCTACGACGGCAACATCGACCTCGGCCGCTTCACCACCTTCGACCTTGCCCGCATCGACGTCGCCAAGGGCTTTGCCTCGCTGATCTACGGCCCCAACACGCTGGGCGGCGCGATCAACCTGGTGACCCGGCGGCCGACGCGCGCGTTCGAGGGCGAGATCGGCGGCGGTTTCGGTCTGAGCGCCACCGGCGACCCCAACAGCTACCGCGGCTACGCCAACGTCGGCGCCAACCGCGGGACGTGGTGGGTGCAAGGCGGCGTGTCCTACCTCGACGTCGACGACTTCCGCCTGCCCGACCGCTTCGAGCCGACCAATGCCCAGCAGGGCGAAGGCCGCCGCGAGAACAGCCAGCGGCGCGACGGCAAGGCCAGCTTCAAGCTCGGCTACACCCCCAACGCCACCGATGAATATGTCTTCGGCTACGTCCACCAAGATGGCGAGAAGGGCCAGCCGACCTATGCCGGCGACCTGCCCGCGACCGGGCAGCGCAAGCGTTGGTGGGAATGGCCGCAGTGGGACAAGCGCAGCGTGTTCGTGACCACCCACACCCGCTTCGGCGAACACGGCATCAAGGTGCGTGCCTATCACGACATCTTCCAGAACGCGATGGAGAGCTTCGCCTACGACAAAGGCATCAAGGGCGCGCGCCAGTCGGGTTACCCGAGCAAGTACGACGACGACACCACCGGCCTGTCGGTGGAGGGCGACTTCGCGCTGAGCGCCACCAATCGCCTGCAGGTCGCCTACCACTTCAAGGACGACGTGCACCGTTCGCGCAATGCCGGCGAACCGGAAACCCACTTCAAGGACCGTACCCAGTCGTTCGCACTCGAAGACAGCCAGATCCTGTCCGAACGCCTGACCCTGGTCGGCGGCGTGTCGTGGAACACGCGCGCAAGCCTGAAAGCGGAGAACTACGGCACCCACGCCGGTTCGCCCAAGACCAAGACCCTGTACGACGAGCCCACCGGCGACGACCACGCGCTCAACGCCCAGCTCGGCCTGTTCGTGAAGACCGGCGAGGCCGGCCAGGCACGCCTCACCGTGGCGCGCAAGAGCCGCTTCGCAACGATGAAGGACCGCTACTCGACCCGCTTCGGCACGGTGATCCCGAGCCCCGACCTCGAAGCCGAGCGCGCCACCCACTACGAGCTGGGCTATGCCGGTCCGCTCGCCGCGAACGGGTTCATCGACGCCGCGCTGTTCCGCAGCGACATCACGGATTCGATCCAGCAGGTCACCGTGGCCGCGCAGGGCGATTGCGCGCCGACCTGCGCCCAGTACCAGAACATCGCCAAGGCGCGCCACACCGGTGTCGAAGTGGCGATCGACGGTAGCGCCGGCCCCTGGGAACTGGCCGCCAGCTACACCTGGCTGCTGCGCGAAAACCTCAGCAACACGCGCGTGCGCCCGACCGACACCCCGCGCCATCGGCTGTTTGCCGCCGCGACCTGGCACCACGGCGCATGGCGCGTCACCGCGAGCGGCGAAGGCGCCTCGAAGCGCCATTCGGCCTCCGACGGCAGCCAGGTCGCTGCCGGCTATGCGGTCTATCACCTCAAGGCCGGCTACCGCTTCGCCAACGGCAGCCTGGTCGAAGCCGGGGTACGCAACCTGTTCGACCGCCTCTACGCATACAGCGAAGGCTACCCCGAGGCCGGACGCAACTACTTCGTCCAGTTCAATGTGCCGCTCTGACCCTCGTCACGACCAGGAGGCCGCGATGCCCACCGATCCGCTCCACACCCTGCTCGCCCGCCGCCGCACCCTCGCCATGCTCGCCCACGGCGCCCTCGCCCTCGCCGCGCGGCCGGCGCGTGGCGCCACACCCGCACCGCGGCCGGTGGTGGTGATGACGAGCTATCCCGACGAGGTCATGACGCGTTTCGAGGCCGCGTTCGAGCGCGCCCATCCCGAATACCGTCTGCGCATCCTGTGGCGCATGCCGCACGACGCCCTGCCCTGGCTGCGCCAGCCCGGCCAGGGCGGCGTGGATGTTTACTGGTCGGCGTCGCCGCGCACCTTCGCCCTCCTCAAGGCCGAGGGCGCGCTACGCGTCCTCGACCTCGACCGCGACGGCCTCCCCGAGCGCATCGGCCGCACCCGCCTGTCGGATCCGCAGGGGCACTATCTCGCCACCGAAGTCGCCGGCTACGGTTTCGTCCTCAACCCCAGCGCACTGCAACGCCTCGGCGTCGCCCCGCCGCAGGACTGGCGCGACCTCGCCGACCCGCGCCTGGCGGGGCGCCTCGCCTTGCCCAATCCAGCGCGCGTGGGCTTCGCCCCGGTGCTCGTCGACATCGTGCTGCAGGCCCACGGCTGGCAAGCGGGCTGGGCGCTGTGGAGCGAAATCGCCGGACTGGCGACGCTGGTCAACGCCGGCGGCACGCAGATCGGCGACGAGGTCGCCAGCGGTCGCGCCGCGCTCGGGCTGTCGATCGACTTCTTCGTCGCCTCGGCGATCGCCAACGGCGCACCGCTCGCCTTCGCTTATCCGGCCCACGGCGGCATCAATCCGGCGCATATCGCGATCACCACGGCCGCGCCCAACCCCGAGGGCGCGCGCGCCTTCGCTGATTTCGTGCTGTCGGCGGCCGGCCAGCGCCTGCTCGCCCATCCCGACATCCGCAAACTGCCGGTACGCCCCGCGGTGTATGAAGATCTGCCGCCCGACTATCACAACCCCTTCGCCGCCGCCGCACAGGGCAGCTACGACTACGACAACGGCGCCGGCCGCGAACGCCTCGCGCTGATCGCCGCGCTGTTCGAGCAGATGCTGGTGCAGGGCCACGCCACCCACGCCGAACTGTGGGCGCGCGTGCATGCCGCCGAACG
>JAEWVQ010000125.1 GCA_023459095.1 Pseudomonadota bacterium | reverse complement strand
GCGAGTGCATCCTCGGCATCGAGAAAGAGGCCGTGCAGATAGGGCAGCACCCCCAGCACCGGCCGCCCGGTGCGCGCTTCCAGCCAGTCGAGCCCCGACTGCAGCAGGCCGATGTCGCCACGGAAGCGGTTGATCACGAAGCCCTTCACCCGCGCCCGTTCCGACGCCGAGAGCAGCTCCAGGGTGCCGACCAGGTGGGCGAAAACGCCGCCGCGGTCGATGTCGGCGACCAGCACCACGGGCACGTCGGCGGCCTCGGCAAAGCCCATGTTGGCGATGTCGCGGTCGCGCAGGTTGATCTCCGCGGGGCTCCCCGCGCCTTCCACCAGCACGCAGTCGTAGGCGCCGATCAGGCGCTGCCAGGACTGCATCACCGCTGCCATCGCGGTCGGCTTGTAGGCGTGGTAGTCGCGCGCCGACAGGTTCGCCACCGCCTTGCCATGGATGATGACCTGGGCGCCGACGTCGGACGAGGGCTTGAGCAGCACGGGATTGAAGTCGGTATGCGGGGCGATGCGCGCGGCCAAGGCCTGCAGCGCCTGGGCGCGGCCGATCTCGCCGCCGTCGGCGGTCACCGCCGAGTTGAGCGCCATGTTCTGCGGCTTGAACGGCGCCACGCGCAGGCCGCGGCGCACCAGCGCGCGCGCCAGGCCGGCGACCAGCGTGCTCTTGCCGGCATCGGAGGTGGTGCCCTGCACCATCAGAGTCGAGGCCTGTGACATCGCGTAGAATCCGTGCTTTGCGTTCGGGGGCGCCATTATCCCCGAACTCCGCCGCCGCACCGCGCCACCGTGCTGCGCTGCCGCGCCACCCCGCCGCGCCCACACCGCCATGTCCGCCTTCCTGCTTCTCGTCATCAAGCTCGCCGCCGGCCTCGCCGCCGACCGCCTGTTCGGCGAAGTGCGCCGCTTTCATCCGCTCGTCGGCTACGGCCGCTGGGCCGCGCGCGTCGAGGCCGCTGTACGCCGCGTCGGCGCCGGCCGTGGCGCCGGCCTCGCCGCCTGGCTGCTCGCCGTCGGCCCCTGGGTCGCGCTCGCCCTCGCGCTGCGCCAGAGCCATCCGTTCGCACACTGGCCGGTGGACATCGCGCTGCTCTATTTCGCCCTCGGCGGACGCAGCCTCGCCGAACACGCCGAAGCCGTGGCCGCGCCCCTCGACGCCGGCGACCTTGTCGAAGCGCGCCGCCGCGTGGGCTGGATGGTGAGCCGCGACACCGCCGTGCTCGATGCCGAGGGCGTGGCCCGCGCCGGCACCGAATCGGTGCTCGAAAACGGCAACGACGCGGTGTTCGGCACCCTGTTCTGGTTTCTCGTCGCCGGCGGCCCGGGCGCGCTGCTGTTCCGCCTCGCCAACACCCTCGACGCGATGTGGGGCTACCGCACGCCGCGCTACCTGCGCTTCGGCTGGGCCGCGGCGCGCCTCGACGATCTCCTCAACGCCGCGCCCGCCCGCCTCACCGCGCTCACCTACGCCCTGCTCGGCCACACCGGCCGCGCGCTCGCCTGCTGGCGGCGTCAGGCGCCGGCCTGGGACAGCCCCAACGCCGGCCCAGTGATGGCCGCAGGTGCCGGCGCGCTCGGCGTCGCCTTGGGCGGCGCCGCGGTGTACCACGGCCGCAGCGAAGTCCGCCCCCCGCTCGGCGAAGGCCGCCGCGCCGACGCCGCCAGCATCCGCGCGGCAGTCGCCCTGGTGCGGCGCGGCGTGCTGCTGTGGCTGACCCTCGCCGCCTTCGTCGCCGCGCTTCAACTCAGCCTCGGCGGCGCCGGTGCTTGAGCACGGCGGCCGGCTGCGCGCGGCGGCGACGCACTACGGCATCGCCCTCGACCGCTGGCTCGACCTGTCGACCGGGATCAACCCGCAGCCCTACCCGCTGCCCGACATCCCCGCCGCCGCCTGGCACCGCCTGCCGGAGGACGACGACGGCCTCGAAGCCGCCGCCGCGGCCTACTACGGCAGCGACCAGCTCCTCGCCGTCGCCGGCTCGCAACCGGCGATCCAGGCTCTACCCGTGCTCGTCTCCGGCGAACGCGTGACCGTGCTTGCCCCCACCTATGCCGAACACCCGCACGCCTGGCGCGCGCGCCGCCTGCGCGCCGTGGATGCGTCCGCTGGCGACCCGGCGCGCGCGGCGGACGCGATCGACGCTGCGCTCGACGACACCGACGTCCTGCTCCTGGTGCACCCCAACAATCCGACCGGTCTGCGCTTCGCGCGCAACCGCCTGCTCGACTGGCACGCCCGCCTCGCACGGCGCGGCGGCTGGCTGATCATCGACGAGGCCTTCATCGACACCGACCCCGCCGCCAGCCTGGTGGGCCTGAGCGGGACAGCGGGGCTGATCGTGCTGCGTTCGCTGGGCAAGTTCTTCGGCCTCGCCGGCGCTCGCGTCGGCTTCGTGTTCGCGCCCACCGAGCTGCGCGCGCAGTTGGCCGATCTTCTCGGCCCCTGGGCCGTCAGCGGCCCTGCCCGCCACGCTGCGCGCGCGGCACTCACCGACCGAGCTTGGCAAACGATGATGCGGCACACCCTGGCCACGGCCAGCGCCCGCCTTACCGCCCTGCTCGACGCCACCGGTCTCGACGCACGGCACGGCAGCGCTCTGTTCCGTTGGTGTCCGCACCCGGCGGCGGCTTCCCTCCACACTGCGCTCGCCCGCCAGGGCGTCTTCGTACGTCTGTTCGCCCCCCCGGGCGACACCCCCAGCCTGCGCTTCGGCCTCCCCGCTGACGAAGCCGGCTGGCTGCGCCTGGAAGCCGCCCTCGCCACCGTTCGACCCATCGTCCAATCCCAGCCCCGCGCCGCGCTCACCTCATGAAACCGCTCGTTTTCACCTTCGCTCTCGCCGCGCTGCTCGCCTTCGGCAGCGGCCTCGCCCCCTCCACCGCGCGCGCCGAGATCGCGATCACCGACGACGCCGGCAACGCGCTGCGCCTGCCGCGCCCGGCGCAGCGCATCGTCAGCCTCGCGCCCCACGTCACCGAACTGCTGTACGCCGCCGGCGCCGGCGCGCAACTGGTCGGCGCCGTGCAATACAGCGACTACCCGGAAGCGGCCAAGGCCCTGCCCCGCGTCGGCGGCTACACCAGCGTCGATCTGGAGGCGGTCGCGGCGCTCAAGCCCGACCTCGTCGTCGCCTGGCGCAGCGGCAACCGCAACGCCCACCTCGGCCGCCTCGGCGCGCTCGGCATTCCGGTGTATCTGACCGAGCCGCGCAGCCTGCCCGACGTCGCCCGCAGCCTGGAAGCACTCGGCCGCCTCGCCGGCACCGAGGCCGCGGCCGACGCCGCCGCCGACGCCTTCCGCACCCGCCTCGCCGCGCTGCGCGAACGCTACGGCACCCGCCCGCCGGTGCGGACCTTCTACCAGATCTGGAATCAGCCGCTGATGACGATCAACGGCCAGCATCTGATCTCCGACGTGATCCGCCTGTGCGGCGGCGACAACGTGTTCGCCGGGCTCGGCCAGCTCGCGCCCACGATCAACGTCGAGGCAGTGCTCGCCGCCGACCCCGAGGTCGTGGTCGCCAGCGGCATGGGCGAGGCGCGCCCGGAATGGCTGGACCAGTGGAAGCGCTGGGGCGGCCTCACCGCGACCGCGCGCGGCAACCTGTTCTTCATCCCGCCCGATCTCATCCAGCGCCACACCCCACGCATCCTCGACGGCGCCGAGCGCCTGTGCGCGCAACTCGAGGAAGCGCGCGGACGCCGCAAATAAATCAGCTTTCGTTAATATTCCGGTTTTCGATTTCGGAGACCGTCCGATGCGCGTCCCTCATACCGCCCCCCTGCCCGCCCCTTCGCGCCGCCGCTTCCTCGGCCTGGGGCTCGGCGCCGCGGCCGTCGCCACCGGCCTCGCGGCGCCCCAGCTTGCCGCCTTCGCGCGCGCCGCCGAGGACTTCATCAAGGGGCCGCCGATGCCGGACATCGCCCCGCGCCAGCTCTCGCCGCACGTGTGGATGATCCACGCCCGCGACGGTTTTCCCACGCCGGAGAACCAGGGGATGATGAGCAACATCACCTTCGTGCTCAGCCGCGAAGGCGTGATCGTGCTCGACCCCGGCGGCTCGCTGCAGATCGGCGAGATGGCGATCCGCCAGTTGCGCCGGCTCACCGACAAGCCGGTGCTCGCGGTGTTCAATTCGCACTATCACGGCGACCACTGGCTGGCCAATCACGCGTTCGTCGACGCCTACGGTGTCGATCTGCCGATTTATGCCCACGCGGTGACCCGGCGCGAGATCGAGGGCGTGCAGGGCAGCGCCTGGCTCAGCCTGATGGAGCGCTGGACCAACCAGGCCACCGCCGGCACCCGCATCGTCGCCCCCAACCGCACGGTGGCGCACGGCGCCGAGTTCCGCTTCGGCGACCTCACCCTGCGCGTGCATCACTACGGCACCGCACACACCCCCGGCGACCTCTGCGTCGAGGTCGTCGAGGACAAACTCACCTTCATCGGCGACATCGCCATGGACCGGCGCATCGCCAACATGGACGACGGCTCCTACCTCGGCACCTTCCGCTACTACGACGCGCTCGAAAAGCATGCGCCGTCGACGATCTGGGTGCCGGGCCACGGTCAGCCCGGGCCCGACGTGCTGGCCTGGAACCGCGAACTTTTCGCCGGCATTTACGAGAACTGCGTGGCGGCGGTCGAGGCCGGCGACAGCATGGAAGCGGCGCGCACGCGCGTGCTGCGCGACCCGCGCGTCGCCAGCAAGGCGGCGGACACCGCGGGCTTTGACGGCAACATCGGCAAATACGTCAGCCTGGCCTATCTGGAAGCGGAAAAAGAGGCGTTCTGAACGCCGCGCCGACCACCGCGACGGCGCGCCGCCAGCACAGTTTTCAGCGCCGCCGCGCCGCGCCGCGGTACTGGCGGCGCCAGCCCTTGCGCGTTTCGCGCCACCAGGCGCGATCGAACACCCAGGCCAGGCTGGGCAGCAGCGGCGCAAAGTAATGGCTCGCCGCCGACGGCCGGTCGACGCGGGCCGCGCACGGCGGCACGCGCAGCGCGCGCAGGCGCTGCTGCAGCGTGGGATGGAGCATGGCACCGTCCTGGGTATCGGCGGGCAAGGCCGGTTGGCTGACCGAGCCCGGACGCAGGAAGCCGGTCTCCACGCCCAGCCCCATCTCGCGATAAGGGCGGATCGACGGACGCGGCCGCGAATTGCTCTGCGCCATGACCTTGGGCCAGTAGTCCTGGCGCAGGAACTGCTCCTTCAAGGTGACCTCGACCAGGGTCTCGCCAAGCAGGCCGGCACCGACCAGGCGCGCGGCGAGCGCATCGGCTTCGAACTCCTCGAGGCGGGACAACCGGACCATGTCACGGTAGAAGCGCAGCAGCAGGCGGTCGGAAAACCGCTCTACCACAGGAAAGGCTGCGCAAGCGCGGTCGAGGACGCGCATCCACCACGCGCGCAGCAGGGCGCCCACCGCCCCCGCGCCGTTGCGCTGGATCGCGAGGTGGGCGTACTCGTGCGCCAGCACCGCAGCGAGTTGGTGGCGCGACACGCTGTGCACCAACGGCAGGCCGATCAACAGGTGAGTCTCGATCGGGCCGATCCAGCCCCAGCGCGGACGCTGCATCACCAGCGCGTTCATGTCGCCGGTGATCCACACGCGCTCGACGCGCGCGGCGCCGATGCGGCGGCTGATGTCGTCAGTCAGGCGATAGAAGTCGGGTGCCGCGCGGCGCGGCAGGCGGATGCCGTCGGGCAGCGGCAGGGGGGCATGAAGCAGGATGAGGATACGGGCGGCGCACAGCGAGGCGAAAGCGGCAAACGCGCCCCAGGGCAACGCACCGAGCCAGTCTCCGGCGGCAAGCGCGGCTCCGGCGCGGAACAGCGCGAACAGTGCGAGCGCCGCAAGGACAAACGCGAACGCGGCAACCACCGCCAGCCCCGCCGCCGCCAGCAAACCAAGGCGACGCGCAAGGCGTGCGCGAATCCTGAACAACCTCGAATCGGGCGCAATCATCGTCTTTCACTCCACGGCGACCCGGCGTCGGACGCGACTATACGCGCGCGCACGGAAATCCGGTATTGAGCGAAAGCAATAGGGTCGCCCTCGCGGCCAATCGACGCGGATTGCTCGCTTTCCGCGGCGGAAGGGTCTATAGTCGGCGGTCGCTGCGCGCCTGACCGATCGGCCGCGGCCTTCCCAACGACCCTCCCCGGTCACAAATCCCGCACGCCTCGATTGGTGCCGTCCCGCGAAAACGGGCGGCAGGCCGTCGCCGGAGCACAGATTCCCGCATGAACACTGAAACAAGCTTCGCCAGTCTCGGACTGGCCGCCCCGCTGCTGCGCGCCATTTCCGAAACCGGCTACACCACGCCGACGCCGATCCAGGCCCAGGCCGTGCCGCTGGTGCTGGCCGGTCGCGACCTGCTCGCCGCCGCGCAGACCGGCACCGGCAAGACCGCCGGCTTCACGCTGCCGGTCCTCCACCTGTTGTCGCAAAACCACATTCATCCGCACCCCGCGGGCAAGCCGCGCTGCCTGATCCTGACCCCGACGCGCGAGCTCGCCGCCCAGGTCGAGGAGTCGGTGCAGACCTACGGCAAGCACCTGCCGCTGACCTCGATGGTGATGTTCGGCGGGGTCAACATCAATCCGCAGATCGCCGCCCTCAAGAAGCGCGTCGACATCCTGGTCGCCACCCCGGGGCGTCTGCTCGACCACGTCGGGCAGAAGACCCTCGACCTCTCCGGGGTCGAGATCCTCGTGCTCGACGAAGCCGACCGCATGCTCGACATGGGCTTCATCCGCGACATCCGCAAGGTGCTCGCACTGCTGCCCAAGCGCCGCCAGAACCTGCTGTTCTCCGCGACCTTCTCCGACGAGATCCGCGAACTCGCCAGCGGCCTGCTGCACGACCCCGCCAGCGTCGAGGTCGCGCCGCGCAACACCGCGGCCGAACGCGTCGACCAGGCGGTGTACATGATCGGCCAGAAGCAGAAGCGCGAACTCCTCGCCTGGCTGATCAAGGAACGCCAGTGGTTCCAGGTGCTGGTGTTCACCCGCACCAAGCACGGCGCCAACAAGCTCGCCGAATACCTCACCAAGCACGGCCTCGGCGCCGCCGCGATCCACGGCAACAAGAGCCAGGGCGCACGTACGCGCGCGCTGTCGCAGTTCAAGGACGGCAGCCTGCCGGTCCTGGTCGCCACCGACATCGCCGCGCGCGGACTCGACATCGACCAGTTGCCGCAGGTGGTCAATTTCGAACTGCCGAACGTCCCCGAGGACTACGTGCACCGCATCGGCCGCACCGGCCGCGCCGGCGCCGACGGCAACGCGATCTCGCTGGTCGATGCCGAGGAAGTGAAGCTGCTGACCGCGATCGAGCGCCTGATGCGGCGCAAGATCGAACGCGCCACCGCCGAAGGCTTCGTGCCCAGCGAGAACGCCGAAGCCGACGCCGAGCGCGACGACCAGCGCCGTGGCGAACACCCGGGGCGCAACGGTGGCGGACGCCAGGGCCAAGGGCGCGCCCAGCCCGCGCGCGGCAACGGCAACGCCCCGCGCAGCGAACGCCCTGCCGGACGCGCGCCGGCTGCGGCGCAGCCC
>JAEWVQ010000124.1 GCA_023459095.1 Pseudomonadota bacterium | reverse complement strand
GCCGGCTCGGGCACCGTGATTGGCGCCGCCGGGGGGCCGTACAGGTATTGCATGCCGGCGATGTCGTCGGCCTGCGGGCCGGAGAAGCTCTCGGTGTAGTACGCGTTCATCAGCGACTTCGCCACGCTGCTGTGGCCGAGGCCGAGGGCGTGGCCGAGTTCGTGGACGAGAACCTGGAACAGGCTGAAGCCGGAACCGCCGAAGCTCAGCTTCCAGGTCTCGGCGATGTCGAAGTGGATGTCGCCGGCGGCGCTGTAGCCGTTGTTCGGCGGATAGAAGCCGTGCGCCAGGGTGCCGCCCTTGCCGTCGAAGACGTGGCCGCCGAGGCGGATGTCGCCCGACGAGGTGGCGAAGGCGTTGTGCGCGGCGCCGTCGTCGTCGACGCGGATGAAGGTGAGGTCGGCGACTGCGGACCAGGCATCGAAGGCGCGTTCGACTTCGGCAAGGTAGCCGGTGGGCATGAAGTCGTCGAAGGCGGTGATCGTGCACCCGGAGAACTCGATTGCGCAGCTGGTGCCGGTCGGCATCAGGCTCCAGGTGAGGGTGGCGCCGGTGCCGGGCGTCGGGTCGCCCCATTTGCCCGGGGTGGTGGGGCTGAGCACGTAGGCGGAGGCGGAGAGCGGGGCGAGCAGCGTAGCGACGAGGGCGAGCCGGGCAAGGAGCGTCATGAATTTTCGAGAGGGTGCAGGGGGGCGGTGGAGGGAAGGGGCCGGCGAGCCGGGGGCGGTGACGACGCGCGAGATGCCGGTCGCCTTCGGCTGCTATGCGGATGTGGTAGCGGGGGGAGATGTTACAAGATACGTCGTCGCCGATGAAGCGGCTGGCAGGAGGGCGCAGCGTTTTTTTCGGTGTTGTGCGCGGGGCGCGGCGCGCGCTGCCGCGCCGCGCTGGGTCAGTCGGCGGGTTCGCGCCGGTAGCGCGTCAGGCGCACATCGACGGTGAGTGTGAGCGCGGTCAGCGCCGCGGCGCGCGCGCGGCCTTCGGCGCTGGCGCGGTACAGGTGGGGCGTCATCGCGAGCAGGTCGGCAATCTGCGCCGCGCCGGCAAGATCGAGGCGGTAGCGCAGGGTTTCGCTGTCGGCCAGGGTGAAGCCGTTTAGGCGCGGGGTGGCTTCGGCGCGCTCCGCCCTTGGCCTGGGGTAGATGATCTCGCGCAGTTCGCGCAGGTGCTCGGGGCCGGCGTCGACCTGCAGCAACTGGCCGCCAGCCTTGAGCACGCGCGCGAACTCGGCAGGCACCGGAAACCCGAACATGCACAGCACCCGGTCCAGGGTGGCGGGCAACACCGGCAGGTTGGCGTTGCTGCCGACCACCCAGGCGCTGCGGCGGTCCTGCTTGGCGGCGGCGAGCACGGCCCATTTGGAAATGTCGAGGCCGAGCAGGGCCAGCGTCTGCCCTGCACCGGCAGCCGCAGCGAGCGCACGCAGGTAGTAGCCTTCGCCGCAGCCAGCGTCGAGGCAGGCGAGCGTGCCATCGTCGGCGACGCCGCCGAGCACCGCCCGGCTCACCGCGGCGGCGATCGGGGCGTAGTGGCCGGCGTTCAGGAAGCGGCGGCGGGCAGCGACCATCTCCTTGCTGTCGCCGGGGTCGCGGGAGCGCTTCTTGTGTACCGGCAGCAGGTGGGTGTGGCCCTGGGCGGCGATGTCGAAGCCGTGCCCGGCGGCGCAGCGCCAGCTCGCGCCGCAGCGTTGCAGCGGCCCGCCATCGAGCGGGCAGGCGAGGGCCTGGAAAGGGGTGATCGTGGTCAAGGGGCGAATCCTGAAAGCGAGGCGGCGGCACGCCACGGTCGCGAGGCGCCCGCGTCGTCGCGGCGGTGGTGGCAGTCTCGCAAATGTCTAATCCGACACGCTCCACGCTGAGTTCGCATTGTTTTCGGGGCCTTGCGATGAAAGACTGGAATGGCGCGTGATCTCATGCGCGGGTTGGAGCGGCAGGATTTTCGCCCAAAGCGGGCGCGGACCGCCACGTCGGAGTGGGGGAATCCGCGCCGCGATCGGCTTCCCTTCGGAGAACCGCGATGAAATTCCATCTTTTCCGGCGACGTCTCGATGCGCACATCCGCCGCGCGCAGGATTATCTCGACGAGGCCAACCTCGCCCGCATCGAGCACCAGGTGGCCGCCGAGCATCACGCCGCGCTGGCGAAGATGTACTCCGAACGTGCCGCCCGCCTCGAAGAGGAAATCAGCCGCGCCCTGCAGCCGCGCTCGATGAGTGCGCGACTGCGCGGCGAGGAATTCGAGGAGGTGGGCGAGCGTGCCGCCGTCGAGCCGGCGCTGTATTCGGTGCCGGCGGCACGCGCCGCGCATCCCTGAGCGGAGTCTGCGGCGCGCCGCGTCGGTGCAGCCTCAGTGCAGGGTGGGCGGCTGGAACAGCGCCTCGACGTCGGCGGCGTCGAAGCGGTAGGTGTGGTTGGAGAGGTCGTCATGGACGACCACTTCGCCGTGCTCGGCGAGCACCGCGTCGAGCGCCTCGCGGCCGAGGCTGCGCAGCATGCTCGCGACCTTTTCGGGATCGGCCGGCCAGTCGTGGGTGACCGCGCGCGGCGGGTAGAGGCGTACGTCCTCCTCGGCGAACAGGCGGCCGAGCAGTTCCTCGGGGTCGAGGCCGAGCAGTTCGTCCGGGCGCACGGTCTGCGCGAGTTGGTGGATGCGCGACCAGCCGTCGATGTCCTTCAGGTCGGCACCGGGCAGTTTCTGCACGAACAGCGCCGCGGCCGCGTCGCCGCTACAGGCCAGCCACAGGCCGGCGGGCTGCTGTTCCGACTGCTGCAGATAATGCTCGAACACGCTGGCGATGCTGTCGCCCTCGAGCGGCACCAGGCTCTGGTAGGGCTGGTCGAGGCCGGCGATGTCGAGTGACAGCTGCAGGCGGCCGTCGCCCACCAACTCTGCCACCGAGCCACTGGTGACCCCCGCTTCGGCCTTGGCGTAGCCGCGGATGTTGAGGGCTTCGTTGCAATCGATGACGAGCAGGCTCACCGGCCCTTCGCCCTGGATCTGGAAGGTGAGGCGGGCTTCCTGCTTGAGGTTGCCGGCGATGACCGCCGACACCGCGGTCATCTCGCCGAGCAGGCGGGCGACCGCGGGCGCATAGGCGCGCCCCTGCTGCATCGCCTGCCAGACGTCGGTGAGGCGCACCACGGCGCCGCGGATGTCGAGCTCTTCGAGCAGAAAGCGCTGGACGTAGCTGGAGGGCTGGCTCATTGCGGGCTTCCGGAGGTTTGCAGGGCAGCGGCGTAACGTTCGGCATCGAAGCCGACCAGCAGTTCGCCAGTGGTGGTTTCGATCACCGGGCGGCGGATCAGGCTGGGCTGGGCGAGCATCAGCGCGATCGCCTCGTCGTCGCCGGCGATGGTCTGCTGTTCGGGGGAGAGTTTGCGCCAGGTGGTGCCGCGCGTGTTGACCAGCGCCTGCCAGCCAAGCGCGGTGCACCACCGCGCGAGCCTGGCCGCCTCCACGCCGTCCTTGCGGTAGTCGTGGAAGACGTGGGCGACGTCGTGCGCGACGCACCAGGCCAGCGCCTTCTTCATGGTGTCGCAGTTCTTGATGCCGTAAAGGGTGACGGTCGTCATCGGGGGCCTCGTGCTTACTTGTTGCGCGCGCGGGCGAAGGC
>JAEWVQ010000123.1 GCA_023459095.1 Pseudomonadota bacterium | reverse complement strand
CGCCTGCACCACGCGCGGCACCAGCCCGTCCGGGTTCCACGCCTCCTCGGCGCCCGCGCTCTTCTTGTCGGCACCGACCACCGGGAACAGCGCGAGTGCGGGCACGCCGAGGTTCTGGGCCTCCTCGGCGACGCGCAGCAGGTTGTCGAGCGAGACGCGGGCGACGCCGGGCATGGACGCCACCGGCTCGGTCTGGCCTTCGCCTTCGAGGACGAACACGGGGTAGATCAGGTCATCGGTGGTGAGCACCGATTCGCGCATCAGGCGGCGCGAGAACGCGTCGCGGCGCATGCGCCGCATGCGGATCGCGGGGAAGGTTCCGTTAGGTTGCATATCGGGTCCGGGAGCACGGTCGGAGAGAGGAAGAGCACGTAGCCACTGCGCGGAAGCGCATCGGCAACGCGATACGCCAAAAACGTCGCCGTCAAGGAATTACGACACATCCGGTAACGCTTTCCGCCGGGAACTTCGCAGGGACGGGCTATATCTTAGCAAACAGATGGTGCTGAGCCGTCTCCCGCTTCACCTCCCTGAGCGGGTGCCTTAACCACGTTAAGGCATTTTTTGCCCCCGGCCTTATCCCCTTTAGCCGGGGGCTTTTGTTTGCGCGTCCGGCGCGTCGGCCTCCGCGCCACCATCGAGCCCCAGCCAGCCCGACACCACGCGCTCGACCTCCTCGACACCGGTTTTCTTCAAACTCGAAAACAGCTGCACGGTGACGTGCGGACCATAGGCCGCCAGTTCGCGGCGCACCTCGAGCAGGGTGGCGTTGGCGGGGCCGCGCGAAAGTTTGTCGCTCTTGGTCAGCAGGACGTGGATCGGGCGCCCGGAGGGTGCGAACCAGCCGATCATCTGGCGATCGAGGTCGGTCAGCGGATGGCGCGCATCCATCATCAGCACGAGGCCGATCAGGCTCTCGCGCTCCTTCAGGTAGGTCTCGATCAGCCCCTGCCACTGGCGGCGGATCTTCTCCGGCACCGCGGCGTAGCCGTAACCGGGCAGATCGACCAGCTGCGCGCCGCAATTCAGGCGGAAAAAGTTGATCAGCTGCGTGCGCCCCGGCGTCTTCGACACGAAGGCGAGCCGCACATGCCCCGCGAGCGTGTTGATCGCGCTCGATTTGCCAGCGTTGGAGCGCCCCGCGAAGGCGATCTCAGCGCCGCTCGGCGGCGGCAGACCGGAGGGCTTGGCAATGGAAATCTGGAATTGTGCGTTGCGAAAAAGGGGCATCGGAATGAAGGGCGCTAACGCCGTTGTGCTGGGGAAAAACCCACATCGCGTCGCGCAAAACGGGCTACCTGATATAGAATACCGCGTTTTGACAATACCACTCACGGCTTTCCGAGGACATCATGATCAAGCGTTCCCTGCTGCTCTCGCTGCTGCTGGTCGCAGGCAGCCTCCAGGCCCAGGACCAGGCGCCCGACCTGGCGAAGGCGAAACAGATCGCCGAAACGCTCTGCGTCGCCTGTCACGCAGCAGACGGCAACAGCCAGTTGCCGGCCAACCCGAAGATCGCTGGTCAGCATCCCGAATACCTCTACAAGCAGTTGCGTGAGTTCAAGAGCTGGGACGGCGCCAAGCCAGTGCGCGACAACGCGATCATGGGCGGCATGGTCGCGGGCCTCAGCGACGACGACATGAAGGCGCTCGCCCACTACTTCGCCGCCAACAAGCTGCAGCCGGAGCCGGCGAAGAACCTCGCCTCCATCGAGCTCGGCCAGAAAATTTGGCGCGGCGGCATCCCGACCAAGGGCGTGCCCGCCTGTGCCGCCTGCCACGGCCCGGCCGGCGCCGGCATGCCCGCGCAGTATCCGCGCCTGTCCGGCCAGTTCGCCGAATACACCGAAGCCCAGCTGAAGGCCTTCCGCGACGGCGTGCGCGCCAACGACCCGAGCAAGATGATGCAGATGATCGCGATCAAGATGACCGATCCCGAGATCAAGGCCGTCGCCGACTACGCTGCCGGCCTGCGCTGAACGCGCACTGCGCACAGCATGCAAAAGGGGCGGGCGATCCGCCCCTTTTTTCGTTCACCGCCCTTCAGCCCACCCCGCTACGCCGCGCCCCGGCCGCGCCGAGTGCGGCCAGTTCGGCCTCGGAAAACCCCGCTGCCAGACGCGCCTCGCGATGCAGCGGCGGATGCGGGCGCGGCGCCCCGAAGGCGTCGATCAGGCGTTGGTAGGTTGCCTCCGGCTCGAGGCCGCGCGTCGCGCACTGCGCGCGGAACCAGCGGTCGCCAATCGCGACGTGGCCGATTTCGTCGCGCAGGATGATTTCCAGCACCGCAACGCTGTCGTGGTCGCCGATCGCGCGCAGCTTGGCCATGATCGGCGGCGTCGCATCGAGCCCGCGCGCTTCCAGCACGCGCGGCACCAGCGCCATGCGCGGCAGCAGATCGTGCGCAGTCTTGCACGCCATTTCCCACAAGCCGTTGTGCGCCGGAAAATCGCCGTAATCGAAGCCCAGGGCACGCAGCCGGGCGCGCACCAAGCCGAAGTGATACGCCTCCTCGGCGGCAACGCGCACCCAGTCGTCGTGAAAGGCGGCGGGCTGACTGCGGAAGCGATGCACGCAGTCGAGCGCGAGATTGATCGCATTGAACTCGATGTGCGCGATCGCATGCAGCAGGGCGCCGTGACCTTCGCGGCGGCCCGGCTTGCGCCGCGGCACCTGCTCGGGCGCCACCAACTCGGGACGCGACGGCCGCCCGGGCTCGACGATCGCGCACGCCTCGTCCTCGCCCGCCGCGACGACGAGCCGACCGTCGCGCCACGCCTCGCTCAGGGCGAGGGTGGCCGCGCACTTGGCATCGACGTCGGCGCACTGCAGGGCGACCAAGGCGGCGTCATGGACGGAAGGCGGACGGGCGGCTGGTGAGGGACGGACGAACATGGGCGCGCAGTTTAGCAAAGCACTCGCCGGCACTGCGCGGCGGCGCGCATTGTGGTAAATATGGCCGCGACGCTGAGGCCGAGCGGGGAGGAATCGCCGACGGCGCTGCAACGCAGGCCGCGCCGGCACGCTGCGACTCACGGTCCGCGCTGCGTACCGCCTCCCAGCCCTCTCAGACCCTTTTGCCTTTTTCAGCCACCCAGCCCGTATGCCCCAGCCCTCGACTTCCGGCGCGAGCCCCCACTTTCTCCCCGTCGCCGAGGCCCGCCAGGCCATTCTGCAACGCCTCGCCCCGGTGAGCGGGTGGGAGCGCGTGCCGGTGCGCGCGGCCTTTGGCCGCGTGCTCGCCCACGACGTGATCGCCCCCTACAACGTGCCTGCCCACGACAACTCGGCGATGGACGGCTACGCCGTGCGTGCCGCCGACCTCGGCAGCGGCGACAGCGTGCTCGAGGTGGTCGGCACCGCCTTCGCCGGGCGCCCGTTCTCAGGCAGCGTGAGCGCCGGCCAGGCGGTGCGGATCATGACCGGGGCGACCATTCCGCACGGTGCCGACACCATCGTCGTGCAGGAAGTGACGCGCCGCGACGGCGAGCGGGTGGTGGTACCGCCGGGTCAGCGCGCCGGCCAGCACCTGCGCCGCGCCGGCGAGGATCTGGCCGCGGGCGGGGTCGCGCTCGCCGCCGGCAGCCGTTGCGGCCCCGCCGAGCTGGGCCTGATCGCCTCGCTCGGCATCGCCGAGGTCACCGTGCGCCGCCGGCTGCGCGTCGCCTTCTTCTCGACCGGCGACGAAATCGCCTCGATCGGCCGCCCGCTGGCGCCGGGCGAGGTCTATGACAGCAACCGCTACACCCTGTTCGGCGCACTCAGCCGCCTCGGCTGCGAGCTCATCGACATGGGCGTGGTCGCTGACGACCCCGCAGCGCTCGAAGCCGCGTTCGACGAGGCCTCGCGCAACGCAGACGTCGTCATCACCAGCGGCGGTGTGTCGGTCGGCGAAGCCGATTTCATCCGCGAGATGATGGCGCGCATGGGCGAGGTCGCGTTCTGGAAGCTGGCGATCAAGCCCGGCCGGCCGATGGCCTTCGGCCGCATCGGCGACGCCGTGCTGTTCGGCCTGCCCGGCAATCCGGTGGCGGTGCTGGTGACCTTCTACCAGTTCGTGCAGGACGCGCTGCTCACCCTGATGGGGGTGTCGCCGCTGCCGCCGGCCAATCTCTTTGCCGTACCCAGCGCGCGCGCGCTGCGCAAGCAGGCCGGACGCCGCGAATTCCTGCGCGGACGCCTGCTGCGCGACGGCGCCACCCTGCGCGTCGACGTCGCCGGCGCCCAGGGCTCGGGCATCCTGCGCTCGATGTCGGAGGCGGACTGCTTCATCGTGCTCCCCGAGGACTGCACCGAGGTCGCGATCGGCGATCCGGTCCTCGTCCAGCCCTTCGACGGGCTGGTGTAACCCCCACAGACGGATACTTCCATGACCCAGGACGAACTCAAGAAAGCCGCAGCCCTCGCAGCGCTCGACGATGTCGAAGACGGCACCATCGTCGGCGTCGGCACCGGCTCCACGGTAAACCACTTCATTGACGGCCTCGCCGGCATCCGCGACCGCATCCGCGGCGCCGTCTCCAGTTCGGAAGCAAGCTCGGCGCGGCTGGCCGCGCATGGCATCGCGCTATTCGACCTCAACGACATCGACGAGCTGCCCGTGTACGTGGATGGCGCCGACGAGATCGACGGCGGCTTCGCCATGATCAAGGGCGGTGGCGGCGCGCTCACGCGCGAGAAGATCGTCGCCGCAATCGCGCGCCGCTTCGTCTGCATCTGCGACGCGAGCAAGCACGTCGCCACCCTCGGACGCTTCCCGCTGCCGGTCGAGGTGATCCCGATGGCGCGCGCCCAGGTCGCCCGCGAACTCGCCCGACTCGGCGGCACGCCGAAGCTGCGCGAAGGTTTCGTCACCGACAACGGCAACCTGATCCTCGACGTCCATGGTCTGGCCATCACCGACCCGGTCGCGCTCGAGAGCGAGATCAACCAGATCGTCGGCGTGGTCACCAACGGCCTGTTCGCACGGCGCGGCGCCGACGTGCTGCTGCTCGCCGGCGCTGGCGGGGTCGAGCGTCTGGTCCGCAGCTGAATCGCACCCCCGTTGCAATCGTGCCGCAATCGGGTCGCAACAAATCCGTAATCTGCCGATGCTAGGCTGCAACGTTCCTGGACTGTGTTATGGCGAAAATGACCGAACATACTTACCGGCGGTTCGACGCTGAACTCGAGGCGATCCGCAACGGCGTGCTGCAAATGGGTGGCCTGGTCGAGACCCAGGTCGAAAATGCCCTCGCCGGGCTCAGGGCCGGCGACCAGGCGTTGCTCGACCGCGTCATCGAGGGCGACCACCGCATCAACCTGATCGAGGTCGAGATCGATCAGGAGTGCAACCAGATCATCGCCAAGCGCCAGCCCGCGGCGATCGACCTGCGCTTCGTGCTCACCGTGCTGAAGACGATCGCCGACCTCGAGCGCATCGGCGACGAGGCCAAGAAGATCGCCAAGGCCGCCAAGCGCCTGCACAGCGGCGACATGCCCTTCGTGCCGCGCGTCGAGCT
Source organism: Pseudomonadota bacterium (assembly GCA_023459095.1). Classification (GTDB taxonomy): domain Bacteria; phylum Pseudomonadota; class Gammaproteobacteria; order Burkholderiales; family Rhodocyclaceae; genus JAEWVQ01. Next base: position 2,236 of record JAEWVQ010000123.1, on the reverse strand, counting down.
CGGCTACTCGGCCGGCCTCGCCATCGAGATGCTGCACTGCGCGCTCGACGGCTTCGCGCGCGCCGACGTCTCCGGCGCCGAAGCCATCGCCCGCCAGGACAAGGAGGTCGATGCCAGCTTCAAGGGCACCATGCGGCAGTTGATCACCTTCATGATGGAAGACCCGCGCACGATCTCGAACAGCCTCGAAGTGCTGTTCATCGCCAAGTCCATCGAGCGCATCGGCGATCACGCCAAGAACATCTCCGAGTACGTCATGTACATGGTCAAGGGGCTGGACGTGCGCTACGCCAAATCCGCGGCCAAGGTCCAGGCGCAGAAGGAAGGCTGAGACACCGGCGGGCATCGCCGCCGCAGCAAAAAGGGATGGCCGCGGCCATCCCTTTTTTCGTTGCAGCCGCCCGCGGCGGGCGGCGCCGGCTTACTGCGCCGGCGGCACGTAGCCGCTGATCTGATCGGCACCGCCTTCGAAGAAGTGCTTCTCCATCTGTTCGGCGAGGTACTTGCGCGCGCGCGCATCCATCAGATTGAGGCGGTTTTCGTTGATCAGCATGGTCTGGTACTTCACCCACTGCTGCCACGCCTCCTTGGAGACGTTGTCGAAAATGCGCTTGCCCAGCGCGCCCGGAACCGGCGGCAGGTCCAGCCCTTCCGCTTCCCGGCCGAGCTTCACGCAATTGACCATCCGAGCCATCGTTCAATCCTCTTTGCTATCGGGTTCATCGAAATCGCGAGCCGCCATTCTAGCGGATTCGCCGGACAGGCTCGCGGCCACCGTCCAGCGATTGCGCCCGCCGCTCTTGGCGCGGTACATCGCGCTGTCGGCGGCGGCGATCAGGGTCTCGCCGTCGCACGCGTGATGCGGATAGAGGGCGATGCCGATGCTCGCGGTCACCCCCACCGCGCGGCCGCCGAAGCGGAATTCGAGCGCGGCCACGCCCTCGACCAGACGGCTCGCCAGTTCTTCCAGTTCGTGCGCATTGGTGTCGGGCACGAGCACGGCGAATTCGTCGCCGCCGAGGCGGAACAGCATCTCGTTGCGGCGGATGATGCGGCGCACGCCGTCGGCGAGGCCGACCAGCACCTCGTCGCCGGCCTGATGGCCGAACTCGTCGTTGATCGGCTTGAAGCCGTCGAGGTCGAAGGCGACGAGGCCGATCTCGACCTCGCGGCGCGCGGCCTCGGCGAGCATGCGCGCCAACTCCTCGTGGAAGCGGCGGCGGTTGTAGAGGTTGGTGAGCGGGTCGCGCTCGGCGAGCGCGGTCAGCTGTGCCGCGGCGCGGCGCTGCTCGGTGACATCCTCGTAGATCCACACCCGGCCGATGCTGCGTTCGCCGGGCGCGCCCTCGACCACCGCCGACACGTCGGTGAGGATGCGCCCGTCGGTGAAGCGGATTTCATAAGGCGCGCTCACCGCGCCTTGCCGCACCACCCGCCGCACATGTTCGAAATACACCTCCGGCGCTTCCAGACGCCCGGCCACCGCCTGCTGCAGCACCGCCTCGCGCACCCCGAGCAGGTTCTCGTCGGGCGGAAAGCCCCAGATTTCAAGCGTCGCGCGGTTGCAGTAGAGCACGCGATGGTCGCGATCGATAAACAGGATGCCGAGCCGGATCACGTTGAGCAGGGCCGCCAGACGCTGGCGCTCGTCATTGCTGCGGGCCAGATAGTGTTCGCGCAAGGCCTGGGCGCGGCGCAGTTCGGCCACGGTCTCGAGCAGCTTGTACTCGGTTTCCTTGCGCGCCTGGATGTCTTCGGCCGACATCCGCAGGCGGCGCTCGCCGTCGTCGAGATCGACCGCGCGCCAGTGCGAGGCCACCCAGGTGAAACGGCCGTCGGAATGCAGCAGGCGCAGCTCGAAGTCCTCGCCCTCGCCGGTCTCGAGTACCTGCCGCATCATGCGTCGGCAGTAACGGCGATCCGACTCATGGACCAGCAGATCGACCATGTCGCCTGCCGCGATGCAGGCCGCGGGCGCAAAGCCGGTGACGCGCGTCACCGAGGGCCCGATCCACAGCAGACGCCCTTCGGCGTCGAACAAGGCCTCGACGCCATTGACGCCCTCGACCACCTGCGACAGCAGCGACAGCCGCCGGCCGATGCGCGCCAGGCGCTGCTCGGCCGGCGCATCGGCAAAGGTGTCGGCGGCCAGTCCGCCGGCCACGCACAAGGCGTCGATCTGCGCGCGCAGCGCCGCGGCGGTCTCGGCCTGGCGTTGCGCGCGGCGGCGCACCCG
>JAEWVQ010000122.1 GCA_023459095.1 Pseudomonadota bacterium | reverse complement strand
GGTGCCGGCGGCGCGCCCGGCGGGGCCGTGGCCGCGCGCGCGTCATGCGCGGCGCATGGTGGCGCTCGCCGGCTGCGTGCAGCCGGCGATGGCGCCCTCGATCAATGCCGCGGCGGCGCGCGTGCTCGACAGCCTCGGCGTGTCGCTGGTCGAGGCGGTGGGGGCGGGTTGCTGCGGCGCGGTGCGCTTTCACCTGCACGATCAGGACGGCGCCCGCGCCGATGCGCGGCGCAACATCGACGCCTGGTGGCCGGCGATCGCGGGTGGCGAGATCGAGGCCGTCGTGATCACCGCGTCCGGCTGCGGGGTGCTGGTGCGCGATTACGGCCACCTGCTGCGCGACGATCCGGCCTACGCCGACAAGGCGCGCCGTATCGGCGAACTGTGCCGCGACATCGGCGAAGTGGTCGCGGCCGAGTCCGCGGCGCTGGCGGCGGCGCTCCCGGGCAAGCCGGGGGTGCGCACGCGCGTGGCCTGGCATGCGCCGTGCACGCTGCAGCATGGCCTGAAAATCCGTGGCGTGGTCGAGGCCCTGCTCGGCGCTGCCGGCTTCGAGCTCGTGGCGGTGCGCGATGCCCATCTGTGTTGCGGCTCGGCGGGCACTTATGCGCTGCTCCAGCCCGAACTGGCGCAGACCCTGCGCGCCGACAAGCTCGCCGCGCTCGCCGAAGGCGGCGCGGCGCTGATCGCTACCGCCAACATCGGTTGCCTGAGCCATCTGCAGGCCGGCACGGCGACGCCGGTGCGGCACTGGATCGAATTGCTCGATGCGCGTCTGAACGGATTTGCGTTGTGAGGGTGTGGTGAGAAGGGGGTGAGTTAGCGGTGAGGGCGCTGGGAAATGTATTACTCGTGACATAGGTCACACTGTCCGCCGAGTGCCTGCCTCGCACGCATGCACGGACGCCCCAAATCAGGGAGCGGTTGCTATGATTGATGCTTCGTTCCCATTGCCATCGTCATGCCGCTTACTGTCGAAACCTGTGTTGCACGTCATATTGGCGACCGCAAGGAGCAACAGGACCGGGTCGCCCTGCTCGGTCATCCGACACGGCCGGGAATGATGATGGCGGTGCTTGCCGACGGCATGGGCGGGCACAGTGGCGGGTCGATGGCGGCCGAGCAGGTCATGCTCACCGCCGAGCAGAATTTCCACGCCTTCAAACCCCTGCACGAAAGCCCCGAGCACCTGCTCGCCAGCGTGGTGAACGATGCGCACACGGTGATCAAGCTGACCCGCTTCACCAGCGAGAAGGACCCTCACAGTACCGCGGTGGTGTTCCTGCTGCAGCCGGGGAAGGCGCACTGGGCGCATTGCGGCGACTCGCGCATGTACCACTTTCGCGGTAGGGAAACGGTGTCGCGCAGCGTCGATCATTCCCTGGTCGCCGATCTGGTGCGCAAGGGGCGGCTGACCGAGGCCGAGGCCGAGCACCATCCGCAGCGCAATGTGCTGCTGTCCTGCCTGGGCAGCGAGCGCGAGCCGCGCATCGAGCACGGCCATGCCGCGCCGCTGGCCGCGGGCGACAGCTTCCTGCTGTGCTCCGACGGTCTGTGGGGCTATTTCGCCGATCACGAACTCGCCGCTGCGGTGGATTCCGGGCCGGCGCGCCACGGCGCGCGCATTCTCGTCGAGGAGGCCCGCCGGCGCGCCGGGGGTTATGGCGACAACATTTCCGTGGCCATCATCAAGGTCGTCGAGGCGCCGGCGCGCGCTTAGACTCCACGCGCCAGTCGGTGCGCCCCGCCGCCGGCGTGCCGGTCGCGGGGCGCTGTTCCATGGACGGCGCCGCGGCCGTAATGCGCTGCGGACAGAGCGTCTACCCTGTTTGAGTGATTGCGCATACGCGCATTATCAGTAATATCTGATGGGCGTCGGTTATGCACCATTTTGGTGAGAGCTGCCGACCCGGCAATGACAAACGCAGCACCGTCCGCCCGCGGGCATGCGCAGGCCTGCCTCGCGTCCGGCCCACGGAGCGGGGCCGAGCGGAAACCGGTTGCCGGGCGCAGAGGAAGCACCCATAACAAGATCGGCGGAGCCGGCGCGTCGCCCATTCAACAAAAATCCCTCAGGGAGGATTCCTTCATGCCTCTGTCCATCGGAGTGCCAGCGGAGACCGTGCCCGGCGAACGACGCCTGGCGGTCGTGCCGGAAGTGGTAAAGAAGTATCAGGGGCTCGGTGCCCGGGTCGTGCTGCAAGGCGGTGCCGGCCGGCCGGCGCATTTCGGCGATGACGCCTTTGCCGAGGTCGACATCGTCGCCGACGCGGCGGCGGTGTGCGCCGCCGCCGATGTCGTGCTCTGCGTGCAGCCGCCGAGTGCCGAACGCCTCGCGGCGATGAAGCCGGGCAGCGTGCTGGTCGGGCTGCTGCAGCCGTGGGCCGACGCTGCGCGCGTGCGTCTGCTGCAGGACAAGCAGATCACCGCGTTCGCCATGGAGTTGCTGCCGCGCATCTCGCGCGCGCAGAGCATGGACGTGCTCTCCAGCCAGGCCGCGGTCGCCGGCTACGAGTGTGCACTGATCGCCGCCGACCACTCGCCGAAGTTCTTCCCGATGCTGACCTATGCCGCCGGCACCATCCGCCCGGCCAAGGTGCTGGTGATCGGCGCCGGCGTCGCCGGACTGCAGGCGATCGCCACCGCGCGCCGCATCGGCGCGATGGTCGAGGCCTACGACGTGCGTCCCGAAACCCGCGAGCAGATCGAGTCGCTGGGCGCCAAGTTCGTCGACACCGGCGTGGCCGCGGCGGGTAGCGGCGGCTATGCGCGCGAGCTGACCGCGGAGGA
>JAEWVQ010000121.1 GCA_023459095.1 Pseudomonadota bacterium | reverse complement strand
CCGCTGAGCACGCGCACGCCGAGTTCGCGCCCGCCGATGGCGGCCGCCATGGCGAACTTGAAGCCGAGATTGGCGAGCATCGCCAGGCCGATCGCGATCACCGCCGGATGCACGGCGAGGGTGCCCTGCGAGAACAGGCGCAGGCTCGACAGCGAGATCGCATCCACGTCGGTGAGGCCGGAGACCAGGGCGAGCACGTAGAGGCCGCCGGGGCCGGCGACGTCGGACAGCCAGGCCGCGCACAGCAGGACCACCGCATAGGCCGCGCCGAAACCGAGCGCGGTGCCGAGTTCGGTCGGGTTCTTCGCCGCCGGCAGCACGACTTCGCCGCTCTCGCCCAGCCGCCGCCAGTTGAGCAGCAGGGCGAGCACGCCAAGCACGAGCGCGGGCACGATCACCATGGCGAGCGGCGCGAGCACGCCGGGCGCCACGGCGGCGGCGATCACCGCCACGCGCACCACCATCACCAGGTTGGCGAGCACGATCACGAGCGCCGCCATCGACGCCATGCCCGCCGAATCGCGAGCGTTGCGCGCATACACCATGGTGGTCGCGGTGCTCGACGCGAGGCCGCCGAAGATGCCGACGAAGGCCGCGCCGTAGCGCGCCCCGACCAGCCGCAGCGCGGCGTAGCCGGCGAGGCTGACGCCGGCGATGAGCACCACCATGAGCCAGATCTGCCGCGGGTTGAGGGTGTCGTAAGGGCCGTATTCCTGGTCGGGGAGAATGGGCAGGATCACCAGCGAGAGCACCGCGAACTGCAGCATCGAGATCCACTCGCGGGGCTCCAGCCGGGTCGCCAGCCCGCGCAACTGAGCCTTGAAGTAGAGCAGCACCGTGGTTGCGACCGCCAGCATCACCGCCAGCTGGGTGTGGCCGTACCACACCGCCGCGCCCAGGCAGAAGCACACCAGCAGCGCAGCCACCGAGGTCGTGCCCGGATCGCTCGGATCGGGGTGGCGCAGGTAGGCGGCGATGATCATGGTGCCGACCAGCGCCATGCCCACCGCCAGCGGCACCACGCTCGCCAGTTGCTCGCCGAGCAGGCCGGCGAGCGCGCCGAGCATGGCCACCAGGCCGAAGGTGCGCAGGCCGGCACGCGCCGACGGTACGCGTTCGCGTTCGAGTCCGATCAGGAGGCCGATGCCGAGGGCGACGAGAAAGGTCTGGATCTGCTCCGGCTCGAACGGGGCGGGCGGGTTCATGCGTCGGTCCTGTGCGGGATGTGCGCCCTTACTCTATTCGATTCGCCGCTGCCCCGGAACCGGCGCGCGCCGCTGCGAACGGGCGCGCCGCGGTTAGAATCCGCGCCATGCAGAATTTCCATCCCCGTCATTTCGCCATCGTCCCGGCCGCCGGCAGCGGCAGCCGCATGGGCGCCGGCCTGCCCAAGCAATACTTGCCGCTGCTCGGCCGCCCGCTGATCCATCACGCCCTGTCGGTGCTGTGCGCCGCGCCGGCGATCGACAAGGTGTTCGTCGTGCTGTCGGTGGGCGACGCCGAGTGGGCGCGCCACGACTGGCGCGCGCTCGGCCCCAAGCTGGTGCCGCTGTTCTGCGGCGGCCCGAGCCGCGCCGACTCCGTGCTCGCCGGGTTGCGCGCGATCGCCGGCGAGGCCGTCCAGTCCGACTGGGTGCTGGTGCACGATGCCGCGCGTCCCTGCCTCGCGCCCTGGCACATCGACAAGCTGGTACGCGAACTGGCCGGCGACGAGGTCGGCGGCTTGCTCGCGGTGCCGGTGGCCGACACCCTGAAGCGCGCCGACGGCCGCCGCCAGGTCGTCGACACCGTGCCGCGCGACAGTCTGTGGCAGGCGCAGACACCGCAGATGTTCCGCTACGTGATGCTGCGTCGGGCACTGGAAGGCGCGCGCGACGTGACCGACGAGGCGAGCGCGATCGAGGCCGCCGGCCTGCGCCCGAAGCTGATCGAGGGCGATGCCACCAACCTGAAAGTCACTTATCCGCTCGACCTTCACCTGGCCGAGTGGATTCTGCAGAACCGTGAAGGGAGAGCGTCATGAAACACGCGTTTCGGATTGGACAGGGTTTCGACGTGCACGCGCTGGTGCCGGGGCGCCGGCTCATCGTCGGCGGCGTCGACATCCCCTTCGAGCGCGGCCTGCTCGGCCACTCCGACGCCGACGTGCTGCTGCACGCGCTCACCGACGCGCTGCTCGGCGCCGCCGGGCTCGGCGACATCGGCCGCCTGTTTCCCGACACCGACCCGCAGCATGCCGGCGCCGACAGCCGCGTGCTGCTGCGCACCGCGTTCGCGCGCGTGCGCGCGGCCGGCTGGGAAGTGGTGAATGTGGACGCCACGGTGATCTGCCGCGCGCCGAAGATCCTGCCGCACGCGCCGGCGATGGTCGCCCACATCGCCGCCGACCTGGCGATGGACGCGGCGGCGATCAATATCAAGGGCAAGACCACCGAGAAGCTCGGCTTCACCGGCCGCGGCGAAGGCATCGCCGCGCAGGTGGTGGCGCTGCTCGCCCGCGCCGATGCCTGAACGTCCCGCCGCCGGGGGGGACGCCTGCCGGGTGTTCTTCGCGCTGTGGCCGGACGCCGCGACCGCGAGCCGGCTCCACCGCATCGCCCGCCATCTGCAGGCGCACTGCGGCGGGCGTGCGATGCGCCGTGACAGCCTGCATCTGACCCTGGCCTTCATCGGCGAGCTGCCGGCCGCGCGCCTGCCGGCGCTGTTCGATCTCGCCGCGCGTATCGACGGCGAGCGCTTCACGATGAACCTGGATCGCCTCGGCGGCTGGTCGCGCAAGCATCTGCTGTGGGCGGCGCCGCAGCGCGTGCCGGCCGCGCTCGAGCGGCTCGCCGGCGAGCTCGCCCTGGTGCTCGAGGCCGGCGGCTTCCCGACCGAGAAACGGCCGTTCGCGCCCCACGTCACCCTGGTGCGCAACGCCCGTCACGACGCACTGCCCGCCACCGGCGCGGACGAGGTGACGCCCTGGCAGGCGGGGAGCTTCGTGCTGGTGGGGTCGCAGCGGCGGGCGGAAGGGGCCCGCTACCGCATGCTCGGGCGCTGGCCGCTGAGCTGAAATTCCGCGCGGGGGAAAGGGCGCGCGGATGTGCCGGGCGTGAAAGCGGGGCGCCAAGCGCCCCGCGGGCCTTCAGGACCGCCCGGGACGGTCCTTTTCGTCTCCTGGCGGGAGACAGCGAAGAAATGAAACCGGGTCAGAGGTATATCGTCGAGGCGAGCTTGGCCGCGAGTTCGGGTTCAGGCGTCTTGGTGTAGTCCTTCTCGAAACGATCGGTGATGAGCTGGGCCGTGGGCCCGTCCACAACTGCGTTGAGCATGCCCATGAAGCCTGGCGGTGCGAACACGATGGCGCGCTTGAAGGCGTTCTGGGCACGTCCTAGATAGAGCTCCTGTGCAATTTTCTGGGCGAAGACCTTGGCCTGATGGTCCTTGGGCAAGGTCTGCGGCTGCATCGAGCCGCCTCCGCTTCCGTTCGCGCCGTTGCTGCCTGGGCGGTCGGTGACGAGCTCGGCATTCTTCTGCCGGCTTTCCGGATGGATCAGTTCCTTGACCAGCTGGAGGCCCTTGTTGGGGCCGAGATTCGCGTACAGCTTCGCCAGACTGGCGTTGGCAACCAGAATCCAGGTAATGGCCATAAAGCTTCCTCCGATGCAAAGATCAGGCTCGTCGCCGGGGGGAGGCGACTTCTTCAATCTAGCCATCGAATGTGCCGACAGGCAATAGCGATCGGTGCCGCGATGTGAAAGGGGCTTTCGTGACGCGCCGCACCACCGGCGACGCCGCAGCCGCGCTCAGAAAATGCCCATGGTAAGACCGGCGGCCATCGCCTCGCCGAGTTCGGCGGCGGCGTCGAGGTTGGCCGCGGCGATCGCACCGCGCACGATCAGCGCATCATTGACCGCGCGCCAGCCGTAGCCGGTGGCGATGCGGCCGATCTCGCGCACCGCACCGCTGCCGTCGTTGCCGGCGCTGACGAACACCGCGTAGGGCAGGCCGGTGAGACGGCCTTCGCAGGGATAGTAGGTGCGGTCGAAGAAGTCCTTCAGCGCGCCCGACATGTAGCCGAAATTCTCCGGAGTGCCGAGCAGCAGGCCGTCGCAGGCGAGGAGGTCGTCGGTGCCGGCGTCGAAGGCGCGCAGCAGGCGGGTGTCGGTCTCGGTGACCCGGCGCGCGCCGCTCAGGACCGCATCGGCGAGGCGACCGGTGTTGCCGGACTGGGTGTGGTAGACGATGAGCAGGCGCTTGCGCTCGTTCATGATCGGCGTCGCGCCCCGCCCGCTGCGGGGTCGAGGCCGTAGTAGCGATGCAATTGATCGTAGACCTCGGGAAACTCGGCCTGCAACAGCGTAGGGGTCTCGAAGAAGGCCTCGGAGGCGACCGCGAAGAATTCGCCCGGGTGCTCGGCGGCATAGGGGTCGAGCACGGTGTCCTCGTCGCCATCGACCTGGGCGCAGAAACGCTCGTAGGCGGCCCCGAAGGCCGCCGCCCAGGCGCTGCGCGACATGTGCGCGGGCAGCGGCGGCAGGCCGTCGACGCCGCCGTTCTCCATGTCGAGCTTGTGCGCGAATTCGTGGATCACCACGTTGACGCCCTCCGGCGCATCGTCCTCGGGAAACCACGACAGCAGCACCGGGCCGCCCTCCCAGGCTTCGCCGAGCAGTTCGTCGTCGTACTCGTGGACCACGCCGTCCTCGTCGATCTCGCGCCGCGGCACGATGAAGTCGCCGGGGTACACGACCACGCCGACCCAGCCGTGGTAGGCGCCGAGGCCGATGTTGAGGATGGGCAGGCAGGCCTGGAGCGCGATCGCGAGCAGCATCTCGTCGGTGAGCTGCAGGCCGTGGGCGCCGTGGAACTGCTTCTCGGCGAGAAAATCGATGGCGAGCCGGCGCAGGCGGGCGCGCTGCACATCGTCGAGAAAGTCGAGAAAGGGCAGCCGGCGCTCGACCGCGCGCCAGGTCTCCTCGGCGACTTCGATGCGGCGCGGCGCAAGACCGAGCCAGCGGCGCAGACGGGCGAACATCGCTCAGGCGGGGGCGCGGCGCGTGGTCAGCACGATGCCGGCGAACACCAGGCCGATGCCGAAGAAGTGGTACCAGTACGGCCGCTCGCCGAGGAACACCGCGGCGAGAATCGTGCCGAACACCGGCATCAGGTGGATGAACAGCGAGCCGCGCGCGGGGCCGACCGCGGCCACCCCGGCGTTGTAGAACACGTAGCCGAGAAAGCCGGGAAAGATCGCGATGTAGAGGATGCCGCCGATCGCCGTGGTGGTGAGCGCGATGCTGCGCCCGGCGGCCATCTCCCAGGCGTAGAACGGCGCGAGCACGACGATGCCGACGATCATCAGCGCGGCCAGCATGAGCATCGGATGCACGCCTTCGGGGCGCCACTGCAGGCCCACCGTGTACAGCCCCCAGGTCGCCACCGCGGCGAGCATCCACAGGTCGCCGGTGTTGAGGCTGAGGCCGAGCAGGGTGTCGACGCTGCCGCGGCTGACGATCAGGATCACCCCGGCGAGCGAAACCAGCACGCCGGCGCCTTCGAGCCGCGACAGGCGCTTGCCGAGGAGCACGAAGGCGAGCGCGATGGTGGCGATGGGGATGAAGGAGTTGAGCAGGGTGGCGTTGGTGGCGGTGGTGTGCTGCAGCGCAAGATAGGCGAAGGTGTTGTAGCCGCCGATGCCGACCACGCCGAGGATGAGCAGCGGCCGCCAGCCCGCGCGCAGCTTCGGCCACTGCGTGCGCAGATGGGGCAGGGCGAACGGCAGCACGAGGACCAGGGCGAGCACCCAGCGCCAGAACGCGAGCGCGATCGGCGGTACGTCGGCGCGGATGCCGCGCCCCATGACCATGTTGCCGGCCCAGAACAGCGCGGTGAGGGTGAGGAGCAGGTAGGGGTTGGCGGAGAGGCGCTTCATCGGGATGGACGAGGGTGATCGAAGGCGCATGATCGCATGACGCGAACGCACGCCACAGCCGGGGAAAGCCGGCTGTACTGCAGTGCAAAAAACGGTTATGCGCGCCGCCCGGCGCCGGCGCGGCTCACAGCGCGCTCGCGCAACTCTCCACCCCGGCCGCGCCATTGCCGAGCAGCGGCTGGAGCAGCGGCGCGATGCCGCGCGCGAGCAGCTGCACGGCGAGCGAGCTGGTGAACTGGTATTCGGCGGCGTGCGGTTCGCCCACGTAAGCGGTGAGCGTGCCGAAGAAGCGGTCGCCGATCAGGAACACCAGGGTCGCCGAGCGTGTGACCACGCGCGACGACACGAGCTGGCCGCCGCGGCCATAGACCTCGTAGCGATGGTCGCCGGTGCCGGTCTTGCCGCCGACCGCGAGCGGCGTGCCGTCGGCGGCGGTGAACGCGCCGGCGAGGCGGCGCGCGGTGCCGTTGGT
>JAEWVQ010000120.1 GCA_023459095.1 Pseudomonadota bacterium | reverse complement strand
CCCCCCAGGCGCCCGGGCCGGCCGCGCCCGCTCCCCAACGCCCCGCCGACCCGAACGTCTGAGCCCGATGATCCACTCCCCCTACATCCGCAAGCCGGCGAGCGTGCAGCGCGTCATGCTCACCGTGCTGCTCGCGCTGCTGCCCGGCATCGCTGCCTACGTGTGGCAGATCGGCGCCGGCATCCTGGTGAACCTGGCGATCGCCAGCGTGGTCGCGGTCGTTGCCGAAGCGGCGATCCTCAAGCTGCGCGGGCGCCCGGTGGCGATCGCGGTCACCGATCTGTCGGCGGTGGTCACCGCCTGGCTGGTGGTGCTCGCCTTTCCGCCCATCGTGCCGTGGTGGCTGACCACGCTCGCCGTGCTCGTCGCCATCGTCGCGGTCAAGCACCTCTACGGCGGGCTCGGCCAGAACCCGTTCAACCCGGCGATGGCCGCCTACTGCACGATGATCGTCGCCTACCCGGCGCTGATGTCGCAGTGGCCCGGCGCCGGCAACCTCGATTTCGCCACCCAGCTGCAGCTCATCCTCGGCGGCGTGCGCGACGTGGATGCGGTAACCGGCGCCACCGCGCTCGACACCCTGCGCACCGGACTGCACGGCGGCGGCACCACCGTCGCCAGCGTGCTCCAGCAGCCCCCCTTCGGCGCCCTCGGCGGCCGCGGCTGGGAATGGATCGCCGCCGGCTACCTGGCCGGCGGCCTCGTCCTGCTCGCCACCCGCACCATCACCTGGCACATGCCGGTGGCCTTCATCGGCGGCCTGGCGGCGATTTCCGGCGTGTTCTGGCTCGCCCATCCCGAGCAGTTCGCCTCGCCGCTGTTTCACCTCGCCAGCGGCGGCGCCATGCTCGCCGCCTTCTTCATCGTCACCGATCCGGTCTCGGGGGCGACCACGCCGCGCGGCAAGCTGATCTTCGCCGCGGGCGTGGCCTGCCTCGCCTACCTCATCCGCGTGTTCGGCGCCTACCCCGAAGGCATCGCCTTCGCGGTGCTGCTGATGAACATCTGCGCACCGCTGATCGACATGAAGACGCAGCCCGCGGTGTTCGGCCATCGTGGAGAGCGCTCATGAGCGGCGCCCGCTATTCGGCCCCCCGCACCGCACTGCGCACCGCAGCGATCATGGTGGCGTTCACCGTGGTGTTCACCGCGCTGATGGCGTTCACCTACACCAGCACGCGGCCGGCGATCGAGGCCTCGATGCAGGAACAGCAGATGCGCCTGATCAACGAAGTGCTGCCGCCCGCGAGTTACGACAACGCGCTGCTCGACGACGTCGTCACCGTCGCCGCGCCGGCGCCCGGCCTCGCCGCCGGCAGCCGCATCTGGCGCGCGCGCAAGGGCGGCGCACCGGCGGCGCTGGTGATCGAGGCCACCGCCCCCGACGGCTACGCGGGCCGCATCGAACTCGTGGTCGCGATCGGCGCCGACGGCGCGGTGTCGGGCGTGCGCATCGTCGCCCACAAGGAAACCCCGGGGCTCGGCGACTACATCGACCCGAAGAAGGACCGCAACAAGAGCGCGCCGTGGATCGGCCAATTCACCGGCCTGCACTGGAACGCGGCACAGGCCGCGCAATGGACGGTGAAGAAGGACGGCGGCGTCTTCGACTACCGCACCGGCGCCACCCTCAGCGCGCGCGCGGTGGCGCGCGCCGTCGGCCATGCCGCCGGCTTCGCCGCCACCCACCGCGACCGCCTGTTCGCCGCGCCTTCGGGCAGTACGGTAGACGGCGCGGCCGGCACCGCGGCCACAGGAGATTCCCGATGACCTCTCAGCAATTCCGCGACTTGGCCTGGAACGGCCTGTGGAAGCAGAACACCGGCCTCGCCCAGCTGCTCGGCCTGTGTCCCATCCTCGCGATCAGCACGAGCATGGTCAATGCGGTGAGCCTGGGGCTGGCCACCGTGCTCGTGATGGCACTGGCCAACCTCGCGGTGGCGAGTCTGCGCAACCTCATTCCGTACGAAATCCGCATCCCGGTGTTCATCCTGATCATCGCCGCCCTCGTCACCGTGGTCGATCTCGCCTTCAACGCCTTCCTGCACGACCTCTACCTGGTGCTCGGCATCTTCATCCCGCTGATCGTCACCAACTGCATCGTGCTCGCCCGCGTCGAAGCCTACGCGGCGAAGAACGACGCCCTGACCTCGACCGTCGATGGCGTGATGATGGGGCTGGGCCTGGTCTGGGTGCTGGCGCTGCTCGGCGGCCTGCGCGAGCTGGTGGGCAGCGGCACGCTGTTTTCCGGCATCGACATGATCATCCCCGGCGCCTCGGCGATCGCCGTGTTCGGCGACGACTACCCCGGCTTCCTGATCGCCATCCTGCCGCCCGGCGCGTTCTTCGCCCTCGGCTGCCTGATCGCCGCTTACAACGCGATCAACACCCGGCTCGCCGCGCGCGCCCGCCTCAAGCCGCCGGCCGCCGAACCCGCCAGCGCCGCCGCGCCGGAAACCGCGGCCGCCGCCCCGTAAGCGCAGGCGAACCGACATGGCGAGCATGAAGCGAGAGGCCATCGGCGAATTTTTCCGCCGCCTGTCGGCGGCCAACCCGGCGCCCAAGACCGAACTCGAGTACGCCTCACCCTATCAGCTGCTGGTCGCGGTGGTGCTGTCGGCGCAGGCCACCGACAAGAGCGTGAACCTCGCCACCCGCCGCCTGTTCGCCGACGCGCCCACCCCCGAAGCGATGATCACGCTCGGCGAGGACGGCATCGCCGAGCACATCAAAACCATCGGCCTGTTCCGCAACAAGGCGAAGAACACCCTCGCGCTGTCGCGCCTGCTGCTGGAGCGCCACGGCGGCGAGGTGCCGCACGACCGCGCGGCGCTCGAAGCCTTGCCCGGGGTCGGCCGCAAGACCGCCAACGTGGTGCTGAACACAGTGTTCCGCGAGCCGGTGATGGCGGTCGACACCCACATTTTCCGCCTCGCCAACCGCACCGGGCTCGCCCCCGGCAAGGACGTGGTCGAGGTCGAAAAGGGCTTGGTGCGGCGCATCCCCAAGGACTTCCTGCTCGATGCCCACCACTGGCTGATCCTCCACGGACGCTACGTGTGCACCGCGCGCAAGCCGCGCTGCGGCGAATGCATCGTGCGCGACCTGTGCCTGTTCCGCGACAAGACCGCCTGAAGGCGGCCGTCGCCCCGACGAGAGACCTCCATGTTCAATCCTTCCCGCGACCAGGTGCGCAGCTTCTTCATCGACGCCTGGCGCAAGGCGCGCGCCCATGAAGTGCTGACGCCGCTCGAAACCCTCGCCGCCGACCTCGTCGGCCTGCACCCCGAATACCACGCCCTGCTCGAAGACCCCGACGCGGTCGCGCGCGAGTTCACACCCGAGGACGGCCAGATCAACCCCTTCCTGCACCTGTCGCTGCATCTGGCGATCGAGGAGCAGCTCTCCATCGACCAGCCGCCCGGCATCCGCGCCGCCTTCGACCTCGCCTGCCACCACCGCGGCGAACGCCACGCCGCGCTCCACGACGCCCTCGAATGCCTCGGCGAGATGCTGTTCAACGCCCAGCGCAACGGCGCCCCGCCCGACGGCGCATGGTATGTCGCGGCGCTGCGCAAGCGCGCCGGCGCGGGCGGCTGAGCCTGCCACCGCGGACGGCGGTGGCGGCCCCTTGTCCATCACAAGTTATTTAGATATCACCACCCGCGCTGGCTATACTCGCCGGCTCATCCACTTTGGGGGACAGACACGATGAAGCTCGAAACGCTCGCCGTTCATGCCGGCTATTCGCCCGATCCGACGACCAAGGCGGTCGCGGTGCCGATCTACCAGACCACCTCCTACGCCTTCGACGACACCCAACATGGCGCCGACCTGTTCGACCTCAAGGTTCAGGGCAACATCTACACCCGCATCATGAACCCCACCACCGCGGTGCTGGAGCAGCGTGTGGCCGCGCTCGAAGGCGGCATCGGCGCGCTCGCGGTGGCCTCGGGCATGGCGGCGATCACCTACGCCATCCAGACCATCGCCGAGGCCGGCGACAACATCGTCTCCGCGTCCACGCTGTACGGCGGCACCTACAACCTGTTCGCCCACACCTTCCCGCAGCTCGGCATCGAGGTGCGCTTCGCCGACTACCGCGATCCGGAAGCCTTCGCCGCGCTCATCGACGGCCGCACCAAGGCGATTTTCTGCGAATCGGTGGGCAATCCGCTGGGCAACATCACCGACTTCGAGGGCCTCGCCGAGATCGCGCACAAGGCCGGTGTGCCGCTGATCGTCGACAACACCGTGCCCTCGCCCTACCTGTGCCGCCCGTTCGAGCACGGCGCCGACATCGTCGTGCATGCGCTCACCAAGTACCTCGGCGGTCACGGCAACTCGATCGGCGGCGTGATCGTCGATTCGGGCAAATTCCCGTGGGCCGAGCACAAGGAACGCTTCCGCCGCCTCAACGAACCCGACGTGTCCTACCACGGCGTGGTCTATACCGAGGCCCTGGGCGCCGCCGCGTACATCGCACGGGCGCGCGTGGTGCCGCTGCGCAACACCGGCGCGGCGCTGTCGCCGTTCAACGCCTTCCTGATCCTGCAGGGCATCGAAACGCTGGCGCTGCGCATGGACCGCATCTGCGACAACACGCTCAAGGTCGCCGAGTTCCTCAAGGCCCACCCCAAGGTGGAATGGGTGAACTACGCCGGCCTCGCCGACCACGCCGACCACGCCCTGGTGCAGAAGTACATGGGCGGGCGCGCCTCGGGCATCCTGTCGTTCGGCGTCAAAGGGAGCGGCAGCGGCGGCGGTTTCGAAGCCGGCGGCCGCTTCCAGGATGCGCTCAAGCTGGTGACCCGCCTGGTGAACATCGGCGATGCCAAGTCGCTCGCCTGCCATCCGGCCTCCACCACCCACCGCCAGCTCTCCCCCGCCGAGCTCGCCCAGGCCGGGGTGTCACCCGACATGGTGCGCCTGTCGATCGGCATCGAGCATATCGACGACATCCTCGCCGACCTCGACCAGGCCCTCGCCGCGGCCTGACCCCGCGCGCGGCCCTGCCGCGCAGGCCTGCGACGCGCCACCTGCGGGTGGCGCGTCCGCTTTCGTTCCCCGGAGCCTGCCCCATGCTCGCCCTGTTGCAACGCGTCGCCGCAGCGCACGTCGCCATCGCCGGCGACACGGTCGGGCGCATCGATCACGGTCTGCTCGTGCTGCTGTGCGCCGAGCACGGCGACACCCTCGCCGAAGCCGACAAGCTGCTCGCCAAGATCCTCAAGCTGCGCATCTTTGCCGACGACGCGGGGCGCATGAACCGCTCGGTGCAGGACGTGGATGGCGGGCTGCTGATCGTCAGCCAGTTCACCCTCGCCGCCGACACCCGCGGCGGCAACCGCCCGAGCTTCACCAACGCGGCGGCGCCGGAGCATGGGCGCGCGCTCTACGAAGCCTTCGTCGGCCGTGCGCGCGCCGCCCACGGCACCGTCGCCTGCGGGCAGTTCGGCGCCGACATGCAGGTCCACCTGATCAACGACGGGCCAGTGACGATCCCGCTGCGCATCGCCCCCGGCAGTTCCACCGTGGCGCGCTGAACCCGCCGCCGCCGAGCAGAGGCCTCCAACCATGAGCCCGCAGCTGCACTGCCGCTTCGCGCTGCCCGCCGACTACCGCGCCGGCGACGTTCTGGCCTTTCACCGCCGCGACCCGCAGGCGCTGGCCGAGCGCGTCGGCGCGCACACGCTGGAAAAGGGGCTGGTCTGGGCCGGTCGGCCGGCCTGTCTGACGGTGAGCTTCGAAGACGGCGAAGCGCAAGCCAGTCTGTGCATGGACGGCCCGCCCGCCGCCGCGGAAACGTCGGCCGCCGCGCTCCAGGCCATGGTCAGACGCATGCTGGGACTCGATCAGGACGTCGTCGCATTCGAGGCCCGCCACCGCGGCCATCCGCAGCTCGGCGGCCTCATCGCCTGCCAGCCCGGCCTGCGCGTGCCGGCGGCGGCGACGCCGTTCGAGGCGCTGAGCTGGGCGATCACCGGCCAGCAGATCAGCGTCGGCGCCGCACTCGCGCTGCGCCGGCGGCTGATCGCGGCCACCGGCCTGCGTCATTCGGGCGGCCTGATCTGCTACCCGACCGCCGCCGAAGTCGCCGCACTGGACGAGGCAGCACTACGCGCCGCCGGTTTCTCCACGGCGAAAGCGCGCACCCTGCTCGACCTCGCCGAAAACGTGCGGCAAGGCGCGCTGACGCTCGACGCCTGGGCCGCGGCGCCCGACCCCGAGCGCATCCGCGCGCACCTGCTGGCGCAGCGCGGCATCGGCCCGTGGACCGCGGATTACACCCTGCTGCGCGGCTACGGCTGGCTCGACGGCTCCCTGCACGGCGATGCGGCGGTGCGCCGCGCGCTGCACGCCCTGCGCGGCGGCGCGAGCGTGCCGGGCGAGCGCGAGACCCGCGACTGGCTCGCGCCGTTCTCGCCGTGGCGCGCGCTGGTCGGTGCCCATCTCTGGGCCAGCCTCACGATTGCGGCCTGACGGCCGCTCCTTCAGCCGCCCGCGCCGACGGCGCGTTCGATGAAGCGTGCAAGCGCGAGATCGCGCTCGGTGAGTCCGCCGGCGTCGTGGGTGCTGAGCACGATCTCCACCCGGTTGTAGACGTTGTGCCATTCCGGGTGGTGATCGAGCTTCTCCGCCTGCAGCGCCACCCGGCACATGAAGGCGAAGGCCTCGTTGAAGTCGCCGAAACGCAGCCGGCGGCGGATCGCGTCGCGCCCGGCCACCTCTTCCCACGCGCTCAGTTCGCGCAGCGCCGCGGCGCGCGCCGCGGCATCCAGTCGTTCGACCATGCTGCTCTCCTCCGCCTGCTGCGCGCGCCGGAAAGGCTTCAGCGCAGCGTGAATCGCACTTCCCGCGCGGCCGGCGCATCGGCCGACGGGGCCACCAGGAACAGGCGCTCGGCCGGCACCTTGCCGCTTTCGGCGAGCCAGCTGCGCACCTCCTGGGCGCGGCGCTGGGCGAGGGCCTTGACGTCGGCCTCGCCGACCTTCATCGCCGGCAGCAGCAACGCCTCCATCTCGGCCACCGGCAGACTCTTCGCCAGCCCGATGAAGTTGCGCGGCTTCTTGATGTCGGCGTCGTCATAAACCGCCTCGAGCAGCGCCGGATACTCCTCGGCGCCGACCTCGACCTCCTCGACCGGCGGCACCGCCTCGCCCCGCTTGCCGAGTTCGCGCAGCTTCACTTGGCGCACCGCGGCATCGAGGCGGGCGCGGCGCAGGCCTTCGAGGTCGGTGGCCAGATCGCCGAAACCGGTGATGTCCAGACGCAGCGCCGGACGATCGACCAGTGCGGCGGCGAGGGCCTCGAGCTTGGCGGTCTGCTCCGCGGCGGGCGCCGCCTGGCCCGGCGCAAATTCGAGGTGCGACATTTCCTCACCACCGCCGAGCGCCGACCCGAGCAGGGCGAACGGCGCGGTCGCGGCCTTGCCGACGAGGTTGAACAGCGCACGCACGACCAGACCGAACACGCTGAACTCGGGGTCGTCGAGCGTGCCGCTGACCGGCAGGTCGATGCTGATCTCGCCGCGGCTGTTCTTGAGCAGCGACACCGCGAGTTGCACCGGCAGGTTGACCGCATCGGGGCTGTCGACGGCATCGCCGAAGGTGAGTTGGTCGAGGAAGATCTTGTTGGTCGCGGTCAGCTTGCGATCCTCGATGCGGTAGTTCAGGTCCGCCGACAGCGTGCCTTTCTGGATGCCGTAACCGACATACTTGCCCGAATAGCTCGACAGCCCGGTGAGCTCGAAGCCTTTCACCGCGGCGGCAATGTCGAGATGACGATCGTCGCGGAAAGGGTTGAACTCGCCGGCCACGGTGAGCGGCGCGGTCTTGTCGACGCGGCCGGCCAGATTGAGCTTGGCCAACGTGGTCGGGTCCGACGACAGGCCGCGCAGCTCACCTTCGAGATCGGTCAGATTGGCATCGTAGTTGGGGCGCACGAAACGGTCGCTGAACGCAACATTGCCGCCCTTTACCGCGATCGTGCCGATGCGGATCGGCGGCGGCGCGGTCTTCGCCGGCGGCAGCGTGGTTTCGGCCTCGCCGCTGGCAGTGTGCAACACCTCGCGTTCCGCGTCGGCCTGGCCGCCTTGCTCCGTGCCCTGCACCTCGCGCAGATTCAAACGCCCCTGCTCGTCGAGGATCAGCCGGGTGTAGAAGTTGTTGAGCGCGATGCTGCGGATGTCGAGCGCGAACGGTTCGGTGCGCAGATCGACATCGGACACGCGCAAGCCGCGCCAGCGCACAAAGCCGGTGTCGTTGACGCGGTCGATGGAGTCGAAATCGGCCACCGCGAGGTCGCCGCTGTAGCGCAGCGCGAGCTTGCCGTCGCGCGCGGTGGCGAGCGCGAGCTTGCCCTCGGTGCTCAGCCTGCCGCGCGCGATCGCCACCCGCGTCTGCTCCAGCACGTAGGGCTGCAGCGGCAGCAGGTCGACGTCCTTCACCTCGAGCTGCAGATCGGTGGCGAGCGGGTCGAGCGTCACCGTGCCCTTGGCGCCGAGACGGCCGCTCTTGTTGATGAGGCTGTCGAGTTCGAGCCGGGTCGCCTTGCCCTTGTCGGTGGAGAAATCGGCGACGTCGAGTTCGATGCCCTCGGCGGCGAACACCACCGGCTTGCCGGCGCTGCGATCCTCGACACGGATCGCGGCGGCATCGAGCGCGAGCTTGCCGACCGCCACCGACCACGGCGGGCCGTCGGACGTTTTGCCGGAGTCGGCGGCGAGCATGCCGAGGAGATCGAGCTCGCCGTTCTTCTGGCGCACCGCCGCCACCTTGGCGCCCTTGAGCGCGACCTCGCCGACCTTGATCCTGCGCTCGGCGAGCTGCACCACGGCATCGGCCACGGTGAGCGCCTGTGCGCTCAGCGCATCGCCCTTCTGCCCCTTGAGGCCGAGCGCGAAGCCGTTGAGCGCGAAGCGATCGGCGCCGACCTCGATGCGCGGCACCTCGCCGTCCAGGGTCACGCGGTAATGCAGCGCGCCGTCGGCGCGCCCGCCACGGATCTCGCCGCCGGGCAGCGCCGCGGCGTAGTAGGGCGCGAAGCGCGCAGGCTCGAGCTGCTCGAAATTGAGCGCGCCGGAAAACTCGAAGGGATGCAGCTTCAGGGTGTCCTGATGGCTGGCCTTGAAGCCGGTGTCGGTGACGTAATCGAGACGGATTTCCGCCGGCATGTCGGCCACCGTCGCCAGATCGCGCAGGTCGAGGTTGATCTGCTCGACGCGGGTGCGGAACGGCCCCGGCACGCTGCGGTCCTCGAAGCGCACCACACCGTCGCGGATGCGCGCCTGGGCGAGCAGGAAGTCGATCGCGGCGGGGGCGGCACCGTCGGCGCCGTTCTTCGCGCCCGCGGCCTTGGCCTTCCGCTTGCCGTCGGGCTTGCGCGCATTGTTCTGCGCGGGGCTTTGCGGCGGCAGCAGGCCGAGGAGGTTGAGCTTGCCGTCGGCCAGGCGCACGAGATCGATCTCGGGCTGCAGCAGGCGCAGCTTGCTGAACTGGTAGCGGCCGATCAGGGGCTGCACGTCGGCGAGCTCGATGCCGAACTCGCCGATCGCGATCGCCGGCTGATCGGCCTTGTCCTTCACCACCAGCTCATTGACCTGCACCTGGCCGCGCACCGCAACCACGGGCGGTGCGCCTTCGGGCTGGGAGAACGACAGCTCGATGTCGGCACCGAGCAGGCCCGAGGGCACGCTGAACGCCGGCTCGAACGGCAGATAGGCGAGCCAGGGCGCGATTTCGAAATCCTTCAGCGACAGATCGAGCGCGGTGTCGCGCGCCTCGGTGAAGGGCTTGCTGCGCCCCTTCAGTTCGAGCGGATGGCCGTCGATCTTCGCCGACAGCGCGGGCTCGACATTGACCTCGACCTTCACCGGCAGGTTGGAGACGAAGGGCACGCCGAGCGCGATCTCGCTCAGTTCATGGCGGGTATTCCGCACCGTGTCGGCGATCGTCACCGTGCCGTTGGTGAGGCGGATGTTGCCGACCGAGAAGCGCAGCGGCGCGCCCTTTTCATCGGTGTCGGCGGATTCCTCGGCCTCGTTGGTGGACGGCGCATTCAGGCGCTCGACCACATCCGACCAGTTATGCCGCCCTTCGGGCAGGCGGACGACGTGCAGGCGCAGGCCATGGAGTTCGGCCTCGCGCAGCACCGGCCCGCCGCGCAGCAGCGACTCGAGTTCGAGATTGGCGTGCAGGCGCTCGAAGGCGAGCGCCGGCTGCGCGCCGTCGGCCTCCATGATGCGCGCGCCGAGGACGTCGGCGCTCAAAGTAAACGGATTGAAGCGCACGCCGTCGATCGCGACCTCGCGACCGAGGGTTTCGCCCAGGATCTGCACCGCATAGTGGCGGGCCACCGGCGGCACCACGCCAAAGCCCAGCGCCGCAACCGCAACCAGCACGCCCGCCCCCCATTTCGCCGGGCGCGCGAAGCGCCGCAGGCGGGTTGCATCGATTGGGCCGGGGGTGGATTCAGTCATTCAAACGCTCCCATCGGTTTCTGCATTCGTTGTTATTCATCGTAGTACCCGCCGACGCGAGATTTGCGGCACCGGGCCACGGCGCGTATTCTGCGCCGCTTTCAACGCACGGGGCGTAAAAGTGGGTGACCAGCGTTTCGACCTCATCGTCATCGGCGCCGGCGCCGCGGGCATGATGTGCGCCGCGACCGCCGGACAACGCGGCCGCCGCGTGCTGCTCATCGACCATGCCACCCGACTGGCGGAGAAAATCCGCATTTCGGGCGGCGGGCGATGCAACTTCACCAACCTGCGCGTCGGCGCCGACAACTATCTGTCGCGCAATCCGCATTTCGTCCGTTCGGCGCTGTCGCGCTACACGGCGCGCGATTTTATCGATCTTGTCGAGCGCCATGGGATTCATTACCACGAACGTTTATGGGGCCAACTGTTCTGCGACGACTCGGCGCAGGACATCATCGACATGCTGCGCGCCGAATGTGAAGACGGCTCGGTGAACTGGGCGGTGCCCGCCCAGGTGCGCGCCGTCGCCGCCCTGCCCGATGCGCACGAGCGCTACCGCGTGGACACCGACCGCGGCCACTACACCGCGCACAGCCTCGTCGTCGCCACCGGCGGCCTCTCCATCCCGAAGATCGGCGCTACGCCGTTTGGCTACAAGATCGCCGAACAGTTCGGCATCCCGGTGATCGCGCCCCGCCCCGCGCTGGTGCCGCTGACCCTGTCGCCGGAGACCCTGGCCCGGCTCGCGCCGCTTGCCGGCGCCTCGTTCGAAGTCGAGGCGCGCTGCCGCGACGGCGCTTTCCGCGAAGCGGCGCTGATCACCCACCGCGGCCTCTCCGGGCCGGCGATCCTGCAGGTGTCGAGCTACTGGCAGGCCCAGGCCTACGACAGCGACGACTGGGAACCGGTGCGCCTCGACCTGCTGCCCGGCACCGATGCGGAAAGCTGGCTGCTCGAGCACGCCGCCACCCGCACCCTGCTCGCCAACCTGCTCGGCGAGCGCCTGCCGCGTCGCTTCGCCCAGGCGTGGTGCGAACTGCACGGCTGGACGCGCCCGCTCAACGAATTCCGCCATGCCGAACTGCGCCGCATCGCCGCCACGCTGTCGGGCTGGGCGTTGACGCCCTCGGGCACCCAGGGCTATGCCAAGGCCGAGGTCACCCTCGGCGGCGTCGACACCGATGCGCTGTCGTCCAAGACCATGGAAGCGAAGCGCCAGCCCGGGCTCTACTTCGTCGGCGAGGTGATGGACGTCACCGGCCACCTCGGCGGCTACAACTTCCAGTGGGCGTGGTCCTCCGGCCACGCCGCCGGCCTGCACGCCTGACCCGCGGCGCCTGCCCCCGATGCTGGGCAGGCCGCGCGCACGCAGCCTCAGGTCTGCCCGCTGCCCACCCACTTCGGCAGCGGCGGCGGCGCGTAGGCCGCGAAGCGCTCGAGCAGCGCCGCCGGTTCGGACTCGACCACCAGCATGGAACGGTGCGCCTCGCGGATGAACTGCTCGTCGGCGGCGTGATCGAGAAAGGCGATCAGGCCGTCGTAATAGCCGGCGACATTGAGCAGGCCGCAGGGCTTGCGGTGGAAGCCGAGCTGCCCCCAGGTCCACACCTCGAACAGCTCCTCGAAGGTGCCGATGCCGCCGGGCAGTGCGACGAAGCCGTCGGCGAGCTCGGCCATCAGCGTCTTTCGCGCGTGCATCGACGGCGTGACGTGCAGCTCGGTGAGGCCGGCATGCGCCAGCTCCTTGCGCATCAGCGCCTCCGGGATGACGCCTACGGCCTCGCCACCCAGACGCAGCACCTCGTCGGCGACCGCGCCCATG
The DNA here is from genome assembly GCA_023459095.1 of Pseudomonadota bacterium. Taxonomy (GTDB): domain Bacteria; phylum Pseudomonadota; class Gammaproteobacteria; order Burkholderiales; family Rhodocyclaceae; genus JAEWVQ01. Next base: position 24,164 of record JAEWVQ010000120.1, on the reverse strand, counting down.
ATGCCGACGCTGGCGCCGCCATAGACCAGGCGGATGCCGCGCGCGACCATGGCCTGGGCGAGCGCGCGCGCGGCCCCGGCATAGTCTTCGCGGCGGCCGCCGCTGGAACCGCAATACACACACAGACTCTTCAGTTCGTTCATGTTGCCTTCGTGTTCGCCGCACAGGCGAGCGTATGGGGTCGGAAAGGAGAAACGGCTCAGTCGAGCAGGTCGCCGAGAATCGGGTTGAGCATCGCCGCGCCCAGCCGCGCGCTGCGCGCCCCGTTCCAGCCGACCGCCTCGTCGGGCAGGTTGGCGTTGTCCTTGAACGGCATTTCCAGGGTCAGCGACACGCAGCCGAAGCGGTAGGCCACCCACTTGCTCGCCAGGGTCAGCAACTCCTCGCCGAAGCGGCCGCTGGCATAGCCGTGTTCGGTCTGGAAGTCGGGGCTCGCGGCGCACAGCGCGGCACTGAAGCGCGCCTGACGCGCGGCGGTGGCGGCGCTGAATCCGGGCACTTCCTCGGCGGTGGAAAAGAACACGTAGGGCAGCGCCTCGTCGCCGTGGATATCGAGAAACAGCGCGCAGCCGGTACGCTCCATTTCCGCGCGCACCAGATGCACCTCCGGGCTCGCCAGCGGATCGGGCGTGCGCCATTCGCGGTTGAGGTTGCGCCCGGCGGCGTTGGTGCGCAGATTGCCGCGCACCGCGCCATCGGGATTCATGTTGGGCACGATGTACACCACGGCACGTTCGCGCACCTGGCGCGCGACCGGGTCGGCGGCGTCGAGCAGGCGTTCGAGCAGGCCTTCGACGAACCATTCGGCCATGGTCTCGCCCGGATGCTGGCGGGCGATGATCCACAGCGGCCGCCGCCCGGGCACGGGCTCGCCGACCACGACCAGGTCGAGCGCGCGGCCATCGACGGTGGCACCCAGCGGCCGGACGCGCGCGAACGGTGACAGCTGCACGCGGGCGAGCAGATCGAGGTGGCGCTCGTGCGAATAGGGCTCGAAATAGGCGTAATAGATGGTGTCGTGCGCGGGCACGTGATCGATGATCAACGCACCGTCCTCGTAACGCGTGCCGGCGACGCGGAACCAGTGGCGGCGGTCGTAGGACGCGGCGCAGCGATAGCCCGGCCAGCCGTCGGCATAGGTCGCCTCACCGGCATTCTCGATCACCATGCGCAGCGCGCGCCCGGCGGCGCCATGCACGCGGAAATGAAACCACTGGCGGATGTCGGCGGCGTTGTCGGCGCGCAGGCGCAGGTGCACGTCGCGTGGATCGTCGGCGCGGACGACCTCGATCGCGCCGGAATCGAAGGCGGAGCTGATCTGCATGGCGTTCTCCTGTGCGGTGAGGGCCGACGCGCTCAATCGAGGCGGCGGCGGAACACCCAGACGTCGTCACCCGAGGCCTCGGCGGCGAAGGCATAGCCTTCGGCGTCGAAATCCTTGAGCGCCTCCACCGCCTCGACCCGGCCGAGCACGGCATGGCGCGCCATCAGCCCGCGCGCGCGCTTGGCGTAGAAGCTGATGATCTTGTAGCGCCCGCCCTTCCAATCCTCGAACACCGGGGTCACCAGCCGTGCGCGCAGCTGCTTGCGTCGCACCGACTTGAAATACTCCTCGGAGGCGAGGTTCACCAGCACGCGCTCGCCGCCGGCCTCCTCCTCCTCGCGATCGAGCAGGGCATTGAGCTCGGCGGTGATCCGGTCGCCCCAGAACGCGTAGAGATCCTTGCCGCGCGCATTGGCCAGGCGCGTGCCCATCTCGAGACGGTAGGGCTGCATGAGGTCGAGCGGGCGCAGCACGCCGTACAGGCCGGAGAGGATGCGCAGGTGGCGCTGCGCCCAGTCCAGGTCCGCAGCCGACATCGCCGGCGCCTGCAGGCCCTCGTAGACGTCGCCGTTGAAGGCGAGCACCGCCTGCTTGGCGTTATCGGGCGCGAACGGCCGCGACCAGCTCGCGTAGCGCGCGACGTTGAGCGCGGCGAGCGGGTCGGACAGCGACATCAAGCCGGCGATGTCCGCCGGCGTGCACTGGCGCAGGAGGTCGATGAGTTCGGCGGCATCGTCGAGGAAGTCGGGCTGGGTGCAGGTCGGGACCACCGGCGGCGTGTCGTAGTCGAGCGCCTTGGCGGGGGAGAGAACGAAAATCATGGACGGGTCCGTCGGTTCGGCAAGCGGCCGATTCTAGCAAAGCCAGCCGCCGCGGCCGGCGAGCGCCACTACCGCCCTTCCCGGCAACGCCCCGACCTTGTCCGCGGTTTGACAGGCGGGGCGCCTTTGCGCACCATTGGCCGGTTTCGCCGGTCCCGGTCCGCAATGTCCTCTTCCCTGCTGCAACGCTCGCTCGCCGCCGTCTGGCACCCCTGCACCCAGATGAAGCACCACGAAGGCACACCGCCCGCGCTGCCGCTGGTCCCGGTGGTCCGCGGCGAAGGTCCGTGGCTGATCGACGCCGACGGCCGGCGCCTGCTCGACGGCATCAGCTCGTGGTGGACCAACCTCTTCGGCCACTGCAACCCGCGCATCAACGCCGCGCTGCGCGATCAGCTCGACCGCCTCGAGCACGTCATGCTCGCCGGCTTCACCCATCCGCCGGTGGTCGAGCTCTCCGAACGCCTCGCCGCGCTCACCGGCCACCGCCTCGGCCACGCCTTTTACGCCTCCGACGGCGCCTCCGCCACCGAGATCGCGCTGAAGATGAGCGCCCACGCCTGGCGCAACCGCGGACGGCCGCAGAAATGCCGCTTCGTCAGCCTGGCCGGCGGCTACCACGGCGAGACCGTGGGCGCGCTCGCGGTCACCGACGTGCCCCTCTTCCGCGACGCCTACGCCCCGCTGGTGAAGCCCGGCGCCACCGTGCCGGTGCCCGACACCCGCCTTGCCGCGCCCGGCGAGAGCGCCGCCGAGCTTGCCCGCCGCGCCGCGGCCGCGCTCGAAGCCCACCTCGCCGAACACCACGCCGAAACCGCCGCCTTCATCGTCGAGCCGCTGGTGCAGGGCGCCTCCGGCATGGTCATGTACGACCCCGAATATCTGCGCCTTGCGCGCGCGCTGTGCGACCGCTACGAGGTCCACCTCATCGCCGACGAAATCGCCGTCGGCTGCGGGCGCACCGGCAGCTTCTTCGCCTGGGAACAGGTCGCCGGCGCGGCCGCTGCGCCGGGCGGAGGCTGGCCCGACTTCCTGTGCCTGTCGAAGGGGATTTCCGGCGGCTACCTGCCGCTGTCGCTGGTGCTCGCCAGCGACGCGGTGTACGAGGCCTTCTACGACGACGCCGGTGCGCGCGGCTTCCTGCATTCGCACTCCTACACCGGCAACCCGCTCGCCTGCCGCGCCGCGCTCGCCACCCTCGACCTCTTCGCCGAGGACGACGTGATCGCCGCCAACCGCGAGCGCGCCGCGCTGCTCGGCCGCCTCGCCGCGGATGCCTTCGGCGCGCGCGACGAAGTCCGCCACCTGCGCCAGCGCGGCATGATCCTCGCGTTCGACGTCACCGACGCCCCTGCCGATTTCTCGCGCCGCTTCTTCGCCGCCGCGCTCGACCACGGCGTGCTGTTGCGCCCGATCGGCAACACGGTGTACTTCATGCCGCCCTACGTGCTCGGCGAAGCCGAATTCCGCCACCTCGTCGCCGGCGCCGCCGCCGCGCTCGATGCGGCGCTGGGCTGAGCGATGAGCGCGCCCCCGGCAAACCTGCTCGACGCGCTGCGCGCCGATCTCGACGCGCTCGACGCGGGCGCACTGCGCCGCCAGCGCCGCAGCAATGCCCTGCCCTGCGGCCCGCACGCCGTGGTCGATGGCCGTGCCATGCTCGCCTTCTGCAGCAACGACTACCTGGGCCTCGCCGGCGATCCGGCCGTCGCCGCCGCACTCGCCGAAGGCGCGGCGCGCTGGGGCGCGGGTTCGGGCGCCTCGCATCTGGTGAGCGGCCACTACGCGGTGCAGGAAGCCCTCGAGGCGCGGCTCGCCGCCTTCGTCGGCTGCGAACGCGCGCTCTACTTCTCCACCGGCTACATGGCCAACGCCGGCATCGTTCCGGCGCTGGTCGGGCGCGGCGATGCGGTGTTCGCCGACCGCCTCAACCACGCCTCGCTGGTCGACGGCATGCTGCTGTCGCGCGCCGAACTGCACCGCTACCCGCACAACGACCTCGCCGCGCTCGAGCGCCAGCTCGCCGCGAGCGCGGCGAAGCGCAAGCTCATCGTCAGCGACGCGGTGTTCAGCATGGACGGCGACCTCGCCCCGCTCGCCGGCCTGCTCGCGCTCGCCGAACGTTTCGATGCCTGGCTGATGGTGGACGACGCCCACGGTTTCGGCGTGCTCGGCCCGCAAGGGCGCGGCGCGCTCGCCGAGGCCGGCCTGAGTTCGTGGCGGCTGATCCTGGTCGGCACCCTGGGCAAGGCCGCCGGGGTTGCGGGCGCGTTTGCCGCCGGCCACGCTGACGTCATCGACTGGCTGCTGCAGAAGACGCGCACCTACATCTTCACCACCGGCGCCCCGCCCGCGCTCGCCCATGCCCTGCTCGCGAGCCTCGACCTCGTCGAGCGCGCCGACGACCGTCGCCGCCATCTCGACGCCCTGATCGCGCTGCTGCGCACCCGCCTCGCCGACGGACGGTGGACGCTGCTGCCGTCGCGCACGCCGATCCAGCCGCTGGTCGTGGGCGACAACGAAGCCGCGCTCGCCCTGGCCCGCGCGCTGTGGGACGACGGCCTGTGGGTGCCGGCGATCCGCCCGCCCACGGTGCCGGCGGGCAGCGCGCGCCTGCGCATCTCGCTCACCGCCGCGCACACCGAAGCCGATGTCGAGCGTCTCGCCGCCGCGCTCCGGCGCCTCGCCGCCACGCCATGAAGCACGCCCGCCTCCCCCTGGTCCTGCTCCACGGCTGGGCGATGACGCCGGCGGTGTGGGACGCGCTGCGCGCGCAACTCGACGCCACCTTCGACATCGTCGCCCCGCCGCTCACCGATCCGCAGGGCCCTCCGCCCGGCGACAGTCTGGCGGCCTGGGCCGAAGCCCTGCTGCCGAAGCTCCCTGACGACGCGCTGGTGTGCGGCTGGTCGCTGGGCGCGATGATCGCCCTCGAACTCGCCGCCCGCCATCCGCGCAAAGTCGCGCGCCTCGCGCTGATCGGCGCCACGCCGCGCTTTGTCGCCGGTGCGGACTGGCCCCACGGTCTCGCCGCCGACACCGTGGCCGGCTTTCGCAGCGGCTTCGACGCCGATCCAGGGGCAACGCTGAAACGCTTCATCGCCCTCCAAGCCCTGGGCGACGCGCAGCGCCGCCCGGTACTCGCCGCGCTCGCCGCCGCGCTCGACGACGCCACCACGCCCGCCCGCCACGCTGCGCTCGCCGCCGGCCTGGGCGTGCTGAGCCGCAGCGACCTGCGCACCACCCTCGCTGCCGTCGCCCAGCCGGTCTGCCTGATCCACGGCGCCGCCGATGCGCTGATGCCGCTCGCCGCCGCGCACGGGTTGGCGGCGCAGTTGCCGCGGGCCACGCTGCACGTGTTCGACGCCTGCGGCCACGCGCCGCAGCTGTCACGCACCGCCGACTGTGCCGAGCTGCTCCGCAAGCTCGCCGACCCTCAAACCGATGGCTGAGCAGTTCCCCTCCTGCACGCGCAAGGCGCACAAGCGCGCGGTTCGCCACGCCTTCGACCGCGCCGCGCCGGGCTACGACGCCGCCGCCGCGGTGCAGCGCGAAGTCTGCGCCCGCCTCGCCGCGCTCGTCCGCCTGCATCATCGCGGGCAGACGGTGCGGCACACGCTGGACGCGGGCTGCGGCACCGGTTTCGGCCAAGCCCATCTCGCCGCGCTGTTCCCGGAGAGCACGCAGTTCGCGCTCGACTTCGCCCCGGCGATGCTGCACCGTCTGCGTGCCGGATTGCCGGCAGCGGGCGACACCCTCGCGGTGTGCGCCGACCTCGAGCACCTGCCGTTCGCTACCGGCAGCCTCGATCAGATCTGGTCCAGCCTCGCTGTGCAGTGGTGCGATCCCGCGCTCGCGCTCGCGGAACTGGGGCGCTGCCTCAGCCCCGGCGGCGAAGCCTGGATCGCGACCCTCGGGCCGCGCACGCTGTGGGAGCTGCGCACCGCGTTTGCCGCGGTCGACGACGACGCCCACGTGCTCGCCTTCCACCCCGCCGAAACCTGGACCGCCGCCTCGCACGCCGCAGGTTTGACGGCTGTCGCCGTGGAGCATGCCGATGCTCCGGCGCTGGCGCCGGACCTGCGCAGCCTGCTGCGCGACATCAAGGCGATCGGCGCGCACACCGTGGGCGACGCCCGCCGCCGCCGACCGCTCGGGCGCCACGCCTGGGCGCGTCTGCAGTCCGCCTACGAGCACTACCGCCGCGCCGACGGCCAGCTCCCCGCCACCTACGACCTCATCCTGCTCGCGCTCAGAAAACCCCTATGACTCTCGCCCGCGCCTGGTTCGTCGCCGGAACCGACACTGAAATCGGCAAGACCTTCGTCACCTGCGCGTTGATCCACGCCGCGCGCGCTCAGGGTCATCGCAGCCTCGGCATGAAACCGGTGGCCGCAGGCGCCGAGCGCGTCGGCACGGAGTGGATCAACGAGGATGCCGCCCAGCTGCGCGCCGCCGGCAGTTTCGACCCCGGGCTCGAGTTGCTGAACCCCTATTGCCTGCGCAGCCCGATCGCCCCGCACATCGCCGCCCGCGAGGAAGGCGTGGTCATCGCACCGGCCACGATCCTGAACGCATGCGCGAGCTTGCGTACGCAATGCGACCGTCTGTTCGTCGAAGGGGTGGGCGGTTTCCGGGTGCCGCTCGGCGACGCCTGGGACAGCGCCGATCTCGCCCGTGAGCTCGCGTTGCCGGTGATTCTGGTGGTCGGGATGCGCCTGGGTTGCATCAGCCATGCGCTGCTCACCGCCGAGGCGATCGCCGCGCGCGGCCTCACCCTGGCCGGCTGGGTGGCGAACACGATCGACCCGGGCATGCTGCGCTTTGCCGAAAACCGCGACGCGCTGCGCGCGCGCCTCGACGCCCCCCTGCTCGGCACCGTGCACCACCTCGCCGAGCGCGACCCGCGCGCGGCGGCTGCGGCGCTCACCCTACCGGACTGAGCGCCGCCCTTGCGCAAACGCTGCTAGATCACCGCCTGCAGGCGGGCGGCGAGTTCGTCGGCGCGCAACCTGCCCATCCGGGTTTCACTGATCGAGCGCAGCCATTCGTCGAACAGCCCTCGCAGCTCGTCGCAACTGTTGCAGCGGTGGATGCTCTGCATCAGGCTCAATTTGCCGTACGGACCGTTGAAGGTCTTCAGCGTGTTCATCATGAAGTTGCGCGCATGCTCGAGCTGCGCATCGCTCACCGCATCGCCCCCCGGCACAACGGGGGCGGGCACCGCTGCGGCTGCGGCCGGGTTTGGCGCGGTGCCGGTGGTGAACGCGGGCGCCACCTCGCCCTCGCCATGAACGGCGATATAGCCGTCGTGCTCGAGTTGGGCCAGGGTTTCTGCGAACGCCTTGCTGCCGAGCATGGCCTCGAGCTCCGCCAGCGAGCGGGCTGGATCGACCAGAATCAGCAGACGACGGGCGCGCGGACCCAACTCGCCGCTGCGGGATTCGATTTCGGCCTGCCCTTTGGGGGTCTTGATATAGGTCGACATCGCGATTTGTCTCCTCCAGGTGAGTGAAGCGGCACCGCTGGCGATGCGCAGGGTCTGCGCGGCAAGCTGCACCGCCGACCCTCCGGATCATGTTGGTGCCATGATGAAATTCAGCCCATTGTCAATTCCAGGTCAATAATGGTTCACCCTAGGTCGAGCCAACCCCACCCATACGGCATTGCCGCGCCTGCTCGAACAGGCACACCGCGGCGGCGGCGCCGACGTTGAGCGACTCCACTGCACCCGCCATCGGGATGGTCACGACACAGTCGGCGCGCGCCATCAGCGCCGCCGACACGCCCTGCCCTTCGGCGCCGAACAGCCAGGCCACCGGGCCGCGCAGATCGAGGTCATAGAGCGCGCGCGCACCCTCGGTGAGGCCGGTGGCGAGCACGCGCCCACGATAGTCGGCGAGTGCCGCGCCGAGGTCGACGCGCTCGGCGAACGCGAGCACGAAATGCGCCCCCATCGCCGCACGCAGCACGCGCGGCGACCAGGCCTGCGCACAGCCTTCGCCAAGCAGCACTTCGCGCACCCCGGCAGCAGCCGCGGTACGCAGGATGGTGCCGAGATTGCCCGGATCCTGCACGCCGTCGAGCGCAACCACGGCGCCGGCCAGCGCGAGCGGCGGCGGCGGCGGTACGTCGATCAGGGCGAGAATCCCGGACGGCGTCTCGACCGGGCTGAGGTGAGCGAACAACGCATCGGGCACCTGCGTCAGCGCCAGTTCGGCGGGGAGTGCGGCGAGCAGCGCGGCGATCTCGGGTTCGCCCCGAGCGTGCTCGGCCACCACCACCGCTTTCAACGGCCACTGCCGTTGAAGCGCGGCGGCGATCAGGTGAGCACCGTCGAGCAGGGTCTCACCGTGCTTCCGGCGCTCGCGCGCGTTTGTCGCCAGCCCGTGCACGTGCTTGATCCAGGGGTTGTCGCGCGAGCTGAGGACGCGCATCGCCGGCCTCAAAGACCGAGGCCGAGCGTCGCCACCGCGATGGTGAGAACGCCGAGAGCAAGATTGAAGCCGACGCGCTGACGGATGCAGTTCATCGCCACCGCCCCGCGCGCCCAGTCCTCGCCCGCCACCGCGGCGCGCAACGCGCGCCACGGGCCGAACCAGATCGACACGAACACCGCGATCATCACCAGCCCGGTGGCGCTCATCAGATGCCAGGCGAGCGGCGCGCGCGCGAAGCCGACCTCGAGCAGCATGCCGAAGCCGCTCGCCACGAGCGCCGCGATCGCCGCCCATACCAGCGCAAAAAAGCGCTGCAGCACCGCCGCCCACAGCGGCAGACGGCGGTCAGGGGGCAGCGCCATCGCCGCCGGGCGCAGGCACAGCCAGGCGAAGGCCATGCCGCCGACCCAGATCGCCACGCCGAGCACGTGCACGCCCAGCATCAGATGGTGCAAGGTCATGCCGCCTCCCATTGCGCTTCGTCCGTGCTCACGGTCCTAGCCTCCTGTCGTGTCGTCCTGCCACAGCGGCGGGTGGTCGATCAGTTGCCGCACCGGCGCGAAGCTGCGGCGATGGAAATCGGCCACCCCGTGCTGACGCAGCGCAGCGAGATGGGCTGCGGTCGGGTAGCCCTTGTGTGCGGCGAGTCCGTACTGCGGATGGCGGGCGTCGAGTTCGCGCATGGCGGCGTCGCGCACCGTCTTGGCGAGGATCGAGGCCGCGGAGATCGCCGGTTCGAGCGCATCGCCCTTGACGATGGCGCGCACCGGATAGGGCACGGTCGGGCAACGGTTGCCATCGACCAGCACTTCGCTCGGCGCGACCTTCAGCGCCTCGACCGCGCGCCGCATCGCCAGCATGGTGGCATGCAGGATGTTGAGGCGGTCGATCTCCTCGACGCTGGCCTCGGCAACCGCCCACGCCAGCGCATGCTCGCGGATCAACGGCGCGAGGCGTTCGCGCGCGCGCTCGGTGAGTTTCTTGGAGTCGGCGAGGCCGACGATCGGGCGCGCCGGGTCGAGGATCACCGCGGCGGCGACCACCGGCCCACAGAGCGGGCCGCGTCCGGCCTCGTCCACCCCGCACACCAGCGCGCTCACCGCATGCTCCCGGCCACGCCCAGATGGGGCAGGATCGCCGCCGCAGCTTTCTCCGCGGTGTTCTGGCGCAGGCTGAGGTGCAGTTCGGTGAAACGCTCGGCGAGCGCGGCGCACGCCGCGGAATCACTGAGCCAGTGATCGAGCGCGTCGGCAAGCTTCTCCGGGGTGGCCTCGTCCTGCAGCAATTCAGGCACCAGGGAGGCATTGCACAAGATGTTGGGCAGACCGACCCAGGGCAGATAGGCCATGCGCTTCATCAACCGGTACTGGAGGTTGCCGATGCGGTAGCTGATCACCATCGGGCGCTTGAGCAGCGCGGCCTCCAGCGAGGCCGTGCCGCTCGCCACCAGCACCGCGTCGGCGGCGGTCATGGCCTCGACGGCGTGACCGAACAGCATGCGGATCGGCAGTTCGGTGGCGGCATTGCGATGGAGTGCGGCCTCGAACAAGGCGCGCGTTTCGCGCGTGGCGAGCGGTACCAGGAAGCGCGCATCAGGATGACGCTGGGCGAGCAGCGCAGCGGTGGCGATGAAGCTGTCGGCGAGGTTGGAGACTTCGGACTGACGGCTGCCGGGCAGCAGCGCGATCACGCGCGCACCCGCGGGCAGACCTAGACGCTCGCGCGCTGCGGCACGATCGGGCTGCAGCGGAAACACGTCGGCAAGCGGATGACCGACATAGCTCGCCGGCACCCCGGCCTTCTCGTAGATCGCTTCTTCGAACGGGAACAGGCACAGCATGCGCGTCACCGAACGCGCGATGGTCTTGATCCGCCCGCCCCGCCACGCCCAGATCGACGGGCTGACGAAGTGGATCGCCGGCATGCCGGCATCCTTGACCTTGCCCTCCAGCCACAGATTGAAATCGGGCGCATCGACACCGATGAAGGCCGCCGGCCGTTCCTTGCGGATGCTGGCGAGAAGCTGCTTGCGGATCGACGACAGCGCGCGGTAGCGCTTCAGGGCATCGACATAGCCGTGAACCGCGAGCAGTTCGCACGGCCAGCGCGCATCGAAACCCTCGGCCTGCATCTTGGGCCCGCCGATCCCGAAGAACTCGGCGTCAGGCACATGGCGCCGGATGGCACGGATCAGATGGCTGGCGAGGAGATCGCCGGAGGCTTCCCCGGCGACCATGGCGATGGACAGGCCCATGATTTCAACGGACCAGCCCGCGACCGGAGTGGGCGATGAACTCGGCGAACGCGGCAACCTCGGCATGCTCGGCGGCGATCGCGGCGATCTGCGCGCGCGCCTCGTCGAGCTTGAGTCCGGAGCGGTACAGGCTGCGGTAGGCGCGCTTGATCGCAGCAATGCCTTCAGCCGAATAGCCACGCCGGCGCAAGCCCTCGCTGTTGATACCGTGCGGCGCCGCGGGATTGCCGGCGACCGTGACGTAGGGCGGCAGATCCTGCAGCAGCACGGTGCCGACGCCGCAGAAGCTGTGCGCGCCGACACGCACGAACTGGTGCACGCCGGTGAAACCGCCGAGAATCGCCCAATCGCCCACCTGCACATGACCGGCAAGCGTGGCGTTGTTGGCGAAGATCGTGTTGTTGCCGACCTGGCAGTCATGCGCGATGTGCACGTAGGCCATGATCCAGTTGTCGTTGCCGACACGGGTCACGTCGGCGTCCTGGCTGGTACCGACGTTGAACGAGCAGAATTCGCGGATCGTGTTGCGGTCGCCGATCTCGAGCCGCGTCGGCTCGGCGTCGTACTTCTTGTCCTGTGGCGCGGCGCCGATCGAGCAGAACTGGAAGATCTCGTTGTCGCGGCCGATGCGGGTGTGGCCCTCGATCACGACGTGCGGGCCGATGCGCGTGCCGTCGCCGATCTCGACGTGTTCGCCGATGATCGAATACGGCCCGACCACGACGTCGGCACCGAGCTTCGCCGCGGGATGGACGATGGCGGTCGGGTGGATCATGACTTGGTCTTGAGCGCGCACATCAGTTCGGCCTCGGTGGCGATCTGGTCACCGACCCGTGCCACACCCTTGTACTTGTAGATGTTGCGCTTGCTCTGCACGATCTCGACGTCGAACAGCAACTGGTCGCCCGGCACCACCTGGCGCTTGAAGCGCACGTTGTCGATGCCCGCGAACAGCACCACCGAGTTCTCGTCGGGCTTCACGCCCATGCTCTTGAACGACAGCAGCGCGGCAGCCTGCGCCATCGCCTCGACGATGAGCACCCCCGGCATCACCGGATGGGTCGGGAAGTGTCCGGGGAAGAACGGCTCGTTCATGGTCACGTTCTTCAGCGCGAGGATGCGCTTGTTTTCTTCGAGCTCCAGCACCCGGTCCACCAGCAGGAAGGGGTAGCGGTGCGGCAGATACTGGAGAATTTCGTTGATATCCATGGCGATCAGGGAGAATCCCGTTCTTCGAGTCGTTGTTCGAGGGCGCGTATTCTATCGACGAGCGCATCGAGATGGCGCAGATGGGCAAAGTTTTTGACCCAGTCGGCGTGCCCCTGCACCGGCAGGTTGGCGGTGTACACGCCGCGGCGATTGATCGACTTGGTGACCAGCGTGCCCGCCGAGATCACCACGTCGTCGGCGATGACGAGATGACCGATGATCCCGGCCTGGCCGCCGATCATGCAGCGTGCGCCGATCTGCGTGCTGCCTGCGATGCCGACGCAGCCCGCGATCGCGGTGTGCTCGCCGATGCGCACGTTGTGGCCGATCTGAATCTGGTTGTCGAGCTTGACGCCGTTGCCGATCACCGTGTCATCGAGCGCGCCGCGGTCGATCGTGGTGTTGGCACCGATCTCCACGTCGTCGCCGATCACCACGCGGCCGACCTGCGGGATCTTCAGCCAGCTGCCATCCTTGTGGCGGGCGAAGCCGAAACCATCGGAACCGATCACCGCGCCGGCATGGACGATGCAGTCGCGGCCGATGACGCAGCCCGGATAGACCGTGACGTTGGCGAGCAGCCGGGTGCCGGCGCCGATGCGCGCGCCATGGCCGATGATGCAACCGGGGCCGACGAACGCGCCCGCGCCGATCTCGGCGCCCTCCTCGATGCTGGCGCCCGCGCTCACCGCGCAATCGGCGGGGACCGCGGCGGCGACCGCCGCGCCCGGGTGTACGCCGGGAACGATGGCCGGCGGCGGATTGAACAGGCGCGCCACGCGCGCGAAATACAGGTAGGGATCGTCGGCGACGATGCGCGGACGATCGGTGAGCAGGTCGCGCGCGGCGGACCCGACGATCACCGCCGCGGCGCGGCTCGCCTTGAGGCGGTTCAGGTACTTGGGATTGGCCAGGAAGGACAGATCGCCTTCCCCGGCCTGGTCCAGCGTGGCAACCCGATGGACGACGACGTCGGCATCGCCGACTGCCTCGCCGCCGAGTTGCGCGACAAGCTCAGCGATGCGCATGTCGAACGGGAACCGCGTTACTTGCCTTCGGACAAGGACTTGATGACCTTGTCCGTGATGTCGATGCGCGGACTGGCGTAGACCGCCTCCTGCAGGATGACGTCGTACTTCTCGGCTTCGGCGATCTGCTTGACCGCGCGATTGGCCTTGTCGAGCACCGAGGCGAGCTCCTCGTTGCGGCGTTGGTTGAGGTCCTCGCGGAACTCGCGCTGCTTGCGCTGGAAGTCGCGGTTGAGGTCATTGAACGCGCGCTCCTTGTTGCGGCGGTCAGCCTCGGCGAGGGTCACACCGTTGCGCTCGAGATCTTCCTGCATGGCCTGCAAGTCCTTGGCCATGCGCTGCATTTCCTGGTCGCGCTTCTCGAACTCCTTCTCCAGCCGCTGCTGGGCGCGCACGGCCGGCACCGCCTCGCGCATCACGCGATCCGAATTCACGAAACCGATCTTGGTCTCGGCCGACGCAGCCTGGCCGATGCTCAACAGGGCGGCGGCCACTACGGTGAGGGTGCTGACTTTCACTGATGTCTCCAAAACAAATACGTGCGGGCAGGATCAGAACACACTGCCCAGCTGGAACTGGAAGCGCTGGATCTCGTCGCCGCTCTCCTTCTTGAGCGGCAGGCCCAGACTGAACTTGAGCGGGCCAATCGGCGAGCTCCACGAGAACGCCAAACCGGTACTGTAGCGCATGTCGCCGAAGCGGATGCGCTGCTCCTTGCCGGTGGTCGGATCCTCGCCCCACACATAGCCGGCGTCGAGGAAGGCCGAGACGCGGAACGAGCGGTCGGTGCCCGAACCCGGCAGCGGGAAGAAGAACTCGGCGTTGCCGACGATCTTGCGCGTGCCGCCGACCGCATCGCCTTCGGAGTTCTTCGGTCCGATCGAGCTCTGCTCGAAGCCGCGCACGGAGCCGATGCCGCCGACGTAGAAATTCTTGTAGAAGGGTACCGGCTTGCCGCCGTAGCCCTTGGCCCAGCCGATGTCGGCATTGAGCATGAGCGCGTAATCGCGGCCGATGGGGAACCAATGCTGATACTGGTAGTTGAGCTTGGCATAACGCAGCTCGCCCGGCGGCACCGACATCTCGCCGAACACACGCTGATACACGCCCTTGCGCGGATAGATGAAACTGTCGCGACTATCGCGCGACCAACCCGCCGAGGCGAGCAGGCTGGTGACCGAGACGTTGCCCACGCCGCTCGGATCGCTGCAGTCGAAGTCGAGGCAGAAGTCCTTGTACTGCTCCGGGCTGTCCTCGTACGTGGTGATCTTGGTGCGATCGACGCCGAGCCCGAAGCTGATGCTGTCGTCCTCGCCGATCGGATAGCCGAGGCGCAGGCCGGCACCGGTCGATACCGTCTTGTAGCGCGCGATCGAATACGACTCGGTGGGATCGTAGGTGCGGTGATACAGGTCCCAGCCCAGGCTGACGCCGTCCACGGTGTAGTACGGATTGGTGAAGGACAGCGCGTAGGTGCGGCTCGAACGGCTGGTGTTGAGGCCCAGCGTCATCGCGTTGCCGCTGCCGAACAGGTTCTGCTGCGAGATCGACGCCGACAGCACGATCTTGTCGGAGCTGGAGAAACCGGCGCCGAGCATCAGGTTGCCGGTCGGCCGCTCCTTGACCCCGACGTTGACGTCGACCTGGTCGGTGGTACCGGGTACCGCGGGCGTTTCCACCGTGACCTCGTCGAAGTAGCCGAGGCGGTCGATGCGCGTGCGCGAACGGTTGATCGCGTCGGCGTCGTACCACGCTCCCTCCATCTGGCGCATCTCGCGGCGCACGACCTCGTCGCGCGTCTTCGTGTTGCCGCCGACGTTGATCCGATTCACATACACACGGCGCCCCGGATCGACGAACACGGTGAATGCGACTTCGCGCTTTTCCTTGTCGACCTCGGGGGCCGCGTTGACGTTGGCGAAGGCATAACCCTCGTTGCCAAGGCGGTCGGTGACCGCCTTGGTGGTTTCGGTGAGTTTCTCGCGCGAGAAGATCTCGCCCGGCTTCAACGTCGCCAGCCCCAGGTACTCCGACTCGGGCAGGATTAGATCACCGGTGAAGCGCAGTCCGGTGACCCGATACTGCTCGCCCTCGACCACGTTGACGGTGATGTAGATGTCCTTCTTGTCGGGGGTGATCGAAACCTGGGTCGATTCGATGTTGAAGTCGAGATAGCCGCGATCGAGATAGAACGAACGCAGATTCTCCAGATCGGCCGACAGTTTCTGGCGCGAGTACTGGTCGTTCTTGGTGTACCAGGTCAGCCAGCCTGGGGTGGTGAGCTGAAAGCCATCGAGCAGGTCGTCGGCCTCGAACACCTTGGCGCCGATGATGCTGATCTGGCGAATCTTGGCGACGTCGCCCTCGTCCACCTCGAAATTGATGCCGACTCGGTTACGCTCGAGCGGCGTCACCGTGGTGGTCACCGTCGCCGCGTACTTGCCGCGGCTCAGATACTGACGCTTCAACTCCTGCTCGGCGCGCTCGAGCAGCGCGCGGTCGAAGATGCGCGACTCGGCGAGCCCGACCTCGCGCAGCCCCTTCTTCAGCGCCTCCTTGTCGAACTCCTTGACCCCGGCGAAATCGATCTGCGCGATTGCCGGACGCTCGTCGAGCAGCACCACCAGCACTTCCTTCTCGACTTCGATGCGCACATCGCTGAAGAAGCCGGTGGCGAACAGCGCGCGGATCGCCTCGGCGGCCTGCTGCTCGTCGAAACGGTCACCGACCCGGACCGGCAGATAGTTGAACACCGTGCCAGCTTCCGTCCTCTGGATGCCCTCGACGCGAATGTCCTTGACGACGAATGGATCGAATGCAAATGCGCTGGCGGACGCAAAAAGGGCCATGATCAGCCCGGGAAGGAGCTTGCGGTTCATTCGGTTGTTCAGCCGGATATGAGACGATTGATGTCGTTGTAGAAGGCGAATGCCATGAGCATTGCGAGAAGGACGAGACCGATCTGCTGACCGATCTCCATGACGCGCTCCGGAATCGGACCGCCCTTGATGATTTCAATCACATAATACAGTAAATGCCCACCATCCAGCACCGGGATGGGCAGCAGGTTCAGCACCCCCAGGCTGATGCTGATGAGGGCGACGAACTTCAGGTAATGATCGAAACCGAGCCGTGCCGACTGCCCCGCGTAATCGGCGATGGTGACCGGCCCGGACAGGTTCTTCCACGACACCTCGCCGGTGAACATGCGCCCGATCATCTGCAGGCTGAGCACGCTCGTCTCCCAGGTCTGGCGCACCGCCTTGACGAAACCTTCAAGCGGACCGTAGCGCACCTCGGCGAACATCGACAGACCACCGGGCAGTGGCTCGGCAACCGCGACGCCGATGCGTCCGATGCGCTCGCCGCCTTCGTCGGCGCCCTCCGGGGTGAGCGCGACCTGCAGCACTTCACCGCCGCGGCGGACGTCGACACGCAGACTGCGCTCGGGCGCTTTGCGCACCATGCCGACCATTTCACCCCACGACGCCACCGCCTCGCCGTCGATGGCGACGATCTCGTCGCCCGCCTGCAACCCGGCGCGCGCCGCCACCCCACCTTCGACCAGACGCCCGACCACGGCCGGAATCTGCGGCCGCCACGGCTTCAGACCGATGCGCGCAATCAGGTCGGTACTGCCGTCGTCGATCGGAAAGCCGCTGAGGTCGAGACGGCGATAGGCCTCGACCTCTTCCAGGGTCTGCACGCGCAGCACCACCTGGCGGCTGTCGATGGCGTGGCGCAGCAACACCCAGCGCAGTTCCTGCCAGCTGCGCACCGGCTCGTCATCGACGGCGAGCACCAGATCGCCCTCGCGCACACCGCCGGCCACCGCCGCGCTGCTTGCCTCGGTCAGCGCCAGGCGCGGCCGCAACTCATCGGCGCCGACGACGAAAATGCCCCAGTACAGCGCAATCGCCAGGAGGAAATTGGCCAGCGGCCCGGCGGCGACGATGGCGAAGCGCCGCCACACGCTCTGGCGGTTGAAGGCGCGATGCAGCTCGTGGGCGGCGACCGGCGCTTCGCGCTCGTCGAGCATCTTGACGTAGCCACCGAGCGGAAACGCGGCAAGCGCCCACTCCGTGCGGTCGGCACCCGCGCGGCGCACGATCAGCGGCTTGCCGAAGCCGATCGAGAAGCGCAGCACCTTGACCCCGCACCAGCGCGCGACCAAGTAATGGCCGAGCTCGTGGATCAGGATCAGCAGACCGAGCGCAAAGACGAAAGGAACGAGATAGTCGAGCAGATTCATCGGGTTCGGGATCGGGAACGGATTTCGGCGCGGGCGATGTCGCGCCCACGGGCATCGGCGGCGAGCACCGCCTCCAGCGAATCGACCGCCATCGCGCCGCTGCGTTCCAGGGTCGCGGCGATGACGTCGGCGATGCCGCGAAAACCGATCCGTCCGTCGAGGAAGGCGGCGACCGCCTCCTCGTTGGCGGCATTGAGCACCGCCGGCCCACTGCCGCCTTCGCGCAGCGCGCGGTAAGCCAGCTCCAGGCAAGGAAAGCGCGCGAAATCAGGGCGCTCGAAGCTCAGGCGCGCGATCTCGAACAGATCGAGCGCGCGCACCCCGGAATCGATGCGCTCCGGCCAGGCGAGCGCGTGGGCGATGGGTGTGCGCATGTCGGGATTGCCGAGCTGGGCGACCACCGAGCCGTCGATGTAATCGACCATCGAGTGGATCACGCTCTGCGGATGGACCACCACCTCGATCTGCTCGGCGGGCGCGCCGAACAGCCAATGGGCCTCGATGACCTCGAGCCCCTTGTTCATCATCGTCGCCGAATCCACCGAGATCTTGCGCCCCATCACCCAGTTGGGATGCGCGCAGGCCTGCTCCGGGGTCACCGCATCGAGTGCTTCGAGCGGGGTGTCGCGGAACGGCCCACCGGATGCGGTGAGGAGGATGCGGCGCACGCCGGCGGCACCCGGGTTGCGCGCGTAATCCGCCGGCAGGGCCTGGAAGACGGCGTTATGCTCGCTGTCGATGGGCAGCAGCTGCGCGCCCGAGGCCGCCACCGCGTCCATGAACAGACGCCCGGACAGCACCAGCGCCTCCTTGTTGGCGAGCAGCACCTTCTTGCCCGCACGCGCCGCACCCAGCGTCGGCTCCAGCCCGGCGGCGCCGACGATCGCCGCCATCACCGCATCGACCTCCGGCGCGGTCGCGACCTCGATCAGCGCGCGCGCGCCGGCCAGCACCTCGGTGCGCGAGCCGATCCGGGCGAGCTCGGTGCGCAGTTCGGCGGCGGCGGCCTCATCGACCATCACCGCATAACGCGGCGTGCAGTCGATGCATTGCTGCAGCAGCTTGGCGACCTGCCGGTGCGCGGTGAGGGCGAACACGGCGTAGCGCTCGGGATGGCGGGCAACGACGTCGAGCGTGCTCACGCCGATCGAGCCGGTGGCGCCGAGCACGGTCAGATTGCGGGGGGCGCAATCGGGTTTCTGGGGGGACCGGGGGAGCTGGAACATGGGAGGACTGCGGAGGTCAGCGCGCCAGCCACAGCGCCGCGAGTCCGGCGAGCGGCAGCGTCGAAGTCAGGCTGTCGATTCTGTCGAGGATGCCGCCGTGACCGGGGAGCAGCGTGCCGCTGTCCTTGAGTCCGGCCTGGCGCTTGAGGAGCGATTCGAAAAGGTCGCCGACGATGCTGATCGCGGTGAAGCCAAGCAGCACGAGGACCGCGCCGATCCAGCCGGCTGGCGTCGGCGCCTGCGGCGCCCAGCCTGCAAGCACGACGAGCCCGAACACGACCACGCCCGCGGCCGCACCGCAGGCGCCCTCCCAGGTCTTGCCCGGGCTGATCCCAGGCGCGAGCTTGCGCCGGCCGAAGGCCCGCCCGGAAAAATAGGCGGCGATGTCGGCAACCCAGACCATGGCCAGGATGCCGAGCAGCACCCACGGGCCGATCCCGCGCAGGTGGGCGAGCGCAAGCGCCGGCGGCACCAGCACCACCAGACCGACGACGATGCCGCGGCCGGCGCCGTGGGCGGTAGCGCCATGCAGGGTCCACTTGCGCGCGAGCCAGAATGGAATCGCGCTCAGCCAGAACAGTGCGCTTAGCCCGTAGAAGGGCAGCAGCCCCCACGGTGCGGCAGCGCCTTCGCCCCCGAGACCGGCGAAATAACCAAGCGCCGCGCACGCCAGACCGGCGCCGACAGCGAAGACACGCCGTACGCCCGGCGTGAACGCGGCAAGTCCGCCCCACTCCCAACCGGCCGCCGCGCACACCAGGGCGCAGAAAACGAGCCAGCCGGACGCCGGCAACAAAAACAGTGCGCCGAGGAGGCCGAACAACAGGACAAGCGCAGTGATGATTCGCGCTTTAAGCATGACGCCCCGCTTGCGGCGCCTCGCCGGACGCCGCCTTTACCTGTTCGCTGGTGCGGCCGAACCGGCGTTCGCGCTCGGCATAGGAGGCGATCGCCGCGTCGAGCGCCTTGGCATCGAAATCCGGCCACAGCGTGTCGGTGAAGTAGAGCTCGGCGTAGGCGAGCTGCCACAGCAGAAAATTGCTGATGCGCTGCTCGCCACCGGTGCGAATGAACAGGTCGGGCTCGGGCGCGTAGTGCATCGCCAGCCCGGCGGCGAGATCGGCCTCGGTGAAACCCTCGCGGCGCTCGGGGTGGGCGGCGAGCATGCGCGACACCGCCTGCAGGATGTCCCAACGCCCGCCGTAATTCGCCGCGACCGTGAGATTGAAACGCGTGTTGCCGGCGGTCAGCGCCTCGGCAGCACGGATTGCATCGATCAGCGCCGGATCGAAACGCTCGAGATCGCCGATGACGCGGAAGCGGATGCCGTTGTGATGGAGCCGGGCGACTTCCTTCTGCAGCGACTTGAGGAAGAGCTGCATCAGAAACGACACTTCTTCGGCCGGCCGGCGCCAGTTCTCGGAGCTGAAGGCAAACAGGGTCAGGTACTCGACCCCACGCTCCATGCTGGCGCGAATGACCGTGCGCAGCGCCTCGACCCCCCGGCTGTGACCGGCGACGCGGGGCATGAAGCGCTTGCGCGCCCACCGCCCGTTGCCATCCATGATGATCGCGATGTGGCGCGGAATCGCCGCAACCGCCGGGATCTCCCGGGTGGAACTGGTAAAGCCGGAATCGGCCACGGTCGGCCTCCTAGCGACACAGGCTGATGCTGTCGATCCCGGAGGATCAGATCTGCATCAGTTCCTGTTCTTTCTGGGCGAGCATCTTGTCGATTTCGGCGACATAGCGGTCGGTGAGCTTCTGAATTTCGTCCTCGCCGCGACGCTCGTCGTCCTCGGAGATGGCCTTGTCCTTGACCGCGTCCTTGAGCTGCTGATTGGCATCGCGACGCAGATTGCGCACCGCGATCTTGGCAGTCTCGCCCTCGTGGCGCACGACCTTGGTCAGATCGCGGCGGCGCTCCTCGGTGAGCGCGGGCATCGGCACGCGGATGATCTCGCCCATGTTGGCCGGATTGAGGCCGAGGTCGCTGTCGCGAATGGCCTTCTCGACCTTGCCCATCATCGGCTTTTCCCAGCACTGCACGCCGATGGTGCGGGCGTCGATCAGCGTGAGATTGGCCACCTGGTTGATCGGCACCATGCTGCCGTAGTACTCGACCATGACGTGGTCGAGCAGGCCGGTGTGCGCACGGCCGGTACGCACCTTGGCGAGGTCGGTCTTCAGGGCGTCGACCGACTTCTGCATTTTCTGCTCGGTCGTTTTCTTGAGATCGGAAATCATGCGCGTATCCTCGGAATGCTCAGGAGTGGACCAGCGTGCCTTCATCCTCGCCCATCACCACGCGCTTGAGCGCGCCGGGCTTGAAGATCGAGAACACGTTGATCGGCAGTTTCTGGTCGCGGCACAGGGCGAACGCGGTCGCGTCGAGCACCGCGAGATTGCGCCCGATCGCCTCGTCGAAGCTGATGCGGTGATAGCGCTGGGCCTGCGGGTCCTTCTTCGGATCGGCGGTATAGACGCCATCGACCTTGGTCGCCTTGAGCACGATCTGGGCACCGATTTCGGAACCGCGCAGCGCCGCCGCGGTATCGGTGGTGAAGAACGGGTTGCCGGTCCCCGCCGCGAAGATGACCACGCGGCCTTCTTCGAGATGGCGGATGGCGCGGCCGCGGATGTAGGGCTCGACCACCTGATCGATGCGCAGCGCCGACTGCACGCGCGCCTCGACGTCGGCGCGGCGCATGGCATCGGCCACCGCCATCGCGTTCATCACCGTGGCGAGCATGCCCATGTAGTCGGCGGTGGCGCGGTCCATACCGGACGCCGCGCCCTTCATGCCGCGAAAAATGTTGCCGCCGCCGATCACCACACCGACCTGGACGCCGAGGCGGGTGACCTCGGCGATTTCGGAGACGATGCGATTGACCACTTCCTCGTTGATGCCATAGGCGTCGTCGCCCATCAGGGCTTCGCCCGAGAGCTTCAGCAGGATGCGCTTGTAGGCGGCGGACACGATCTGCTCCTTCTTACTTCTTGGCGGCGGCAGCGGCGGCCTGCTCGGCCACTTCGGCGGCGAAGTCGGTGACCTTCTTCTCGATGCCTTCGCCCACGATGTACAGCGTGAAGCTGGCGACCGAGGCGTTGCGCGCCTTGAGCAGCTGCTCGATGGTCTGCTTGCCGTCCTCGGCCTTGACGAAGACCTGGGCGAGCAGCGTGACTTCCTTCAGGAACTTCTGCACGGTGCCGTCGGCGATCTTCTCGAGCATCGCTTCCGGCTTGTTGTCGGCACGGGCCTTCTCGATCGCGATGCGGCGCTCGGCGTCGATCAGATCCTGCGACACGCCCGAGGCGTCGAGCGCCTTCGGCTTGGACGCGGCGATGTGCATCGCGATGTCCTTGCCCAGCTGCTCGTCGCCGCCGACCAGGTCGAGCAGGACACCGATCTTGGCGCCACCGTGGATGTAGGTCAGCAGCTGACCCTTGGCTTCGACGCGGGTGAAGCGACGGATCGACATGTTCTCGCCGATCTTGCCGACAAGCGCGGCGCGGGTGCTCTCGACGGTGCCTTCGCCCATCGGCAGCGCCGACAGCGCGGCGACATCGGCCGGGTTCTTCTCGGCGACGAGGTCGGCGCAGCCCTTGACCAGAGCGAGGAAGTCGTCGTTCTTGGCAACGAAGTCGGTCTCGCAGTTGACTTCGATGATCGCGCCGAGCTTGCCGTCGGCCGACACGCTGACGCCGACGATGCCTTCGGCGGCGATACGGGCAGCAGCCTTCGAGGCCTTGCTGCCCAGCTTCACGCGCAGGATTTCCTCGGCCTTACCCAGATCGCCATCGGCTTCGGTCAGCGCCTTCTTGCATTCCATCATCGGCGCATCGGTCTTCGCGCGCAGTTCTGCCACCATGCTTGCGGTAATTGCCGCCATGCTAACTCCTTGATATCCGTTCACAGCCAGCAGCGGGCCGCGGCCCGCTGCAGTTTACGATTCTGTCGGTGTCACCCGGTTTTCTTCAGGATTACCGTCAACCGATTCCCGCCAGGGCTCAAGCCTGTTCCTGGGAACCGTCTTCCTCGACTTCGACGAACTCGTCGCCACCGGCCGCGACGATTTCCTGCAGCACCTGGCTGCGGCCCTGCAGCACGGCATCGGCCACACCGCGGGCGTACAGACGGATCGCGCGCGACGAGTCGTCGTTACCCGGGATCACGTAATCCACGCCTTCGGGCGAGTGGTTGGTATCGACCACGGCAACGACCGGGATGCCGAGCTTCTGCGCTTCGGTGATGGCGATCTTGTGGTAGCCGACGTCGATCACGAACAGCGCATCCGGCAGACCGCCCATTTCCTTGATGCCGCCGATCGACTTCTGCAGCTTCTCGAGCTCGCGGGTCATGGTCAGCGCTTCGCGCTTGGACAGGCGCTCGATCGAGCCGTCCTCGACCATGGCCTCAAGCTCCTTCAGGCGCTTGATCGACTGCTTGACCGTCTTGAAGTTGGTCAGCATGCCGCCGAGCCAGCGCTCATCGACGAACGGCATGCCGGCGCGCTGCGCTTCCTCGGCGATGATCTCGCGCGCCTGGCGCTTGGTGCTGACGAACAGGATGTTGCCGCGGTTGGCGGCGAGCTTGCGCACGAAGTCCATCGCTTCGTTGTACTTCGCCATCGTCTTCTCGAGGTTGACGATGTGAATCTTGTTGCGCTGACCGAAGATGTAGGGGGCCATGCGCGGATTCCAGAAACGGGTCTGGTGGCCGAAATGGACGCCCGCTTCGAGCATCTGACGCATCGTGACAGTCATGTGTAACTCCGATTCAAGGTTGAGCCTCCGCCCGACGGGATGCATTGAAGACCATGAGCCGCAACCGGCCCCATCCCCCCGCATCAAGCCGCCGCGGCCGCTGTCGGCCGCCGCGCGGACCCTGATCCGCCGAACGTGTGGATTTTGCCTGCGGCATGCAGACAAGCCCGCAATATTAGCACCCACTCCGTGTGCGGCTCAAGACCGCCACCAGCGCGCCGCGACCGCCACGACACCACCAGCCGCCCCCCGGCGCGTTTGCCGGCGGGGAGCGCATGCGCTAGCCTTCAGGTTTTCAGCGCACCGCCCTCCCCCGACAATGAGCATCACGATCAAGACCGCAGAAGAAATAGAAGAGATGCGCGTGGCCTGCCGCAAAGCCGCCGAAGTCCTCGATTACATCACCCCCTTCGTCAAGCCCGGGGTCACCACCGGCGAGCTCGACCGCCTGTGCCACGAGTACATGACCACGGTGCAGAACACCGTGCCCGCGCCGCTCAACTACGCGCCGCCCGGTTACACCCCGTTCCCGAAGGCGATCTGCACCTCGGTGAACCATCAGGTGTGCCACGGCATCCCCGGCGACAAGGCGCTCAAGAAGGGCGACATCGTCAATCTCGACATCACCGTAATCACCGCCGCGGGCTTTTACGGCGACACCAGCCGCATGTTCATGGTCGGCGGCGAGAACGCCGCCTCCATCCTCGCCCGCCGCCTGTGCCAGGTCACCTTCGAATGCATGTGGCTGGGCATCCGCCAGGTCCGTCCCGGCGGCCGCCTCGGCGACATCGGCGCGGTGATCCAGAAGCACGCCGAAGGCAGCGGCTTTTCGGTGGTGCGCGA
>JAEWVQ010000119.1 GCA_023459095.1 Pseudomonadota bacterium | reverse complement strand
CCTTGCGGGATGAAGATCACTCGCGTCACCGCGAACACCAGCACCAGCGCCAGCGCCAGCAGCGCGTAGATCGCCCCGTTGGTGATGCCGTCCTGACCGAGCAACAGCGCTATCTGAAAATCCATGACGAACCCCTGCGCAGGCGCCTGCCGTCAAGGCCCGACGCTGCGGTCTCCTCTGTTTTTTGTCTCTATCGGGTAAGGCAACGCGGGGGCAGAACACCCCCGCGCCGGTCGAACGCTTACTGCACCAGCTTCCAGGTACCGCTCTTGATCTCGACCATGACGCGCGCGCGCTGGTCGAAACCCAGGTGGTCGGTGGGCGTCATGTTGAAGATGCCGTGAGCGCCGGGCAGCTCCTTGACGTTCTCGAGCGCGTCGCGCAGCGCGGCACGGAACTCCTTGGTGCCCGGCTTGGCCTTCTTGAGCGCTTCGGGGGCCGCCGCGGTCAGCAGCAGGCCGGCATCCCAGGCGTGGGCGCCGAAGGTCGACACCGAGCCCTTGCCATGCGCAGCTTCGTACTTGGTGATGTAGTCGAGCGCGGCCTTCTTGACCGGATTGCTGTCGGGCAGCTGGGCGGCAACCAGCACCGGGCCGGCGGGCAGCAGGGTGCCTTCGCAATCCTTGCCGCAGACGCGCAGGAAGTCGTTGTTGGCAACGCCGTGGGTCTGGTAGTACTTGCCGGCGTAGCCGCGCTCCTTCAGCGTCTTCTGCGGCAGCGCGGCCGGAGTGCCGGAGCCGGCGATGAGCACGGCGTCGGGCTTGGCCGACATGACCTTGAGCACCTGGCCGGTAACCGAGGTGTCGGTACGGTTGAAGCGCTCATTGGCGACGATCTGCAGCTTGCGTGCCTCGGCCACCGACTTGAACTGCTCGTACCAGCCTTCGCCGTAGGCGTCGGCGAAGCCGATGAAGGCCACCGTCTTGACGCCGTTGTTGGTCATGTGCTCGATGATCGCGGTCGACATCTGGGCATCGTTCTGCGGGGTCTTGAACACCCAGCGCTTTTTCGCATCGACCGGTTCGACGATGCGCGCGGAGGCGGCCATCGAGATCATCGGGGTCTCGGCTTCGGCGGTGACGTCGATCATCGCCAGCGAGTTCGGCGTGACCGTCGAGCCGATCACGATGTCGACCTTGTCTTCGGAGATCAGCTTGCGGATGTTCTTGACCGCGGTGGTGGTGTCGGAGGCGTCGTCGAGGACGATGTAATTGACCTTCTCGCCGCCGATCGTGGTCGGCATCAGCGCGATCGTGTTCTTCTCGGGGATGCCCAGGGACGCCGCCGGACCGGTGGCGGACAGCACCACGCCGACGTTGATGTCGGCCTGGGCTGCGGTGGCGGCAAAGGCAAGGCCGATGGCCGCCATCAGGGTGTTCTTCAACTTCATCGTGTCTCCTCCTCTTGGTTATTCGAAATGCGGGGTGAACGCACACCCCGCATTTTCGGCTGAAGCTACCACACAACTAACTCATTTGAAACTATTTAATTCTCAATATGTGAATAGTTGAAGCTCAAACTTTTTCGATGATCATCGCGATGCCCTGACCGACGCCGATGCACATCGTGCACAGGCCGTAACGGCCGCCGCCGGCCTCGAGTTGGCGCAGCGCGGTGAGCACCAGACGCGCGCCCGAAGCGCCCAGAGGATGACCGAGCGCGATCGCGCCGCCATTGGGGTTCACACGCGGATCATCGTCCTTCAGGCCGAGTTCGCGCATCACCGCCAGGCCCTGCGCGGCGAAGGCCTCGTTGAGTTCGATGACGTCCATCTGGTCGAGGCTCAGCCCGGCCTTTTCCAGCACCTTGCGCGAGGCCGGCGCCGGGCCGATACCCATGATGCGCGGCGCGACCCCGGCGGTGGCCATGGCGACGATGCGGGCGCGCGGCTTCAGGCCGTGGCGCGCCGCAGCCTCGGCGGAAGCGAGCAAGAGGGCGACAGCGCCGTCGTTCACGCCGGAGGCGTTGCCCGCGGTCACCGAGCCGTCGGCGCGCACCACGCCCTTCAGCTTGGCCAGCGCCTCGAGCGTGGTCTCGCGCGGGTGCTCGTCGCGGGCGAGGCGCAGCGGCTCGCCCTTTTTCTGCGCAATCTCGACCGGGCACAGCTCGCCGTCGAAGAAGCCGCGCGCGGCAGCGGCCGCGTAACGCTGCTGCGAGCGCAGCGCGAAGGCATCCTGATCGGCGCGGCTGATGTTGAAATCGACGGCGACGTTCTCGGCGGTCTCCGGCATCGAGTCGATGCCGTACTGCGCCTTCATCAGCGGATTGACGAAGCGCCAGCCGATGGTGGTGTCCTCGATCTTGGCGGTGCGCGAGAACGCGGTGTCGGCCTTGCCCATGACGAAGGGCGCGCGGCTCATGCTCTCGACGCCGCCGGCGATCATCAGCCCGGTCTCGCCGGTCTTGATCGCGCGCGCGGCGGTGCCGACCGCGTCCATGCCGGAACCGCACAGGCGGTTGATCGTCGAGCCGGGCACGTCGATCGGCAGCCCGGCGAGCAGCGCGGCCATGCGCGCGACGTCGCGGTTGTCTTCGCCGGCCTGGTTGGCGCAGCCGTAGTAGACGTCGTCCACCGCAGCCCAGTCCACGCCCGGGTTGCGCGCCATCAGCGCCTTGATCGGCAGCGCGGCGAGATCGTCGGCGCGGACGCCGGACAGGGTGCCGCCGTAGCGGCCAATGGGGGTGCGGATACCATCACAGATATAGGCTTCGGTCACGTCGGGGACTCCTGTCGGTTCTTGTGGTCGGTAGTGGTCGATGGTGAACGGAACGGTTTCACGACACCGTTGCCGGGCTGCAGCCGCTGACCGTGGTCTGCTGCACCAGGCCTCTGACGCCGTTGAGCAGGATCGCGGTGACCACCGGCGCCATGTCGGCATAGGTGAAGGGGCCGTCGGCGCGCAGCCAGGTGAAGGTCCAGTTGATCATGCCGAACAGGATCATCGCCACCGGCTTGTCGAGATTGCGGCTCTTGAGCCCGGGCTCGACGCGCTCGATCGCGTCGGCGAACGCCGCCACCACCTTGCGCTGCTTGCCGACGACGTACTCCGCCTGCGCGGCCTGGAGGAACTTCACATCCTGCACCAGCACGATGTGCTGGCTGTGGGAATGTTCGTACTCCTCCATGAAGCGCGTCACCAACGCGGCGAGATGGGCCTCGGCGTCGAGGTCCTGGGCCTCCACCCCGGCGACGATCGCGAGCAGCTGGTCGAGATAGCTGTCGGCGATGTCGAACAGGATGTGTTCCTTGTCGCGGTAGTAGTGATACAGCAGCGGCTTCGACACGCCGCAGGCCTGCGCCAGCACCGCCATCGAGGCGTTGTGGAAGCCCTTGTCGGCGAACAGCCGCGCCGCCTCCTGGAGGATGGCGCCGCGCTGCAGTTCGAAGGTGGGAGACTTGCCCCTTGCCATGTTCTTGTTCCGTTCCTTTCGGGTGTATCCGCCCACCCGTCCGGCAAACCGGTCGTGCCGGTTATCTGTCGTCGAAACTGATCACCACCCGCTCGGTCAGCGGATGGGCCTGGCAGGTGAGCACGAAGCCCGCGTCAACATCCGGCTGTTCGAGGGTGTAGTTCTTGTCCATGCGGACCTTGCCCTCGATCACCTTGGCGCGGCAGGTGCAGCATACCCCACCCTTGCACGAATACGGCAGGTCCATGCCGGCACGCAGCGCGACGTCGAGGATGGAGGGATCGCCGGGGCGGAATTCCATTTCGCGGCGCAGGCCGTCGGCGACGATGAGGATCTTGGCCTGCGGCGCGTCACCCGGCTCGACGTGATGGTCGGGTGCAGCCTCGGGCACGCCGAAGCGCTCGAGATGGATGCGCTCGTGCGCCACGCCGCCGGCGAGCAGCCCGGCCTCGACCTCGTCGATCATCGCCCCCGGGCCACAGATGAAGGCGGCGTCGATGTCGGCGGCCGGGATCAGGGTGTCGAGGAAGCGCGCCACGCGTTCGCGGTCGAGACGGCCATTGAACAGCGGCACCTCCTGCTCTTCGCGCGAGAACACGTGGTACAGCGTGAACCGCGTCATGTAGCGGTCCTTCAGGTCTTCGAGAGCCTCGGCGAACATCACGCTGTTCTGGCGGCGGTTGCCATAGACCAGGGTGAAGCGGCTCTTCGGCTCGGCGCGCAGCGTGGTCTTGATCAGCGACAGGACCGGGGTGATGCCGCTGCCGGCGGCGAAGGCGACGTAGTGCCGGGCCTGGGCCGGGTCGAGCGGAGCGTGGAAGCGGCCTTCCGGGGTCATCACCTCGAACACGTCGCCGACGCGGATGGCGTCGTTGGCCCAGGTCGAGAAGCGGCCGCCGGCGATCTTCTTGATCGCGACGCGCAGCTCGCCGTCATCGACCCCGGCGCAGATCGAGTACGAGCGGCGCAGCTCCTCGCCGCCGACGCGCGCCTTGAGGGTGAGATGCTGGCCCTGGACGAAGCGGTAGTCCGCGGCGAGTTCGGCCGGCACCTCGAAGCGCAGGCTGACCGCCTCGGCGGTCTCGCGCCGCACTTCGGCGACCTTCAGGGGATGGAATTTCGGCGTCATGTTGTTTGTCTCCCGTTCCCGGCGGTTTGCGTTGGTGTGCCGCAGGATCAGATCGGTTTGAAGTATTCGAAGGGTTCGAGGCAGCTCTTGCAGCGCCAGGTGGACTTGCACGCGGTGGAGCCGAATTCGGACAGGCGCTCGGTGTCCTGCGAGCCGCAGCGCGGACAGGTCAGCGGCGCGACACGGCGCACGAAGCGGATCGGCTGCGCGCCGCCGACGGCGGCCTTGCCGGTGGGCGGCACGATGCCGTAGCGGCGCAGCTTGTCGCGCGCGGCCTCGCCGATCCAGTCGCTGGTCCACGCCGGGTCGAGCCGGGTCTCGATCTCGACGCGGCCGGCGCCAGCGGCGAGCAGGGCTTCGCGGATGGTGTCGGCGATCACTTCGGTGGCGGGACAGCCGGAGTAGGTCGGCGTCACCACCACGCGCAGACCGTCGTCGAGCACGACGACGTTGCGCACGATGCCCAGCTCGGTCACCGACACCACCGGGATTTCGGGATCGGGCACGGCGTCGAGCGCCTGCCAGGCCTGGGTTTCACTCAGCACGGTCTTGCTCCCCGGCAACCGGCATGGACCCGCCGCACAGCGGCTGCGTCCATGCCCAGACTCACCACTGCGCGCCCGGATAGGTGCGCTGCATGTACTGCATGGTCGCCAACAGATGGCCCATATGCTCGGAATGGCGACCGAACTTGCCGTAGGACTTGAACGGCGTGCGCGCCGGCACCACCAGCGTGGCCTCGTTGAGCAGCGGCACCACCAGCCCTTCCCAGGCGGCTTCGAGCTCGCCCCAGGCCGGTCCGATGCCGGCGGCGGCGGCCGCGGCATCGACCGGATCGGCGACGAACAGCTCGGCGGTGTAGGGCCACAGGTAGTCGAGCGCGGCCTGCGTGCGGGCCTGCGATTCGGCGGTGCCGTCGCCGAGGCGGATCACCCATTCGCCGGCGTGCTGCATGTGGTAGCGCGCCTCCTTGATGCTCTTCGCGGCGATCGCGGCGAGTTCGGCGTCGGCCGAGGCGCTCAGACGCTCCCACAGCAGCACCTGGAAGGCGCTGAAGAGGAAATTGCGCACCGTGGTGCGGCCGAAGTCCTCGTTGGGCAGCTCGACCAGGGTGAGGTTGCGGTAATCGCGCTCGACGCGCAGGAACGCGAGCTGGTCCTCGTCGCGGCCGCGGCCTTCGAGCGCCGCGGCGCGGGTCAGCAGCAGGCGGGCCTGGCCGATGAGGTCGAGCGCCATGTTGGAGAGCGCGAGGTCTTCCTCGATCACCGGCGCGTGGCCGCACCATTCGGACAAGCGCTGGCCGCAGATCAGCGCGTTGTCGGCGAGGCGCAGCACGTACTCGAGATGGGCGGCGGCCGGCGCGGGCTGGGTGTTCTGTTGGGTCATGGCGGCAGCTCCCATCACATGTGGTTAACTTCTTCGGGGAGCTGGTAGAAGGTGGGGTGGCGATAGATCTTGTCTTCGGCCGGGTCGAACAGCTCGGGCTTGGCGTCCGGGTCGGAGGCGACGATGTCGGCGGCCTTCACCACCCAGATCGACACGCCTTCGAGGCGGCGGGTATAGACGTCGCGCGCGACCTGCAGCGCGAGGGTCGCATCGGGCGCGTGCACGCTGCCGCAATGCTTGTGATCGAGACCGTTACGGCTGCGGACGAAGACTTCCCACAGCGGCCATTCCTTGCGTTCCATTTGTCTGCTCCTCGTGTTCCCTGATGCGGGGCGGCAGCGCGCCGCCCCGCGCGGTGTCGTTGTCAAGCGGCCTTGCGGTCGCGGGCGGCCTGCTTTTCGGCGTGGGCGATCGCCGCTTCGCGCACCCAGGCGCCGTCGTCCCAGGCCTTGCGGCGCGCAGCCAGGCGATCGACGTTGCACTGGCCGTTGCCGCCGACCACGCTCCAGAATTCTTCCCAGTCGATGGCGCCGAAGTCGTAGTGGCCGCGGTCCTCGTTCCACTTCAGTTCGGGGTCGGGCAGGCTCACGCCGAGCACCTCGGCCTGCTTGACCGTGGCATCGACGAACTTCTGGCGCAGGTCGTCGTTGGAGATGCGCTTGATGCCCCAGCGCGCGGAGTCGGTGTGCACGCTGTCCTTGTCGTGCGGGCCGAACATCATGATCGACGGCCACCACCAGCGATTGACCGCGTCCTGCACCATCTCGCGCTGCTCCTCGGTGCCCTTCATCATCTGCAGCAGCAGGTCGTAGCCCTGGCGCTGGTGGAAGGACTCCTCCTTGCACACCCGGATCATGGCGCGTGCATAGGGCCCGTAGCTGCACTTGCACAGCGGGATCTGGTTCATGATCGCGGCGCCGTCGACCAGCCAGCCGATCACGCCGATGTCCGCCCAGTTGA
>JAEWVQ010000118.1 GCA_023459095.1 Pseudomonadota bacterium | reverse complement strand
GTGCCACAGCGCGCGGTACAGCGCGGGCAGGCTGACCGGGGTGTCGTGGGCGGCAGGGTCGGCGGAGTCGGACATGTGCGGCGGCGCGGACGATCGAAAGCGCCGATTGTCGCGCACCACGCGCGCGCCGCGGCGCCCGTCTGCATGCGGACGCGCCGGCGGCCTCGGGTGGACCGCCGGTCAGCCCCTCATTCGCCGAACAGGGCAATCTGGGCGGGCGCGCCGGGCGCCGCGGCGTCCTCGGCGAAGCGCACGCCGACGCCCAGCAGACGCACCGGCAGGCCACGGCGCGCGTGGCCTTCGTCGAGCAGTTGCTGCCAGACCGCGGCGTCGGGGGCGTGCGCCACGCATTCCACCGTGGTCTGCGAAAAATCGGCGAACTTGATCTTGACCACCGCCTTATGCACCGGCCGCCGCTCCTGCGCGCGTGCGAAGCGGCGGCCGAACTCCTCGATCAGCGCGGGCAGCGCGGCGCGGCAGGCGGCCAGATCGGGAAGGTCGACGGCATAGGTGGTTTCCACCGACAGCGACTTGCGGATGCGGTCGGGCTTGACCTCGCGCTCGTCGATGCCGCGGCACAGGCGGTACAGGCTGGCGCCGAAGCTGCCGAAGTCGCGCGTCAGCTCGTCCAGCCGCCAGCGCCGCAGATCGCCGCAGGTGGCCACGCCGCGGCGGTTGAGCTTGGCCGCGGTGACCTTGCCGACGCCGAAGATCTTCTTCACCGGCAGCGCGGCGACGAAGGCATCGACGTCCTGCGGGCGGACCACGAACTGGCCGTCGGGCTTGTTCCAGTCGCTCGCCACCTTGGCGATGAACTTGTTCGGCGCAATCCCCGCCGAGGCGGTGATGCCGACCTCGTCGCGGATGCGGGCGCGGATCTCCTGCGCCATCAGGGTCGCCGAGCCGCGGCAGCGGTCGACGCCGCTGACGTCCAGATAGGCCTCGTCGAGCGACAGCGGTTCGACGAGCGCGGTGTAATCGCGGTAGATGGCGAGGATCTGCCGCGAGGCCGCGCGGTAGCGTTCGAAGTCGGGCGGCAGCACCAGCAGCTGCGGGCACAGCTGCAGCGCGCGCGCGGTGGACATCGCCGAATGCACGCCGAAGGCGCGCGCCTCGTAGTTGCAGGTGGCGACCACGCCACGCGTTTCGGGCCGCCCGCCGACGGCGAGCGGCCGCCCGCGCAGCGCGGGGTCATCGCGCATCTCGACCGCGGCGTAGAAGCAGTCGCAGTCGCAGTGGATGATCTTGCGCGGCACGGGCGCGGCGGCGCGCGACGGATCGTCGACAGCCACGGTCGGGTTGGTCACCACCGGTCGCGCGCCGCGCGCCTCACGTCGCCAGTGCGTGGCGTGCCGTCGACATCGAACACGACGCGCCGGAACGCCATTTCAGCCGCTCCGCGCGCGACAGTGGCGCGCGCTCACTCCAGTTCGGCGGCGCGCTTGACCCGACGCTGGCGCACGCCTTCGGCGAGCAGGTCGAGCACGGCGACGCTGTCTTCCCAGCCGATGCAGGCGTCGGTGATGCTCTTGCCGTACTCGAGTTCGCAGCCCGGCTTGAGATCCTGGCGGCCTTCCTTGAGGTGCGACTCGACCATCACGCCGATGATGCGGTCCTCGCCGGCGGCGAGCTGGCCGGCGACGTCCTGCGCCACCGCAACCTGCAGCTTGTGCTGCTTGCTGCTGTTGGCGTGCGAGAAATCGATCATCGCCTTGCCCGGCACCCCGGCCGCGGCCAGTTCGCGGCACGCCGCATCGACGCTCGCGGCATCGTAGTTGGGCGCCTTGCCGCCGCGCAGGATGGCGTGGCAGTCCTCGTTGCCGCGCGTCGACACGATCGCCGAGTGCCCGGCCTTGGTGACGCTGAGGAAATGGTGCGGTGACTGCGCGGCCTTGATCGCATCGACGGCGATGCGCACGTTGCCGTCGGTGCCGTTCTTGAACCCCACCGGGCACGACAGCCCGGAGGCGAGCTCGCGGTGCACCTGGCTCTCGGTGGTGCGCGCGCCGATCGCCCCCCAGGCGATCAGGTCGGCGATGTACTGCGGCGTGATCATGTCGAGGAACTCGGTGCCCGCGGGCAGGCCCAGTTCGTTGATCTCCCACAGCAGGCGGCGCGCCAGGCGCACGCCCTCGTTGATCGCGAAGCTGCCGTCGAGATGCGGATCGTTGATCAGCCCCTTCCAGCCCACGGTGGTGCGCGGCTTCTCGAAATAGACGCGCATCACCACGAGCAGGTC
Organism: Pseudomonadota bacterium; assembly: GCA_023459095.1. GTDB lineage: Bacteria > Pseudomonadota > Gammaproteobacteria > Burkholderiales > Rhodocyclaceae > JAEWVQ01. Next base: position 13,204 of record JAEWVQ010000118.1, on the reverse strand, counting down.
GTTGTCGAGGCGCGCGGCCTCGGCCTTGAGCTTGTTGGCGTACTCGATCGCCGCCGCCGGGTCGTGGATCGAGCACGGTCCGATCACCACCAGCAGGCGGTCGTCGGCGCCGTAGAGGATGCGGTGAATCGCCTGGCGCGCCTCATACGCCGTCGCCGCCGCCTTGGGCGTGGCCGGAAACTCACGCAGCACGTGCGCGGGCGGCACCAGCTCCTTGATCTCCTTGATGCGGACGTCGTCGATATGGATCTTGATTGAGGCGGACATGGCGAAACTCGGCGCTTTTGCAAGGGGAAGCGTCCGATTCTAGCCCAAACCCCGAAGCGGTTTCCTTACCGTTGTGCGACGCCGCAGAACTTTCCGCCGCGGCCAGGGTTCCAATTGGCGGGTTCAATTCGATGCAGCACCGCCTGCACGTGCCCGTTCCTCACCCTCTACTCGTACGCCCCATTTCCGCTGCACCCGACAACAACATGCTGATCCGCCGCCCCCCCGACATCGCCCCTTCCGAAATCACCCCGCGCGCCCTGTTCGAGGACAGGCGACGCTTCCTGCTCGCCGCCGGCGCCGGCCTCGCCGGCGCGGCACTGTGGCATGGTCTGCCGCGCGCGGCACACGCGGCCTCCCGCCTGCCCGCGTTTGCGCCGTCTGCGTTCAGCACCGCCGAGGACAAGACGCCGCTGAAAGCGGTGACGACCTACAACAACTTCTACGAGTTCGGCACCGGCAAGAGCGACCCCGCGGAGAACGCCGGCCGCATGAGCGTCGAACCCTGGACGGTGCGGGTCGAAGGCCTCGCTGCCAAACCGCGCACCTTCGGCATGGACGAGCTGCTGCGCCTGGCTCCGCTCGAAGAGCGCATCTACCGCCTGCGCTGCGTGGAAGGTTGGTCGATGGTGATTCCCTGGGTCGGTTTTCCGCTCGCCGCGCTGCTGCGCCAGGTCGAGCCGCTGGGCAGCGCGAAGTACGTCGAGTTCGTCACCCACTACGACCCCAAGATCATGCTGCGCCGGCCGGTGCTCGCCTGGCCCTATGTCGAAGGTTTGCGCCTGGACGAAGCCCAGCATCCGCTGACCCTGCTCGCGGTGGGACTCTACGGCGAGGTCCTGCCCAACCAGAACGGCGCACCGATCCGCCTCGTGGTGCCCTGGAAGTACGGTTTCAAGAGCGCAAAGTCGATCGTCGCCATCCGCCTCGTCGACAAGCAGCCACTGACCGCGTGGAACCGCGCCGCGCCCGAGGAATACGGCTTCTACTCGAACGTCAATCCGGAGGTCGACCACCCGCGCTGGAGCCAGGCCACCGAACGGCGCATCGGCAATCTGCGCAAGCAGCCCACGTTGATGTTCAACGGCTACGCCGAGCAGGTCGCCGGGCTGTATCAGGGCATGGACCTGCGCGCCAATTACTGATGCGGAGACGCGCCCGATGACGCGCAAGACCTTCTTTCCCTCGACCCTGCAGCTGCATGCGATCAAGGCCGTGGTGTTTCTGCTCTGCCTGGCGCCGGCGCTGCAGCTGGCGCTCGCCTGGCAGGCCGATACGCTCGGCGCCAACCCGGTGGAGGCGATCACCCACGCCAGCGGCGAGTGGACGCTGCGCTTCCTGCTAATCACGCTCGCGGTCACCCCGCTGCGCCGCCTGAGCGGCCTGCACTGGCTGCTGCGCCTGCGCCGCATGCTGGGGCTGTTCGCGTTCGCCTGGGGGGTGGCGCACTTCGCCACCTACCTGTGGCTCGACCAGTTCTTCGACTGGATGGCGATCGCCCACGACGTGCTCAAGCGCCCCTTCATCACCGTCGGCTTCGCCGCGCTCGTGCTCATGGTGCCGCTCGCCGTCACCTCCAACGCCTTCTCCATCCGGCGTCTGGGCGGGCGGCGCTGGCAGGCGCTGCATCGCGCGGTGTACGCGATCGCCATCCTGGGCGTGGTGCATTACGTGTGGCTGGTGAAGGCCGACCTCCTCGCCCCCCTCGCCTACGCCGCGGTGCTCGCGCTGTTGCTGGGCATGCGCGCGTGGTGGCGCGAGCAGGAGCGGCGGCGCCAGCACGCCGCGGCGGTGCCGCCGATTGCGCCGCGGGTGCCGTTCAAGGGCAAGGTGATTCCGATATCACCGAGGTGATGCCGCCGAAGGGATACCGATTTCACCCCAATGAGCGCCGCAGCGCACGGCGCGCCGCGACGGGCGGCGCGCCGTGCGCTCAGGCCTTGGCGCGGATCGCGTGCTTGGGGCGGAAGGCCTTGATCACCGCCTCGTCGGTTTCCACGTAAGGCCCGCCGATGAGGTCGATGCAGTAGGGAATCGCCGCGAACACGCCGACGTGGCGCACGGCGCCGTCGGCGTCGCGCAGGCCTTCGAGGGTTTCCCGGATCGACTTCGGCTGCCCCGGCAGGTTCACGATCAGGCTCTTGCCGCGGATCACCGCGACCTGGCGCGACAGGATCGCGGTGGGCACGAAGTTCAGGCTGATGCGGCGCATCTCCTCGCCGAAGCCGGGCATTTCCTTGTCGCCCACGGCGAGCGTGGCCTCCGGGGTGACGTCGCGCGGCGCCGGCCCGGTGCCGCCGGTGGTCAGGATCAGCGCGCAGCCGGCGTTGTCGGCGAGCTCCTTCAGCGTGCGCTCGATGGTTGCGCGATCGTCGGGAATCAGCCGCGTCTCGGCCCGCCACGGCGAGGTCAGCGCCTGGCTCAGCCAGTCTTGCAGGGCGGGAATGCCCTGGTCTTCATAGGTGCCGTCGGAGGCGCGGTCGCTGATCGAGACCAGGCCGATGGTGATGTGTTCGCTCATGCGTGCTCCGGGTGGTCGAAATCGTCGTCGCCCGCCTCGTCCGCAGCGGCGTCCCCGGCGGCGTCCGTGCCGGCGTCGAGGTCGCGCAGCACGCGGAACAGTTCGCGGAAGGCCTTGGGCGGCTTGTTGAGCTCGCGCTCCTTGAGCGCGTTGCGGCGCAGCGTGCGCAGCTGCTGGACATCGACCGCCGGCCAGCGCGCGGCGATGTCGGTGACCAGGCGCTCGTCGGCGAGCAGGTCCTCGCGCCATTTCTCGAGGCGGTGCTGGCGCGCCACCTCGGCGGCGGAGTTGCCGTTGAAGATGTCGAGTTGGGCCTGAATCGGCTCGGGGTCGACGCTGCGCATGAGCTTGCCGATGTACTGCATCTGGCGGCGCCGGCCTTCGTGGCTGGTGATGCGCTGGGCATCGCGCACGGCGTCGAACAGTTCTTCGGGCATCGGCACCTTGCGCAGGCGCTCGACCGACAGGGCGACGAGTTCGGCGCCCAGATCCTGCAAGGCGTGCATCGCGCGCTTGCGGCTGCTCTTGCTCGGCGGCTCGGGAACGACCTCTTCGGCCTGGGCGCCGCGCCGGCGGCGATCGGAATCGGAAACCATGTGGGGAGAAGCCTGAGGCGGATCGGAGTAAGATTATAACCTTTGCCTCATTGCCCACCCGCTCATGTCCGACCAAGGCTTCTCCTTCACCCAGGCGCGCTTGCGCGAAATCGCCGGCGACCTTCTCCAGTATGCGAAGCAGCAGGGCGCCAGCGCCTGTGAAACCGACGTCTCCGAGGGGTTCGGGCAGTCGGTGGCGGTGCGCCGGGGCGAGGTGGACACGATCGAGTACAACCGCGACAAGGGCGTGGGCGTCACCGTCTATCTGGGCCAGCAGCGCGGCTACGCCAGCACCTCCGATTTTTCGCCGGCGGCGCTCAAGGCCACCGTCGATGCGGCGCTGTCGATCGCGCGCTTCACCGCGCCCGACCCCTGCGCCGGGCTCGCCGACGCCGCGCTGATGGCGCAGGACGCACCCGATCTCGATCTCTTCCACCCGTGGGCGATCGGCGTCGACGACGCGCTCGACATCGCCCGCCGCTGCGAGGAGGCCGCGTTCGCGGTCGATGCGCGGATCACCAACTCCGAAGGCGCCAACGTCTCGGTGCAGCAGTCGCAGTTCGTGTCCGCCAACAGCCACGGCTTCATCGGCGGCTACGCGAGCACCCGCCACGGCCTGTCGTGCTCGGTGATCGCCGGCGACCACGACGACGAGGACGCGATGCAGCGCGAGTTCTGGTACGACTCGCGACGCGACGCCGCCGACCTGATGAGCGCCGAGGAGGTCGGCCGCCGCGCCGGCGAACGCGCCCTCGCCCGCCTCGGCGCGCGAAAAATCCGCACCTGCGAGGTGCCGGTGCTGTTCGAGGCGCCGCTGGCGGTGACCCTGCTCGGCAACTTCGTGCAGGCGGTGAGCGGCGGTTCGCTGTACCGCAAGTCGAGCTTCCTGCTCGACAGCCTGGGCGAGCAGGTGTTCTCCCCCGTGGTGAGCATCGTCGAGCGCCCCCACCTCAAGAAGGCCTTCGGCGCGAGCTGGTTCGACAGCGACGGCGTCGCCACCCGCGACCGCGACGTGGTCGTCGACGGCGTGCTGCAGGGCTACTTCCTGTCCGCCTACTCGGCGCGCAAACTCGGCATGCAGACCACCGGCAACGCCGGCGGCTCGCACAACCTGCGCGTGCTGCCCGGCAGCGACGACTTCGAGGCGCTGCTGCGCCGCATGGACCGCGGCCTCGTCGTCACCGAACTGCTCGGCCACGGCGTGAATTACGTCACCGGCGACTATTCGCGCGGCGCTGCCGGTTTCTGGGTCGAGAAAGGCCGCATCAAGCATCCGGTGGAAGAAATCACCATCGCCGGCAACCTGCGCGACATGTTCCGCAACATCGTCGCCGTCGGCAACGACGCCCTGCCTCGCGGCGCCAAGCATTGCGGCTCGATCCTGATCGAGCGCATGAAGGTCGCCGGCAACTGACCCCGCCTCCCCCGACTCCGGCCGGCCCGCTCGCGGCGCCGGCCTGCCCCCTTTTCGCCCTCCACAACTGCAAGGAGTTACCGTGGAACGTCGTTCTTTCCTGAAAAAGGCCGGTGCCGGCCTCGCCGCCGGCGGCGCCCTCGGCCTGGCCGCATGCGGCAAGACCGAACAGGTCGCCGCGCCCGCCGCCGCCCCGGCCGCGCCCGCCGTCCATACCGGCCTGCCGGAGATCAAGTGGCGCATGACCTCCAGCTTCCCCAAGAGCATCGACACGCTGTTCGGCAGCGCCGAAATGCTCTCCACCCGCCTGCGCGAGATGACTGGCGGCAAGTTCGACGTCCGCGTCTATCCGGCGGGCGAACTGGTGCCGGGCATGCAGGCGCTCGACGCCGTGCAGCAGGGCACGGTCGAGCTGTGCCACTCGTGCTCGTACTACTACACCGGCAAGGACAAGACCTTCGGCTTCGGCACCGCGATCCCGTTCGGCCTCAACGCCCGCCAGATGGACGCGTGGATCATCGCCGGCGGCGGCCAGGAACTGCTCGACGAGTTCTACAGCAACTACAACGTGTATTCCTTCCTCGGCGGCAACACCGGGGTGCAGATGGGCGGCTGGTACCGCAAGCAGATCAACACCCCCGACGACATCAAGGGCCTGAAGATCCGCATCGCCGGCCTCGGCGGTGAAGTGCTCGCGCGCCTGGGCGCGATTCCGCAGCAGATCGCCGGCGGCGACATCTACTCGGCGCTGGAAAAGGGCACGATCGACGCCACCGAATGGGTCGCTCCCTACGACGACGAGAAGCTCGGCTTCCACAAGGTCGCGCCCTACTACTACGCCCCCGGCTTCTGGGAGCCCGGCCCGGCGATCCACTTCTTCGTGAACAAGGCCGAGTGGGACAAGCTGCCCAAGGAATACCAGGCCGCGTTCCGCTCCGCCTCGCGCGAAGCGCACATCCTGATGACCGCGACCTACGACCACAAGAACCCGCAGGCGCTCGCCCGCCTGCTGACCCAGGGCGTGAAGCTGCAGACCTTCTCCGACGAGATCATGAAGAAGGCCTACGAAGCGGCGCAGGAGATGTACGCCGAGGAGTCGGCGAAGAACCCGGCGTGGGCGAAGATCTATGCCGAGTTCGAAAAGTACCGCCGTTCGCAGAACGCCTGGTTCAGCGTCGCCGAGGCGAGCTTCGACCGCTTCATGCAGTCGCAGCGCTGAGCCGCAAGGCGCGGGCGAGGACGTCGCCACGCCGGCCCGGGAGCCCCTGCGGGGGCTCCTTTTTTTCGCCTTGCGATCCACGCCACGGTGTTAGGGTTTCCCGCTGTTTTGTGGTGCCGTGCGATACCGAATAATCAATAGGAGCATCAAATTCATTCATACCAATGCGAGGAGACACTGTGGAACGTCGTTCATTTCTTAAGAAGGCAGGCGCCGGCCTGGCCGCCGGGGGCGCCCTGGGGCTGGCCGCATGCAGCAAAACCGAACAGGCGCCCTCCACGCCCGCCGCGCCCGCAGTCCATACAGGATTGCCGGAAATCAAGTGGCGCCTGACCTCCAGCTTCCCGAAGAGCCTGGATACCATCTACGGCGGCGCCGACACCCTCGCCAACCGCCTGCGCGGCATGACGAACGGCAGGTTCGACATCCGCGTCTATCCCGCCGGTGAAATCGTCCCCGGCCTGCAGGCGCTCGACGCCGTGCAACAGGGCACGGTCGAGCTGTGCCACACCTGCTCCTACTACTACGTCGGCAAGAACAGGACCTTCGGCATCGGCACCTCGATCCCGTTCGGCCTCAACGCCCGCCAGATGAACGCCTGGGTACAGTTCGGCGGCGGCCAGAAGCTGCTCGACGAGTTCTACAGCGACTACAACGTCTACTCCTTTCTCGGCGGCAACACCGGCGCGCAGATGGGCGGCTCGTTCCGCCGCGAGGTGAAGACCCTGGAAGACATCAAGGGCCTGAAGATGCGCATCGCCGGCATCGGCGGCGACGTCATGGCCCGCCTCGGCGCGATTCCGCAGCAGATCGCCGGCGGCGACATCTACCCCTCGCTCGAGAAGGGCACCATCGACGCCGCCGAGTGGGTCGGCCCCTACGACGACGAAAAGCTCGGCTTCTACAAGGTTGCGCCGTTCTACTACTACCCGGGGTTCTGGGAGCCGGGCCCGGCGATCCACTTCTTCGTGAACAAGGGCGAATGGGACAAGCTGCCCAAGGAGTACCAGGAGGCCTTCCGCGCCGCCGCGCACGAAGCCAACGTCACCATGATGGCCTCGTACGACGACAAGAACCCGCAGGGGCTGGCCCGCCTGCTCGCCAACGGCGCCAAGCTGCGCAACTACTCCGACGAAATCCTCAAGGCCGCCCACAAGGCCGCCTTCGAGCTCTACAACGAGGAAATCGCCAAGAATCCGGCGTGGGCGAAAATCTTCCCGTCCTACGACAACTATCGCAAGACTCAGAACGCCTGGTTCAGCGTCGCCGAGGCCGCGACCGACCGTTTCATCCAGTCGCAGCGCTGAGCGGCCCTGCGCCGAGCGCCGAACCCGCACCATGGTGCGGGTTTTTTTATGCGCGCACGGAACCGCGGCCCCGGTTTTCCGGTCGATTTTGCGCTGCGTGTGACGGCTTCCTGCCGTACGCGGCTTCGATACGCGCTGAATATTTCATCCGGGCACCCCATCGGCGACGGGGCATCTCCGGGTAAACTCGAGCCCCATGTCCCTGCTCCTGATCATCCTTCTGCCCTTTCTCGGCAGCCTGTGCGCCGCCCTGCTGCCGTCCAACGCCCGCAATGCGGAGGCGTGGCTGGCCGGCATCGTCGCGCTCGCCGCCACGCTGCTGACCGCGAGCCTCTACCCGCAGGTCGTCGCCGAAGGCGTGCTGCGCACCAACGTGCCCTGGGCGCCCGAGCTGGGGCTGAGTTTTTCGCTGCGCATGGACGGCTTCGCCTGGCTGTTCACCCAGCTGGTGACGACGATGGGCACCCTGGTGGTGCTCTATGCGCGCTACTACATGTCGCCCGACGATCCGGTACCGCGCTTCTTCTCCTTTTTCCTCTCGTTCATGGGCGCGATGCTGGGGGTGGTGCTGTCGGGCAACCTGATCCAGCTGGCGATGTTCTGGGAGCTCACCAGCCTCGCCTCGTTCATGCTGATCGCCTACTGGCACCACCGCGCCGACGCCCGCCGCGGCGCGCGCATGGCGCTCACCGTGACCGGCACCGGCGGCCTCGCCCTGCTCGGCGGCGTACTGCTGCTCGGCCATATCGCCGGCGGTTACGACCTCGACACCGTGCTCGCGGCGGCCTGGGTGGTGCAGGGCCATCCGCTGTATCCGGCGGCGCTGGGCCTGATCGTGCTCGGCGCGCTCACCAAGAGCGCGCAGTTCCCCTTCCACTTCTGGCTGCCGCGGGCGATGGCGGCACCGACGCCGGTGTCGGCCTACCTGCATTCGGCAACCATGGTGAAGGCCGGCGTATTCCTGCTCGCGCGCCTGTGGCCGGTGCTCGCCGGCACCGAGGCGTGGTTCTGGATCGTCGGCGGGGCGGGCCTGTGCACGCTGGTGATCGGCGCCTATCTGGCGATCTTCCAGCAGGACATGAAAGGCGTGCTCGCCTACTCGACGATCAGCCACCTCGGCCTCATCACCCTGCTGCTCGGCATGAACAGCCCGCTGGCGCTGGTCGCGGCGGTGTTCCACATCGTGAATCACGCCACCTTCAAGGCTTCGCTGTTCATGGCCGCCGGCATCGTCGACCACGAGACCGGCACGCGCAACCTGCGCCGGCTCTCCGGCCTGTACCGCGCGATGCCGATCACCGCCACGCTGGCCCTGGTCGCGGCGGCGTCGATGGCCGGGGTGCCGCTGCTCAACGGCTTCCTGTCGAAGGAGATGTTCTTCGCCGAAACCGTGTTCCTCGACCGCCCCGACTGGCAGCGCATCGCCCTGCCGCTCGCCGCTACCCTCGCCGGCATGTTCAGCGTGGCGTATTCGGCGCGCTTCATCCATCAGGTGTTCTTCGGCCCCGAAGCGCAGGACCTGCCGCACCAGCCCCACGAACCGACGCGCGGCATGCTGCTGCCGAGCGCGCTGCTGGTGCTCGCCTGCCTGCTCGTCGGCATGTTCCCCGCGCTCACCATCGGCCCTTTTCTGGAGACCGCGACCGACGCCATTCTCGGCAGCGATGCGCCACCCTACAGCCTCGCGGTTTGGCATGGCCTCAACCTGCCGCTGCTGATGAGCGTCACCGCGCTGATCGGCGGCCTCATCCTGTACCGCGCGGTGCTCTACCGCCGCGACGACGGCGCCCCGCTCCTCGGCCGCGTGGACGGCGAACGCGCTTTCGACTGGATGCTGACCACGCTCACCACCGCGGCGAACGGCGCGCTGCGCCGGCTATCGTCGCCGCGCCTGCAGATCCAGTTGCTGATGGTGTTCCTGTTCACTCTCGGCGCCGCACTGGTCGCCCTCGCCCCGCAGCCGGTGTCCTGGGGCGAACGCGCGCCGCTGCCCGCCAACCCGGCCTTCGTCCTGCTGTGGCTGGTGGGCGCGGTGTGCGCGCTTGCCGCCGCCTGGCAGGCCAAATACCACCGCCTCGCCGCGCTCATCCTCTCGGGCGGCGCCGGTCTGGCCACCAGCCTGACCTTCGTGTGGTTCTCGGCCCCCGACCTGGCGCTGACCCAGCTCGCGGTCGAGGTCGTCACCGCGGTGCTGATCCTGCTCGGCCTGCGCTGGCTGCCGCGGCGCGACGAGCGCCTTGCCGGGAAGCAGCCCGACACTGCGGCGATGCGCCTGCGCCGGCTGCGCGACCTCGCCGTGGCGGTGGCCTGCGGCTTGGGCATGGCGGCGCTCGCCTACGCCGTGCTGAGCCGCCCCGACATCGACGGCATCTCGCCCTTCTTCCTCGAACAGTCGCTGCCGCAAGGCGGCGGACTGAACGTGGTGAACGTGATCCTGGTCGATTTCCGCGGCTTCGACACCTTCGGTGAGATCACCGTGCTCGCCGTGGTCGCACTCACCGTGTATGCACTGCTGCGCCGCTTCCGCCCGGCACCGGAGAGCGTGCCGCTGCCGCGCCAGCAGCGCGAGCAGAACGCCGCCGACGGCATCGACGACGAGCGCGTCGTCGACCCGCACGCCACGCTGCCCACCGGCTATCTGATGCTGCCCACGGTGCTGGTGCGCCTGCTGCTGCCGCTGGCCATGCTGGTGTCGCTGTTCTTCCTGCTGCGCGGGCACAACGCCCCCGGCGGCGGCTTCGTCGGCGGCCTCGTGCTCGCCACCGCGGTGATCCTGCAGTACATCGTCGGCGGCACGGTGTGGGTGGAGTCGCACCTGCGCATCCACCCGACCTACTGGATCGGCTTCGGCCTGCTCGCCGCGGCCTGCGCCGGCATCGGCGCCTGGGCGCGATCCACGCCCTTCCTCACCAGCCTCGCCTGGCACGGCGAGCTGCCGCTGATCGGCGAGCTGCACCTCTCCAGCGTGCTGCTCTTCGACCTCGGCGTATACATGCTGGTGGTGGGCGCCACCGTGCTGATGCTGGTCGCCATCGCCCACCAGTCGCTGCGCAGCCATCACCACAAGATCCGTGGAGAACACGCCTGATGGAAATCGTCCTCGCCCTCGCCATCGGCGTCATGGCCGGCTCCGGGGTCTGGCTGGTGCTGCGCCCGCGCACCTTCCAGGTGATCATGGGCCTGTCGCTGCTCGCCTACGCGGTCAATCTGTTCATCTTCGCCATGGGCCGGTTGCGTACCGGCAACGCGCCCGTGATCGATCCCGCGCTGGGTACCAACCCCGCGCTGTACACCGATCCGGTGCCGCAGGCCCTGGTGCTCACCGCGATCGTGATCGGCTTCGCCACCACCGCCCTGTTCCTCGTCGTGCTGCTCGCCGCACGCGGGCTGACCGGCACCGACCACGTCGACGGTCGGGAGCAGGAAAAAGACTGATGCACGCACTTCATTTCGACTTCGCCCGCATCTCGGCCGCGGAGGGCCGCGGATGACCGGCTGGCAACAACATCTGCCCATCCTCCCGATCGTACTGCCCCTGCTCGCCGGGGCCGGCCTGCTGCTGATCGGTGAAACCCGCCGCGGCCGGCGCGCGGCGATCGCGCTCGCCGCCACCCTCGCCCAGCTCGCGGTCGCCCTCGCCCTGCTGGCGATCGCCGACGGCCGCCTGGCCGCACCCTGGCCCGGCGAGATCGGCGTGTACGCGCTCGGCAACTGGGTCGCGCCGTTCGGCATCGTGCTCGTCGTCGACCGCCTCGCCGCACTCATGCTGGCGCTGACGGCAGTGCTCGGGCTGGCCGCGCTGGTGTACTCGTTCGCGCGCTGGGAGCGCGCCGGGGTGCACTACCTGTCGATGTTCCAGATCCTGCTGATGGGGCTCAACGGCGCCTTCCTGACCGGCGATCTGTTCAACCTCTTCGTGTTCTTCGAAGTCCTGCTCGCCGCCTCCTACGGCCTGGTGATGCACGGCTCGGGGCCGGCGCGGGTGAAAGCCGGGCTGCACTACATCGCGGTGAACCTGGTCGCCTCGCTGCTCTTCCTGATCGCCGCAGCGCTGATCTACGGCGTCACCGGCACGCTCAACATCGCCGACCTCGCGGTGCGCGTCCCCACGCTCGGCGCCGAGGAGCGCGCGCTGTTCGACCTCGGCGCGGCACTGCTCGGTATCGTGTTCCTGGTCAAGGCCGCGGCCTGGCCGCTCAACTTCTGGCTGCCGTCGGCCTACGGCGCGGCGGCGGCGCCGGTGGCCGGAGTGTTCGCGGTGCTCACCAAGGTCGGCGTGTATGCGCTGCTGCGCTTTGCCACCGTACTCTCCGAGGCCGGCGCACCCGCGCCCTTCGGCGGCGAATGGCTGTTCTACGGCGGCCTGGTGACGATGGCCAGCGGCACCCTGGGCGTGCTCGCCGCGCAAAGCCTCGACCGCCTCGCCGGCTTCCTGGTGATCGTGTCCTCGGGCACCCTGCTCACCGCGATCGGCTTCACCGGCACCTCGATGACCGGGCCCGCGCTGTTCTATCTGGTGACCTCGGTACTCGGCAGCGGCGCGTTCTTCATGGTGATCGAGATGGCCGAGCGCAACCGCAGCTTCGCCGCCGACCTGCTCGCGGTCAGCTTCGAGGCCTTCGGCGTGCAGAGCGCGGGCGAGACCGAGCACCCCGACGAAGTGGTCGGTGTCGCCATCCCCGCGGCGATGGCCTTCCTCGGCCTCGCCTTCGTGTCGTGCGCGCTGCTGCTCACCGGCCTGCCGCCACTGGCGACCTTCGTCGCCAAGTTCTCGATGCTGTCGGCGGCGGTCGCCGCGCTGCCGGCCGGCACCGGCTGGGTGTCGTGGGCCTTCATCGCCGCCCTGCTGCTGTCCGGGCTCGCCGGCATGATCACGCTGTCGCGCCTGGGCATACGCGTGTTCTGGAGCACCGAGCGCAGCACGCCGCGCCTGCAGCTGCTCGAGGCCGGCCCGGTGGCGGCGCTGCTGCTGCTGTGCGTGGTGCTGGCGCTGGGCGCGGGGCCGGCGATGTCGTACTTCAACGCCGCGGCCGCGTCCCTGCATGCGCCACAGTCCTACATCGGTGCCGTGCTGCCGGCGATGGACGGAGGGCCGGCGCAGTGAAGCGCAAACCGCTCGTTCCCGTGCTGCCCGTGGTCCTGCTGGCGATGTGGCTGCTGCTCAACGACAGCCTCGGCGCAGGCCAGTTCGTGCTCGGCGTCGTGTTCGCCCTGCTGGTGACACGCGCGGTCGCCCGGCTGCGCCCGCTCCCCGCCTGGCCACACCGCCTGCACGTCGCCATCGGCCTGATCGCCCACGTGCTGGTGGACATCGTGCGCTCCAACCTCGCCGTCGGCGGCATCATCCTCGGCGCCGCGCGCCGCCAGCCGCGCGTGGGCTTTCTGAAGATCCCGCTCGACATGCGCGACCCCCACGGCCTGGCAATGCTGAGCCTGATCGTCACCGCCACGCCGGGCACGGTGTGGGCCGGCCACGACCCCGAGCACAACGTGCTCACCCTGCACGTCCTCGACCTTCAGGATGAAGCCGGGTGGCTGCGCACCATCAAGCACCGTTACGAACGCCCCCTGATGGAGATCTTCGAATGAACGCCATCCTCCCCTGGGCGGTTCAGTTCGCCCTGGCCTGCTTCGCCACCGCGATGCTGTGCGCGCTGATCCGCCTGCTGCGCGGCCCCACCGCGCAGGACCGCATCCTCGCCCTCGACACCCTCTACATCAACGGCATGCTCACCATCCTGATGCTGGGCATCGGCTTCGGCTCCGCGATTTATTTCGACATCGCACTGCTGATCGCCCTGTTCGGCTTCGTCGGCGCCACCGCGATGGCCAAGTTCCTGCTGCGCGGCGAGGTCATCGAACCATGAACGAGCTCGACGT
>JAEWVQ010000117.1 GCA_023459095.1 Pseudomonadota bacterium | reverse complement strand
ACTACGCGCTCGCCCGCATCCACCCGAGCGCGGACTGTCCGCCCACCGATCCGGACAAGCGCCCCTTCGTCGTCATCGACCCGCGCGCCGGGCACGGGCCGGGTATCGGCGGCTTCAAGATCGACAGTGGCATCGGCATCGCGCTGCGCCAGGGACATCCGTGCTATTTCGTGATGTTCTTCCCGACCCCGGTACCAGGGCAGACCATCGGCTCGGTGACGCGGGCCGAGTACGTGTTCCTGTCGCACGTCAATGCACTCCATCCGGCGGCGCCGAAGCCACTGGTGATCGGCAACTGCCAGGGCGGCTGGGCGCTGATGATGCTGGCCGCGGCGGCGCCGCAGGCGGTGGGCCCCATCCTTCTCGCCGGATCGCCGATCTCGTACTGGGCCGGTGTGCGCGGCAAGAACCCGATGCGCTATGCCGGCGGCCTGCTCGGCGGCACCTGGCTGGCGTCGCTCGCCGGCGACCTGGGCAACGGCCGCTTCGACGGCGCCTACCTGGTCAACAACTTCGAACTGCTCAATCCAGCGAACACGTTCTGGAGCAAGCCTTACAACCTGTTTACCCACGTCGACACCGAGCGCGAGCGCTTTCTCGAATTCGAGCGCTGGTGGGGTGGGCACTTCCTGCTCAACAAGGCGGAGATGGAGTGGATCACGCAGAATCTCTTTGTCGGCAACCGTCTGTCCGCCGGCGACGTGGTCTGCGCGGACGGACGCACGCGCATCGATCTGCGCAACATCCGCTCGCCGATCATCGTGTTCGCCTCGTGGGGCGACAACATCACGCCGCCGCAGCAAGCGCTGAACTGGATTCCCGATCTGTACGACAGCGTCGACGACATCCGCCTCAACGAACAGACCATCGTCTATTGCCTGCACGAGAAAATCGGCCACCTCGGCATCTTCGTCTCCGCCTCGGTGGCACAGAAGCAGACCGACAAGCTGCTCGGCACCCTGGAGCTGATCGACGTGCTGCCGCCCGGACTCTACGAGGCGGTGATCGACGACACCCGGCCGGAGATGCCCGGTCGCGAGTACGTCCACGGCCGTTACCACGTACGCTTCGAACCCCGCACCCTCGACGACATCCTGGCGCTGGACGATGGCCGCGACGACGAGCGCGCGTTCGAGGTGGTCAAGCGCGTCGCGCTGATCAATCAGGGGCTGTACGACACCTTCGTCTCGCCCTGGATTCGCTTCGCCAGCAACGAGTTGCTCGCCGAAACCTGCCGCAACCTGAATCCGGCGCGCTTCGAGCGGCTGTGCATGTCCGACGCCAACCCGCTGCTGTGGCCGCTCGCCGCGGTCGCCGGCCTGACTGCGCTGCACCGCGCGCCGGCAGCCGCGGACAATCCCTTCGTGACCTTGGAGAAGCGGGTTTCCGGCACGGTCGAAGACGTGCTCAACCACTACCGCGACGTCCGCGACCGGCTGCAGGAACAAGTGTTCACCGCCGTGTACGAAGCACCGCTGCTGCGCGCCCTGGTCGGTCTGGGGGACGCAGCGCCGCCGCGCCGTGACCAGCCGCACAGCTGGATGGAGGACGAATTCCGCAATCTGCAACGTCGTGCGATCGCCGGCGATTTCGAGCACGGCAGCCTGCTCGACGGGGTAATCCGCGCCATCTTCCTCACCAAGCCCGATCTGCTCGACTTCGACGAGCGTCCGTTCAACTTGCTGCGCACCGCCCTGCAGCGCCACGTTCCCGACGAGCCGATACCGGTCGCCACACTGAAGGGCGCGCTCAAGCGCCAGGCCCTGCTGTTCCTGATCGACGAGGCGCGCACCCTGGCCGGCCTGCCCGCGCTGCTGCCGACCACCGAACAGCGCCAGCGCACGCTGGAGATCGCGCATTCGCTGGCACAGGCGCGCGGCGATGCGGACAGCGCCGCGTTCGCGACCCGCTTCGCCCGCGTCGCCACGACCCTGGGGCTGGACACTCCGCAGGGTAACGGCAGCAACGCCGCGCCAGCCCCGACGGCCGCCGCCACGCGGCGCCCTGCCCGCCGCAAACCCTCGGCGCAGGATCCGTCATGACGGCGTGACCCACGCCCTCACGTGACAAGGGCGGGCACCTCGCGGTGTCCGCCCTTGTTTCACGGTGCCGGCCCGCGGGCCGGCATCACCGCGCGCCGAATCAGAAGTGCAGCGGCCGCTTGTCGCAGGCCAGCGCGGCTTCGTGCACCACTTCCGACAAAGTCGGGTGAGCGTGGCAGATGCGCGCGAGGTCTTCGCTGCAGCCGGCAAACTCCATCGCCACCACGGCTTCGGCGATCAGCTCCGAGGCGTTGGCGCCGATGATGTGCACGCCGAGGATGCGGTCGGTGGCAGCGTCGGCGATCATCTTCACGAAACCGGTCGGTTCGCCCATGCCGAGCGCGCGGCCGTTGGCCAGGAAAGGGATCTTGCCGACTTTGTAGGCCACACCTTCGGCCTTGAGCTGCTGCTCGGTCTTGCCGACCCAGGCGATTTCCGGGCTGGTGTAGATGACCCAGGGCACGGTGTCGAAATTGCAGTGGCCGGCCTGGCCCGCCATCAGCTCGGCGACCATCACCG
>JAEWVQ010000116.1 GCA_023459095.1 Pseudomonadota bacterium | reverse complement strand
CCGCAGCCACCCCTCCCGAGGCCGAAGGCGGGCAGGGTGCCCGTCCCTGAACGGGCGCGCGCATTCGCTTACAAATCGGCCGGCATGGGCGCGTCGCGGCGGTGCCGGCGGCGGCGATACAATTGCGCCCCGTCGGTGCGCCGCGCCGGGGAGGGCACGCGGCGCGCACGCGCGGCTGCCCGCAGCCGGCCGACACCGCGCTCCGTTTCCTGCGCCGCGCCGCACCTCGGGTGACGCGCCGGCATCCACATCGAAAATGACCAACGCACAGTGGTTCCTGCTCGTCGGCGGCTTGCTGCTCGCCATGGGCCTGACTTCGTCCGCGATCCGGCGCCTGCCGGTGACCTCGGCGATCATCTATCTCGCGGTCGGCGTGCTGGTGGGGCCCACCGTGTTCCACCTGTTCCATTTCAATCCGCTCAAGCAGTCCGCGCTCCTCGAAGTGCTCACCGAGGTCGCGGTGCTGATCTCGCTCTTTGCCGCCGGGGTGAAGATGCCGGTGCCGTTCAGCCTGCCGCGCTGGCGCACGCCCATCCTGCTCGCCTTCGCCTCGATGACGCTCACCGTCGGCCTGGTGGCGGCGTTCGCGCATCTCGCGCTCGGTCTGCCGCTGGGGCCGGCGGTGCTGCTCGGCGCCATCGTCGCGCCCACCGATCCGGTGCTGGCCACCGACGTGCAGGTGCGCCACCCCGGCGATCGCGACCGCCTGCGCTTCACCCTGACCTGCGAGGCGGGCATGAACGACGGCAGCGCGTTTCCGTTCGTGATGCTCGGGCTGGGTCTGCTCGGTCTCCACGAACTGGGCGATTTCGGCCTGCGCTGGGTGTTGGTCGATGTGCTGTGGGCGACAGCGGCGGCGATTGCCATTGGCGTGGCTTGTGGCACGGGGCTGGCGCATCTGGCCGGGCGCTTGCGTGGCACGCGCGCGCGCCACGGCCTGATGGACGATTTTCTCGGCCTCGGCCTGATCGGCGTGGTCTATGGCCTGAGCGTGCTGGCGCTGGCCTGGGGCTTTCTCGCGGTGTTTTTCGCCGCGGTGGCGCTGCGCCAGACCGAACGCCGCCTGGCCGGCGCCGAACCCGAGGTGGACGAGCGCCTGCGCGAGCGCGCGGCGCCGGCAGGCGCAGGCCATGCCCCGGCGGCCTCGGTGAGCGAGGGCGCGCTGGTGTTCAAGGAGCATCTCGAGCGGCTGTCGGAGGTGGTGCTGATCCTGCTGATCGGCGGCACGCTGTTCGTCGATTCGTGGAGCTGGCGCGCGGTCGGGCTGGCGGCCTTCCTGTTTTTGGTCGCGCGGCCGCTGAGCGTCGTCGTCGGCCTGCTGGGCACGCGCACGCCGTGGACCGTACGCGGCCTGGCGGGCTGGTTCGGCGTGCGCGGCATCGGCTCGCTGTACTACCTGATGTACGCCATCCAGCACGGCTTGCCGGAGCCGATCGCGCTGCAGCTGATCCACATGACGCTGATCGTGGTCACGTTGTCGATCCTGGTCCATGGCGTCAGCGTCAAGCCGATGATGCAGCGCTACTGGGGGCGGCCGGGACTGGCCGGCTCCTGAGCGCCGGCGGCGGAGGCGGCGGGCAGCAACCGCCCGCGCCTGCGGTTTCAGTCGTCGAGCAGATGCACGCGCACACGCCGGCCCTTGATGCGGCCCGCGCCGAGCCGTTTCAGCGCATCGCGGGCGTGCTCGCGGCGCACCGCGACATAGGTGGAGGTGTCGGTGACGGTGATGCGCCCGACCTGATCGCGGTGCAGGCCGGCGTCGCCGGTGAGCGCGCCGAGCACGTCGCCGGCGCGCAGCTTGTCCTTGCGGCCGCTCAGGATGAGCAGGGTCGCCATCGGCGCCTGCAGCGGCGCGTCGGCGGCGGGCGCGAGGTCGTCGAGCGCCTGCCATTCGACCTCCGCACCCAGGCGCTGCGCGATGTTCGCCACCCGGTTGCGCTCCGCCGCGCTCGCCAGACTCAGCGCCCAGCCGTCGCGCCCGGCGCGCCCGGTGCGGCCGATGCGGTGGATGTGCACTTCGGGTTCGGGGGTGACGTACACGTTGATCACCGCTTCCAGCTCGGCGATGTCGAGGCCGCGCGCGGCGACGTCGGTGGCCACCAGCACCGCGCAGCTGCGGTTGGCAAAGCGCACCAGCACCTGGTCGCGCTCGCGCTGGTCGAGTTCGCCGTGCAGCGCGAGCGCGGCGATGCCGTGCGCACGCAGCACGTCGACCAGGCCGCGGCATTGCTGGCGGGTGTTGCAGAAGGCGAGCGTGCTCTCCGGGCGGAAGTGGGCGAGCAGGCGGGCGACGGCGTTGAAGCGGCCGTCTTCGGTGACTTCGTAGAAGCGCTGGCGGATGCGGCCGGCTTCGTGCGGGGTGTGCAGGCGGATTTCGTGCGGCGTGCACAGCAGGCGGCGGCCGAGTTCGACGATGGGTTCGGGAAAGGTCGCCGAGAACAGCAGGGTCTGGCGCGCGGCCGGGCAGGCCGCGACCACCGCGGCGATGTCCTCGGCGAAACCCATGTCGAGCATGCGGTCGGCTTCGTCGAGCACCAGGGTGGCGAGCGCGTCGAGGGCGAGGCTGCCGCGCTGCAGGTGGTCGAGGATGCGCCCCGGGGTGCCGACCACGACGTGCGCGCCGTGGGCGAGGCTGGCGAGCTGCGGGCGCACCGGCGTGCCGCCGCACAGCGTGAGCACCTTGAGGTTGTCGATGGCCTGGGCGAGGCGGCGGGTTTCCTGCGCCACCTGGTCGGCGAGTTCGCGCGTCGGGCACAGCACCAGAGCCTGCACCGCGAAGCGCGCGGGGTCGAGGCGGGCGAGCAGCGGCAGCGCGAACGCCGCGGTCTTGCCGCTACCGGTGCGGGCCTGGGCGAGCACGTCGTGGCCGGCGAGCGCGGCGGGTAGCGCGGCGGCCTGGATCGGCGTGGTGCGCAGGTAGCCGAGGCGGGTCAGGGTGGCGACAAAAGCGGGCGGCAGCGCCAGGGTGTCGAACGCGGGGCCGGGCTCGGCTTCGGTTGCGGCATCGGTGCGGGTGGTGGGGACGGTGGTGGCGGACGCAGCGTCGGGCACGGAGCCCGCGGCGTGGGTGGGGTCGGTCGGGATCATGCCGGATTATAGGGGCGATGGGCCGGGCGCCGCGTGCGCGGTGCCCGTGGCCGGCGATTCTTGTTCTGGCTCAAGGAAGGCTGCGGGCGGGCACGCCACGATTGGCGGCGCTGCGGCGGGTGCCGCGCACCAACCCTGGAGAGGATGAGAAATGAGTGAACGGTCTGTTTTCGGCGATGCAGTGTTCGGCTTCGACGCCCGCGGCGTCGCCAAGCGCTTCCGCCATGCGGCGATCTTCGGCGCGCTCGAGGCGCTCGATGACGGCGAGACGATGCGCTTCGTCAACGACCACGATCCGCTGCCGCTGCTCGACCAGATCCAGCGCCGCTACGGCGACCAGGTCGGCATCGCCTACGTTGCCCGCGATCCGGGCAACATCGTCATCGACTTCTCGATCCAGCTGCACAGCCGGGCGGCGGCGCCGGCCGGTTCGTGCGGCGGTGGCAACGGCTGCGGCTGCTCGGGAGGCTGAACCCGCAGCCGCCGGTGACGCGCTTACAGCTCGACCTGTACCGCCTGCGCCGCGCGCAACGCCTTCGCGCGCGCGGCGTCCACCGATTCGTCGCGCGCCAGCGCCACGCCCATGCGGCGCTGGCCCTTGACCTCGGGCTTGCCGAACAGGCGCAGCGCGGTGTCCGGCTCGGCGAGCGCGGCGCCGAGGTTGGCGAAGCTCGGTTGGGTCGATTCGCCTTCGACCAGGATCACCGCCGAGGCCGACGGCCCCACCTGACGGATCGCCGGGATCGGCAGGCCGAGGATGGCGCGCGCGTGGAGCGCGAATTCGGACAGATCCTGCGAGATCAGCGTCACCAGCCCGGTGTCGTGCGGGCGCGGCGAGACCTCGCTGAACCACACCGTGTCGCCCTTGATGAACAGTTCGACGCCGAACAGCCCGCGGCCGCCGAGCGCGCCGGTCACCGCCAGCGCGATCCGTTCCGATTCGGCGATCGCCTTCTCGCTCATCGGCTGCGGCTGCCAGGACTCCTGGTAGTCGCCCTTTTCCTGGCGGTGGCCGACCGGCGCGCAGAAGGTGGTGCCGCCGGCGTGGCGCACGGTGAGCAGGGTGATCTCGTAGTCGAAGTCGATGAAGCCCTCGACGATCACCCGGCCCTTGCCCGCGCGCCCGCCTTCCTGGGCGTAGTCCCACGCCTTCCGCACGTCGTCGGGTCCGCGCAGCAGGCTCTGACCCTTGCCCGACGAACTCATGATGGGCTTGACCACGCAGGGAAAACCGAGCGCGGCGACCGCCGCGGCGTAGTCGTCGTAACTGTCGGCGAAGCGGTAGGGCGAGGTCGGCAGGCCGAGCTCCTCGGCGGCCAGACGGCGGATGCCTTCGCGGTTCATGGTGAGCTGGGCGGCGCGCGCGGTCGGGATCACGGTGTAGCCTTCGGCTTCGAGTTCCACCAGGGTGGCGGTGGCGATGGCCTCGATCTCGGGCACGATGTAGTGCGGCTTCTCCTGCTCGATCACCGCGCGCAGCGCGGCGCCGTCCAGCATGCTGATGACGTGGCTGCGGTGCGCCACCTGCATCGCCGGGGCGTTGGCGTAGCGGTCGACGGCGATCACCTCGCAGCCCAGACGCTGCAGCTCGATGACGACTTCCTTGCCCAGTTCGCCGGCGCCGCACAGCAGCACGCGGGTGGCGGTGGGGGAGAGCGGGGTTCCGATACGGGGCATGGGCGTCGTCCTGTGCGGGTGGGGAAACGAGAGTGGGGAGCGATTGTGGCAATCGCCACCGGTGTGGGCAAGCGTCGCCGCCGGGTGCGCTGGCGCGGGACCGCGATGCTTGCCTATAATCGCCGCCCATGCGCCGCCTGTTCGCGACCCTCCTCCTGGTACTGATGCCGCTGCAGGCCGCGTGGGCGGCGGTGAGCGTCTATTGCCAGCACGAGACGGGCGCCGCCGCCGAGCACTTCGGCCATCACGATCATCTGCATCACGCCGATGACGATGGGGCGGGCGACTCAAGCGCCCTTCAGGCGGCTGCCTGGGCGGGCGGTGATTCCGATTGCGGCGCCTGCCATGCCGGCTGCGCCTTTGGCGTACCACCGGTGGCGCGCGTGCTGCCGTTGTCGATTCCAGGGCGCGCTCCGCCCGTTTTCGTGCTGCCGGCGCTCGCCGAGCACGCTTCCACGCCCGAACGCCCGAACTGGCCCGCCGCGGCCTGAGCGGCAGGGCGCTGTTCACCTTTTTCCGATCGCCTTCTTCGCGTTGACGTCTGTGTAACGCGGTGTTGTGCCGCGATGCCGCGGCGCGCGCGCCCTGCCGATTCCCCGTGTGTCGTTCATCACTGGAGATTCGGATGTTGCAACAGTCATGCAGACGCTGGCTGGCGGGCGGCGCATGCGCCGTGCTGGCCACTGCCGCCTGGCCGGCACCGCCGGCGCAGGCGCCCCTTGGCGGTTCCGCTTTGCGTGCGGCCTACGAGGCCGCCTGGGCGCGCCAGCCCGAGGCC
>JAEWVQ010000115.1 GCA_023459095.1 Pseudomonadota bacterium | reverse complement strand
CCACCGTGGCCGCGATGCGCAGCGCAGCGTGCGGCGCCGCGGCAGCGAAGGCCGACGGATCGATGTCGCCGGCCGTGACCTGCAGCCGGCGCAGCGCCACCGCGTCGAAAGGCGCGGCAAGAAGCTCGGCGCGCCCTTCGACGCCGGCGCCGCGGGCCCGCATCTCCAGCCGGGGTTCGAGCAGGGTGCCGTCCGCATCCAGCGCCAGCCGGTAGGCTTCGCCGCGCAGTTCGCCGCTGAGCGCGGCCTGCGCGCGCAGCGCGAACGGACTCGCGCCGGCGAGTTCGGCGGACAGTTCGAGCGCGCCGAAAGGCAAGGCCACCGCCAGGCGCTCGAGGCGATGCGCCGCGCCGTCGCTGGCGAGTGCGGCGCGCAGCTCGGAGAACGCGAACTGCGGTGCCTCGGCGGCTTCGCCCGGCGCACGCAGCTCGAACCGCGCAAGCGCGAGTTCGCCGACGCGCACCGCCAGTGGCAGGCGCAGATCAGCCGGCGCGGCGGCCGGCGCGGTGTCGTCGGCGGCGGCTTCCCGCGCCACCGCCACGCGCGCGGCGGCGAGGCGGTCGATGTCCAGACGCCCATCGAGCAGCGCCGACGGCCGCCAGTCGAGCGCGAAGTCGTCGACCTCGAGCGCCAGGCTGGGGGCGGCGTAGCGCAGCGTGGCGATGCGCACGCTGCCGAACACCCGCCCGCTGGCGCCGTCGATGCGCAGCGCGCCGCCGCTCGCGGCTTCGGTCGCGCGCGCCAGCGCACGCAGCCCGGACTCGGTACCGAGCGCCCAGCCCAGCGCGAGCAACACGCCGCCGGCGCCAAGCGCGACCGCGGCGAGCACTCGACGCCAGTGCGGGCGCCGCACCGACAAGGGCGCCGGCGTGCTCGTTTCCGCGCCGGAACCGGACTCGGCGCGCATCCGCCTAGCCGAACAGCGCGCGCAGGCCGGCGCCCGGATCGGGCACGCGCATGAAGGCCTCGCCGACGAGGAAGGCGTCGACGCCGCGGCCGCGCATGAGCGCGACATCGTCCGCGCTCAGGATGCCCGACTCGGTGACCACCAGCCGATCGCCGCCCGCAGCGGCGATGCGCGGCAACAAGTCGACGGTGGTCTGCAGCGAAACCTCGAAGGTGCGCAGATTGCGGTTGTTCACGCCGATCAGCGGGGTGTCGAGCTGCAGCGCCTGCTCGAGCTCGGCGGCGTCGTGGACCTCGACCAGCACCGCCAGCCCCAGCTCGCCGGCGATCGCCTCCATCTCGCGCATCTGCGCGAGGTCGAGGCAGGCGGCGATCAGCAGGATGGCGTCCGCGCCCATCGCGCGCGCCTCATAGACCTGATAGGCGTCGACGAGGAAGTCCTTGCGCAGCGCCGGCAGCGCGCAGGCCGCGCGCGCGGCGCGCAGGTAGGCGGGGTCGCCCTGAAAGAACGGGCGGTCGGTGAGCACCGACAGGCAGGCGGCGCCGGCGGCCTCGTAGGCGCGGGCGATGTCCGCAGGGCGGAAATCCTCGCGGATCACGCCCTTGGACGGGCTTGCCTTCTTGATCTCGGCGATCACCGCGGCACGACCGGCGGCGATCTTGGCGCGCAGTGCGCCGACGAAGTCGCGCGCCGGGGCTTCGGCCGCAGCCTCCGCGCGCACCGTGGCGAGCGGCTTCTGCGCGCGCGCGGCGGCCACTTCCTCGACCTTCACCGCGCAGATCTTGTTCAGGATGTCGCTCATTTCGCCTCCCCGACGCGCTGCGTGCACGCCACGTATTCGGCCAGTTTGGCGCGTGCCGCGCCGCTTTCGATCACGGTGCGCGCGCGTGCGATGCCGGCTGCGATGGAGTCGGCGAGGTTGGCGGTGTACAGCGCCACCCCGGCGTTGAAAACGACGATGTCGCGCGCCGGGCCGGGCTCGTTGTCGAGGGCGGAGAGCAGCACGCGGCGCGACTCCTCCGGGGTTTCGACGCGCAGGTTGCGGCTGCCGACCATAGCCAGGCCGAAATCCTCGGGGTGGATCTCGTACTCCGAGACTTTGCCGTCCTTGAGCTCGCCGACCAGGGTGGCGGCGCCAAGGCTGACCTCGTCCATGCCGTCGAGGCCATGCACCACCATGACGTGGTTGGCGCCAAGGCGCTCCATGACCCGCACCAGGATGCCGACGAGGTCGGGGTGAAAGACGCCGAGCAAGGTGTTGGGGGCGCCGGCCGGGTTGGTGAGCGGACCGAGGATGTTGAAGATCGTGCGCACCCCCATTTCACGCCGCACCGCGGCGACGTTCTTCATCGCCGCGTGGTGGTTGGGCGCGAACATGAAGCCGATGCCGGTTTCGGCGATGCACTGTGCAACCTGTGCGGGACTCAGCATGAGGTTGCCGCCGAGCGCCTCGATGGCGTCGGCACTGCCCGATTTCGACGACACGCTGCGGTTGCCATGCTTGGCCACGCGGGCGCCGGCGGCCGCGGCGACGAACATGGTGGCGGTGGAGATGTTGAAGGTGTGCGAGCCGTCGCCGCCGGTGCCGACGATGTCGATGAAGTGCTCGTGGGGCGGCGGCACCACCACCTTGGTGGCGAGTTCGCGCATCACCTCGGCGGCGGCGGTGATCTCGCCGATGGTTTCCTTCTTGACGCGCAGGCCGGTGAGGATGGCCGCGGTCATCACCGGCGAGATTTCGCCGGCCATGATCTGGCGCATCAGCGACAGCATTTCGTCGTAGAAGATCTCGCGATGCTCGATGGTGCGTTGCAGGGCTTGCTGGGCGGTAATCGTCATGGCGTGCTCCTTGTTGCGGTCGTCAGGCCGCGGCATGGCCGCGCTGGAGGAAGTTGTTCAGCAATTGGTGACCGCATTCGGTCAGGATCGATTCGGGGTGGAACTGCACGCCTTCGACGTCGAGCGTGCGGTGGCGCACGCCCATGATCTCGCCGTCGTCGGTCCACGCGGTGACTTCGAGACAGTCGGGCAGGCTCTCGCGTTCGATCGCGAGCGAATGGTAACGCGTGCACGTGAGCGGATTGGGCAGCCCCCGGAACACCCCGGCATCGGCGTGATGCACCGGCGAGACCTTGCCGTGCATCATCTTCTTGGCATGGACGATGCGCCCGCCGAAGGCCGCGCCGATGCTCTGGTGGCCGAGGCAGACGCCAAGCACAGGGAGCTTCCCGGCGAATTCGCGGATCGCCGCCACCGAGATGCCGGCTTCCGCCGGCGAGCACGGCCCCGGCGAGATCACCAGGTGCGCGGGGTTCATGTGGGCGATCTGCTCGAGGGTGATTTCGTCGTTGCGGTAAACCTTCACCTTCGCGCCCAGTTCGCCGAAATACTGCACGAGGTTGTAGGTGAAGCTGTCGTAGTTGTCGATCATCAGCAACATGTCGGTCTTCCTTTTCACTGCGTCGCGGCAGGGGTGTAGGCTGCGACGCCATGGAATAGCTGTGTAGTGTCGGGCGGTTTGCGGCTGAACGGTCGGCGCGCGTTTGAGGCTGCGCCATCGCGAGGCGACATGGGCGGTGTTTGTGGAAGAGCGAGGACTGTCCGAGCGCGCACAGCGAGCGAGTTCCGCAGCCATGGAATAAATACCGCCGTGGCGCCGGCTTCAGCTCACCGAGCCGCCAGCGGCACAAGCCTCAAACCCGCGTATCCAGCCCGCCCTCGGCCATCTCGGCCGCGCGCAGCATGGCCCGCGCCTTGCTCTGCGTTTCCTGCCATTCGGCGTCGGGATCGGAGTCGGCGACGATGCCCGCACCGGCCTGCACGTGAATCATGCCGTCCTTGACTACCGCGGTGCGGATCGCGATCGCGACGTCCATGTCGCCGTGGAAGCCGAGATAGCCCACCGAGCCCGCGTAGATGCCGCGCTTGACCGGCTCGAGCTCGTCGATGATCTCCATCGCGCGCACCTTGGGCGCGCCCGACACCGTGCCCGCCGGGAACGTCGCACGCAGCACCGCGAGCGCGTCCAGACCGTCCTTGAGCTTGCTCTCGACGTTGGAGACGATGTGCATCACGTGCGAGTAGCGCTCGATGGTGAAGCGCTCGGTGACCCGCACCGAACCGATCTCCGACACACGGCCGGCATCGTTGCGGCCGAGGTCGAGCAGCTGCAGGTGCTCGGCGCGCTCCTTCTCGTCGGCGAGCAGATCGCGCTCGAGCGCCTGATCCTCGGCCACGGTGGCGCCGCGCTTGCGCGTGCCGGCGATCGGCCGCACGGTGACGTTGTCGTCCTCGAGGCGGACGAGAATCTCCGGCGAAGCGCCGACGACATGGAAGTCGTCGAGATTGAAGTAGAACAGGTAGGGCGAGGGATTGAGCGAGCGGATCGCCCGGTACAGCGCCATCGGGCTGGCCGCGAACGGCTTGCTCATGCGCTGCGACAGCACCACCTGCATGATGTCGCCATCGACGATGTACTGCTTGGCGCGACGCACCGCGTCCTTGAACGCCTCCTCGCCGAAGCTCGACACCGCCGGCTGCGGCTCGGCGCGGGTCTCGGGCGGAATCGACACCGGCGCGCGCAGGCGCGCGAGCAGTTCGGAAAGCCGCTTCTGCGCGCGCTTGAACGCCCCCGGCACCTCGGGCTCGGCATAGACCACGAGGGTGAGCTTGCCCGTGAGGTTATCGACGATGGCGATCTCTTCGGAGAGCAGCAGCAAGATGTCGGGCGTGCCGATGGTGTCGGGCTTCTCGGTCTTCGACAGGCGCGGCTCGATATAGCGCACGGTGTCATAACCGAAGCAGCCCACCAGGCCGCCGGCAAAGCGCGGCAGGTGCTCGCGCGGCGGCACCTTGATGCGGTTCATGAACTCGGCGACGAAATTGAGCGGGTCGCCATAATCGCGGCGCTCGACCAGGCGGTTGCCGGTGAGCAGCAGCGCGGAGCGACCATAGACCTCGATGCGCGTCGGCGAGGCCAGGCCGATGAAGGAGTAACGGCCGAAGCGCTCGCCGCCCTGCACCGATTCGAGCAGGTAGGTGTAGGGCTCGTTGGCGAGTTTCAGGTAGATCGACAGCGGGGTGTCGAGATCGGCGAAGGTCTCGAGAGTAACCGGGATGCGGTTGTAGCCCTCGGCGGCGAGGGCGTTGAATTCGTGTTCGAGCATGGAGACTCCACGGCAGGACGGGTTCGATTCGGACGGGGTGCGGGTGAAGGCCGGAGGGGACGCGCCACAACGGGCGCTACAGCCGGCGACCCGCGAAGGGTGCGCGTATTAGTGGCCCGCAGGCCAACGCCAACCGCCACGCCAGCACCGCTGCGCGGCGCCGGTAGTGGCGGTGAAAGTGTCCGAAACCCGAAGTGCGAGAGTCACGATGAGATGTGGGGAGAGGCGTGCCCGGCAAGGCGGGAAAAGCTCATGCCGGTGCGATGCGATCCAGAACCTGAAGTGCCGATGATAGTAGCCCATCGCATTCGATGGTGTCCACCGGCATGCCTTCGCTGTAGCCGTAGTCGACGAGCAGCACCGGCATGCCGGCGGCACGCGCGGCGAGCGCGTCGTTGGCCGAGTCGCCGACCATCAGCGCCTGCGTCGCCCCGACCCCGAGTTGCGCGCAGGCGTAGTGCAGCATCGCCGGATCGGGCTTGCGGGTCGGCAGGGTGTCGCCGCTGACCACCGCCGCAAAATGGGCGGCCAGCCCCATGCGCTCGAGCAGCGGCAGAGTAAACGCCTCCGGCTTGTTGGTCACCACGGCGAGCTTGAGATCGCGCGCGCGCAGCGCGTCCAGGGTGTCGCGCACGTCGGGATAGAGGCGCGTGTGCAGGCCATTGACCGCGCTGTAGTGGCGGCGGAAAACGCCGATCGCGGCGTCGATCTCGGCCTCGTCGGCGCCGGCATTTTCAGTCAGGCAGCGCCGCACCAGATTGGCCATGCCCTTGCCGACGAAGCTGTGGATTTCGGCGAGCGGGCGCGGCGGGCGGCCAAGCTCGACGAGCATGCGGTTGGCGCCTTCGGCGAGATCGGCAATGGTGTCGAGCAAGGTGCCGTCGAGATCGAACAGCACCGCGCGCACCGCATAAGGCGCCTGACTCACTGCACGTCCCCCCTGCCGCTGCGCGACAGTCGCCCCGAAGGTGCTGCGCGCCGCCCTGCGGACGCGCTCATGCCGCCACCGTGGCGAGCTCGGTGCGCAGCGCGCCGATCACGCTGTCGTAGCGGTGGGGATCGGTGTCGCGGCCGGCGCCGAACACCGCCGAACCAGCGACGAAGGTGTCGGCGCCGGCGCGGGCGATCTCGGCGATGTTGTCGGTCTTCACCCCGCCGTCGATCTCGAGCAGGATGCGGCGCCCGCTCTCGGCCTCGTAGGCGTCGAGCCGGGCGCGCGCCGCGCGCAGCTTGGCGAGCGTGCCGGGAATGAACTTCTGCCCGCCGAAGCCCGGGTTCACGCTCATCAGCAGGACGATGTCGATCTTGTCCATGACGTGGTCGAGGTAGTGCAGCGGCGTCGCCGGATTGAACACCAGCCCGGCCTTGCAGCCGGAATCGCGGATCAGCCCGAGGCTGCGGTCGATGTGCTCGGAAGCTTCGGGGTGGAAGGTGATGATGTCGGCGCCGGCCTTGGCGAAGTCAGGAATGATGCGATCGACCGGCTTGACCATCAGGTGGACGTCGATCGGCGCGGTGGTCACCGGGCGCAGCGCCTCGCACACCAGCGGCCCGATGGTGAGGTTGGGCACGTAGTGGTTGTCCATCACGTCGAAGTGGACCCAGTCGGCGCCGGCGGCGATGACGTTGTTCACTTCCTCGCCGAGCTTGGCGAAGTTGGCCGAAAGGATGCTGGGGGCGATGCGGAACATGGGGCGGAACTCCGGAGTTGAACGTGCCGCGCCGATTCTAACCGGCGGACGCGGCATCGCGCCCGCCGGATGTCGCGCCACGGCCCGGCCGGCCGCCGCCGCCCGCCTCCCCGGGCACGCTCAGCGCACGCAGACCTTGCGCACCTGCTTGAGGTCGGTGAGGCCGCCGAGGATCTTGTCGATGCCATCCTGGCGCAGCGTGCGCATGCCTTCGTCGAGCGCGCAGGCGAGCAGTTCGGCGACGCGCGCGCGTTCCTGGATCAGGCGCTTGATGCGGTCCGAACCGAGCATCAGCTCGTGCAGGCCGACACGGCCGCGATAGCCCTGGTTGCACGCCGGGCAACCCTGTGCGCGGTACAGCGTGAACCGCCCCTGGGCATCCGCATGATGCTGTCGCCATTGGGTGAGCACGGCCCCGCGCGCGGCCACCGGATCGTCCTGAAAGGTCGTGGTGGCAAGCATCTCGGCGCAGTACTCGTCGAGCAGATGGGCGATTTCGGCTTCGTCCGGGTGATAGGCCACCTTGCAGTCGGGGCACAGACGCTTGGTCAGACGCTGGGCGAGCACGCCGAGCAGGGCGTCGGAGAAGTTGAACGGGTCCATGCCCATGTCGAGAAGGCGGATCACCGACTCGGGGGCGCTGTTGGTGTGCAGCGTGGACAGCACGAGGTGGCCGGTGAGCGAGGCCTCGATGCCGACCGCGACCGTCTCCTGGTCACGCATCTCGCCGACCATGATGACGTCGGGGTCGGCGCGAAGAAAGGCGCGCATCATGGTCGGGAAATCGATGCCGGCCTTGCGGTTGACCTGAACCTGGCGCAACCCCTTCTGCGTGATCTCGACCGGGTCCTCGATGGTCCAGATCTTGGTGTCGGGGGTGTTGATGTGGCCGAGGATGGAGTGCAGCGTGGTGGTCTTGCCCGAGCCGGTCGGGCCGCACACGAAGAAGATGCCGTAGGGCTGTTCGATGACGCCCTTGAGGCGGGCGAGGTTCGATCCCGACAGGCCGAGGCGGTCGAGCGGGATCGGCTCGCTGTTGGCGAGGATGCGCATCACCACGTCCTCCAGCCCGCCGGCGGTGGGCAGGGTGGCGACGCGCAATTCGATGTCGAGCGGCGCGTACTTGCGGAAGCGGATCTTGCCGTCCTGCGGCTTGCGCCGCTCGGAAATGTCGAGATCGCACATGATCTTGATCCGCGTCACCAGCGGATTGCGGTAGCTTGCCGGGACTTCGATGTAGGGCACCAGGCTGCCGTCCTTGCGGAAGCGGACGAGGGTCTTTTCCTTGCCCGGGCGCGGTTCGATGTGGATGTCGGAGGCGCCCTGACGGTGGGCGTCGATGATGATCTTGTTCACCAGCTTGACCAGTTCGTTGTCGGCCGCCGCGCCCATGTCGTTGCCGGCCGGCGCCTCGGCCTCCTCCTCGTCGAGACCGGACAGCAGCTCGCCGACCGAGCGCGCCTCCAGCGTGGAATCGAAGAACTGGTCCACGGTGCGCTCGAACTCGTCGCGCGTGGTCACGCGGAACGCCAGCCGGGCGCGCGAGAATACGTTGTGCGCCACGCGCGCACCGCGCACCTGCTCCGGGTCCACCGCCATGATGACGATACCCTCGGTGCTGTCCTCGAGCGGCAGCCACAGGTTCTGCATCACATACTCGCGCTTGAGGTTGCGCAGCAACTCCATCGGCTTGACCCGATCGGTGCGGAACGGCTCGTAGGGCACGCCGTAGAAGCGCGCCGCGGCGTCGCCGAGTTCGGCTGCCGCCAGCCCCAGGCTGCCGATGAGCACGGCCTCGGTGGTGGCGCCGGTGTCGCGCGCCTCGCGCGTGGCTTCGGCGAGTTCGTCGGCGGTGACGCGACCGTCAGCGACGAGCGCGTCGAAACGCGAGCGCAGTTGCGCGGGCGCGGCGCGGTGGCGCGAGAACGCCACCCCCAGAGTCTGCGTGAGGCCGAGCAGCCCCTCCTCGAGCACGCTGGAGAAGCGTTCGCCGGACGCATGGTTGATGAGCTGGATCACCCCCAGGCGGGCGCCGCTCTCGGGATCGTCGATCGGCGCAGCGAGCATCTGGCGCGCGCGGTAGCCGGTGGAGTCGTCGACCTCGTGGCGGAATTCGAGCTGCGGCGACAGCGCGCGCAACTCCTCGCGGTCATAGACATCGGCAATGTTCACCGTCTTGCCCGAGAGCGCGACGAAACCGGCGATGCTGCTGCCACTGATCGGCAGACGGATGCGCTGCACGCCCTGCAGGCCGATCTTGACCTTGGTCACGATCGCCGCGCCGGATTCCTCGACCACATAGATCGACAGCCGCTCGGCCTCGAACAGCCGGCACAGCTCGGCCGACAGTTCGAGGATGATCTCGTCGATGTCGTGGGTGGCGTGGATCTGCGTGGTGATGGCCTGCAGACCCTTGAAGAAGGCAAGCCGGCGACTGACCTCGCTGCCGCCGGCGGATTTTCCTGTGACTGCGTTCATGCGTGGAGCCTCGTGCAAGGCGGCGCGGGCGCACGCTGCGGCCGCGCGCGATGGGAGCGGGAAATCGGATGGGGCGTCGGCGTCAAACTCAGAATTCGAGCACCTGCCCCTGCTGCAGGCGCTGGGGGCGCAGACGGCCGCTGTAGTCGGCGAGCTGGGCCATGATGGTGTCGCCCTTGCCCGGCTTCAGATGGCTGACATGGACGTGCGGCGACACCTCGATCTCGTCGAGCATGGCGACCAGCATGCTCGGACACAGGTGGCGTGAGGCAAGCGCGAGACCGCGCTGTTCGTCGGGAAAGGCGGTTTCGACGATCAGGTGGCGCAGTTGCGGCAGCGCGTTGATCGCCGCGATCAGCTCGGGGCAGTACGCGGTGTCGCCCGAATAGAGAAGCTGTCCTTCGCCGCTGTCGAGGCTGTAGGACACCGCCGGCACGGTGTGATGCGCCGGCAGCGGGGTCACGCTGCGCCGGCCGAGCCGCACCGGCTCGCCGATCTGCACCACCTGAAAACGCAGAAAGGGCCGATAACGATCGGGGATTGCGGAAAAGTCGGGCCAGATCAGCCAGTTGAAGATGTGCGAACGCAGGATGCGGATCGTTTCGGCGGTGCCGTACACGGTGATCGGAAAGCTGCGCGTGTCGCCGACCGAATCGACCAGCAGCGGAATCGACACGATGTGGTCGAGATGCGCGTGGGTGATGAAGACGTGGTCGATCTTCATCAGGGCGTCGAGTTCCAGATCGCCGACCCCCGTCCCGCAATCGACCAGGATGTCGTCGTCGGCAAGGAAGCTGGTCGTGCGCGAACCGGCGCCGCCGATCCCCCCGCTGCACCCGAGCACCGTCAACTTCATGGATGATCGCCGCCTGGGTAGGGCGCGGTGACGCGCATGGATGCCGCTCCGAAATGACTCCGGACGAACGCTAACACCGCGCCTGCCGATCGGCCTGTGGAGTACGTCACGTCACCGTCACCCGCCCTACGGACGCAGGAAGAACTCCATTTTGACGCTGGCGATCTCGATGATGTCGTGGTCGTTGAGGCGGTGCGCCTGAGCGTCGAGTTGACGCCCGTTGACCACCGGAAAACTCGCCCCTTCGACGTGGGTGATGAAGTAACCGTGCGGCCGGCGGGTGATCACCGCGACTTGCCGCCCGGGCTTGCCCAGCGTGGTCAGCGACTTGTTGAGCTCGAGTTCGCGCCCGGCGTTGGCGCCGCTCAGCACCTGCAGCACGCCAAGCCGGTCGGCCTGGTCACGGGCCTCGGCCTGCGCGCGCGCTTCGCGCTCGAGCATGTCCGCCGACAGCAGCTGGGTCTGCGTGCCCCGCCCGGCGATCGCCGGCGGCGGCAGGCCGGGCGACGATTCCTGCACCGTCCCCACCGAAATGTCGAACGGCCGCAGTACCGCGGTATCGACCATGTCGGTCGGCGACACCCCGGGCTGTGCGCCGTCGATCAGGAACTTCAGCCGGTACTTGCCCAACTCGATGACGTCGTTGTTCTGCAGGACGTGCTTCTTGACCGGCTGACCATTGACGTAGGTGCCGTTGGTGCTGTTCTGATCCTCGAGAAAAGCGTCGTTGAGGATGCAGGTGATGATTGCATGCTGGCCACTGATCGCGAGATTGTCGATCTGGACGTCATTGAAGGGCTTGCGGCCGATCGAGGTCCGTTCCTTCGTGAGCACGATCTCCTTGAGCACCAGCCCGTCCATGCTGAGGATCAACTTCGGCATTGCCAGCATCCACCGTCAGAGGTTTGCGCGCCGCGGCGCGTCGAAAGGTTCGTCGAGTCAGGTCATGCGGCGGGTCGCGCCACGATGACTGATACATTATCCCGCCCGCCGTAGTCGTTGGCCAGCGCCACAAGCCGGCGGGCGATTTCGGGCAGGTCGCCGCCACCACCGAGTTCGGCGGCGATCTCGGCGTCATCGACCATGTCGGTGAGCCCGTCCGAGCACAGGAGATACAGATCGTCGGCGCACACCTCATGCACCGCGATGTCGGGCTCGACCAGCAGATCGACCCCGAGGCCGCGCGTAAGCAGGCCACGCAGACGCTCGCCCCTGATGTCGCCGGGGTGAATCATGCCGGCGTCGATCTGCTCCTGCAACAAGGAATGATCGCGCGTCAGACGTTCGAGGACGCCGTCACGCAGCCGATAGAGGCGCGAGTCACCCACATGGGCGCAGATCATTTCCGCGCCGAGGAAGGCGGCGACCACCACGGTCGCCCCCATTCCGGACAGCTCCGGCCTCATCACCCCGGCGCGCCGGATCTCGGCGTTGGCGTCATCGACCGCGGCGAGCAGGAGGTCGAGCAGGCGCTCGCGGCGATCACAGTCGCGACCTTCGTCGCACAATCGCCGCTCGATGCGCTCCACCGCCAGGCGCGCGGCGATGTCGCCGCCGCGATAACCGCCCATGCCATCCGAGAGCACCAGCCAGCCGTGCTGCGGTTCGGCCCACAGCACGTCCTCGTTGCGCACGCGCACGCGACCGATGTCACTGCAACTCGCGCACTCGAGGCGCGGCGAAGCGTTCCGCTGCGCGTCCGTGCCGCTTTCAGGATACCGTTCCATCGCCCTGTCCCGACCCAGCAGCCGTGTCCATGTTCCTCATTCTAGCGAGCGCGACCGCGCCGTACCGCCCCGGATAAAAAAAGCGCCGGACCAGCCGGCGCCTTTCACATCGAACACTGCGCGGATCAGAGCATGGCCTTGAGCAGCTTGCCCATTTCCGACGGGTTGCGCGTCACCTTGAAGCCGCACTCTTCCATGATCGCGAGCTTGGCATCGGCGGTATCGGCGCCGCCCGAGATCAGCGCACCGGCGTGGCCCATGCGCTTGCCGGCCGGCGCGGTGACGCCGGCGATGAAGCCGACGATGGGCTTCTTCATGTTGGCCTTGCACCACTGCGCGGCTTCGGCTTCGTCCGGACCGCCGATCTCGCCGATCATGATCACCGCATCGGTGTCCGGATCGTCGTTGAACATGCGCATCACGTCGATGTGCTTCAGACCGTTGATCGGATCGCCACCGATACCGACTGCGGACGACTGGCCCAGGCCGATTTCGGTGAGCTGGGCGACGGCTTCATAGGTCAGCGTGCCGGAGCGCGACACCACGCCGATGCGGCCCTTGCGGTGGATGTGACCGGGCATGATGCCGATCTTGATCTCGTCGGGCGTGATCAGGCCCGGGCAGTTGGGGCCGAGCAGCAGGGTTTCCTTGCCGCCGGCGGCGACCTTCGCCTTCATCTTGTTGCGCACGATCAGCATGTCGCGCACCGGGATGCCTTCGGTGATGCAGATCGCCAGATCGAGATCGGCCTCGACCGCTTCCCAGATCGCGTCGGCAGCGCCGGCGGGCGGCACGTAGATCACCGACACGGTGGCGCCGGTCTCGGCGGCGGCTTCCTTAACCGAAGCGTAGATGGGGATGTCGAAGATCTTCTCGCCCGCTTTCTTCGGGTTCACGCCGGCGACGAAGCAGTTCTTGCCGTTGGCGTACTCCTGGCACTTTTCAGTATGGAACTGACCGGTCTTGCCGGTGATGCCCTGGGTGATGACCTTGGTGTCTTTGTTGATCAGGATGGACATTCGCAACTCTCCTTACTTGACCGCAGCGACAATCTTGGTCGCGGCTTCCGCCATGGTGTCGGCGGAGATGATCGGCAGGCCCGACTCGGCGAGGATCTTCTTGCCGAGGTCTTCGTTGGTGCCCTTCATGCGCACCACGAGCGGGACGGAGAGATTGACTTCGCGCGCGGCGGTGACCACGCCGGTGGCGATGGTGTCGCACTTCATGATGCCGCCGAAGATGTTCACCAGGATGCCCTTGACCTTCGGGTTCTTGAGCATGATCTTGAAGGCTTCGGTGACCTTCTCGGTGGTCGCGCCGCCGCCGACGTCGAGGAAGTTGGCCGGCTCGGCGCCGAACAGCTTGATCGTGTCCATGGTGGCCATCGCCAGACCGGCGCCGTTCACCAGGCAGCCGATGTTGCCGTCGAGCGAGATGTAGGCGAGATCGAACTTGGAGGCTTCGATTTCGTCGGCATCTTCTTCGTCGAGGTCGCGGTAGGCGACGATCTCGGGGTGACGGTAGAGCGCGTTCGAGTCGAAGTTGAACTTCGCGTCGAGCGCCTTCACGGTGCCGTTGCTCTCGTGGATCAGCGGGTTGATTTCCGCCAGCGAGGCATCGGTTTCCATGTAGCAGGTGTAGAGCTTCTTCAGCGCATCGACGGCCTGCGCCACCGAATTGTCGGGCATGCCGATGCCCTTGGCGAGTTCGGTCGCCTGCGCGTCGGTCAGGCCGGCAGCCGGATCGACGAAGACCTTGAGGATCTTCTCGGGGGTGTTGTGCGCGACCTCCTCGATGTCCATGCCGCCTTCGGACGAGGCCATCATGGCCACACGCTGGGTGGCGCGGTCGGTCAGGGCCGCCACGTAGTATTCGTGCTGGATGTCGGCGCCTTCTTCGATCAGCAGGTTGCGCACCTTCTGGCCTTCCGGTCCGGTCTGGTGGGTGACAAGCTGCATGCCGAGAATGTCGGAGGCGTGCTGACGGACTTCATCGAGCGACTTGGCGAGCTTCACGCCACCGCCCTTGCCACGTCCACCGGCGTGGATCTGGGCCTTCACCACCCAGAAATTGCCGCCGAGCTCTTCGGCCGCCTTCACCGCGCCCTCCACGCTGGTGCAATGGATGCCACGGGGCGTCACGACGCCGAACTTTCTTAGAACTTCTTTTGCCTGATACTCATGAATCTTCATGATTGCCCTTCGATCGAAGTCACGGCGCGACACGGCCGCAAGCAGGTTGATGGGACGCTTCGGAGCGTTGCTCCGCGACAGGCGCCGTCCCCCTCGTCCGACCCCTGCCGCCCACGGTCGGACGCCAGCCGCCCGACCCGATCCCGTGACGCGCGCGAAACGCTGCGCGAACGCCGCAAGAACCGGGAATTATAACCACTTTTCCGCAGTGCACTGCGGCACTTGCCGCGCCGCACTCAGCGCGCCACGCCGGGTTTGCGATACCACTTGGGGTAGTAGCGGCGCACCGCCTCGGAGGAGGTGTCGAGCGCATGGCAGCGGTCGAGCTGGAACGGCTTTTCACCGCCGGCTTCGTCCTCGGTGTCGCGGCGGAAGGTGGCGAAGGTCTGGATCGCTGCAGTGGGCAGCACGGTCAGCAACTCGGTGAGATGGGAGCAGCCGCGCACGTCGGCGAACATCTCCCCGACCATCTTGCGAAAACCACGCACCAGATTGAGCCCGACCAGCTTGCGGTAAGCCGGACCGATGGTGTCGCAATCGCCGGGGTACGGCACCCGATCGGAACAAGCCGCGGCATCGACGATCACGAAGTCGCGATCGAGGGTGAGCCGCACCCGCATCAGATGCACCGGCTCCCCCGCCGGCCGCAGCCCGGAGGCGATCGGATAGTCCAGATCCTTGACGTCGGTCAGACTGGCCTCGAGTTCGAACAACCCGTCATCGCGCCGAAACCCCTCGATCTCGATGCGGCGGGTGTGGACGCGCTGACGCGCGCAGGCAGGTTGCGGAAGCGGCATTTCACGTACGACGGCGTATGGGGCCACGCAGTGTAACCCGATTCACCGCCCCCGATGCTGCCCTGCAGCACCCGAGCTCCGCGCGCTGCACGCCGACGCCCATGCCAGGCAAGCGCGCCAAAATTCACGTCTTTGCAGATATAAGCCGCAAAACCCGTGCCCGACGCTGGAACAGCATCGGGCAGTCTGATACAAGTCCGGCATGACCCCATGCAGATTTCGCCCCTGCGACACCCTGCCGCGCGGTGCAATGCGCACCGCCGGGGTGATCGGTGCGCTCCTGACGATCGGCCCCGCGCTCGCCCACGCCGCGACCTTCGGCGAGGTCGTGGGGCTGTCGCCCATCGGCAGCCCACTGCACGTCGAGATCCGCACCCGTGGCACGCCGCCGGACATCACCTGCCTGCGCCTCGCCACCGCTGCCCCCCAAAACGACGACCTGCCCTGGGTACGCAGGGCCCGGATCGCGCTCGCCGGCAGCGGCGCCAACACCCGCATCGTCGTCAGCGCACCGGAGGCGGTATTCGACCCGGTGATCCGGCTCGGCCTTGAAAACCTCTGCAACGAGCATCTGCGGCGCGACTACACGCTGCTGCTGCCGGCGCACCCCGAGCTCCGCACCGAAACCACCACCGCGCCGGCGGCAAACGTGGCAGTTGCAACGCCGTCGCCAGCCGCCTCGGAGCGCACGTGGACCACCGCGCCCGGCGAGTCACTCGACACCCTGGCGCACGCCCTTTACCCCAATGACAGCGCCGCGCGCAGCCGCTTCCGCCGCGCCACCGCGCGCGCCAACCCGACGCTGTTCCCCGAGGCCGCCTCGTACCGCCAGCCCCTGCCCGCCGGCACCGAGCTCCGCATTCCCGACCTGCAGCAGCGCCCACCCACGCCGCGACCGGCAACCCAGGCCGCAGCGTCTCCGCCCCCGCCGCC
>JAEWVQ010000114.1 GCA_023459095.1 Pseudomonadota bacterium | reverse complement strand
CGAGGCCGGCGGTGAGTTCGACTGGCGCAAGGCCGGCGATGGCACGCTGCAGGCGCATTTCCGCCATCTCGCGATCGGCAGCGAGGAGGAGGGCGCGGAGGACGACGAGGCCGCGCGCACCACCGACGCCGCGGCGGGCGTGGCGCAGCCCTCGCCGCGGCGCCTGCCCGGGCTGGACGTGAAGGTCGACCGGCTGGCGTTGCGCGGCCGTGAGCTCGGCCGCCTTGAAGTGCTGGCGCTCAACCGGCGCGGCGAGTGGGCGCTGGAGCGGTTCGCGCTCAGCCGCGCGGAGGCCCGTCTCGAAGGCAAGGGGCGGTGGCGCACCGCGGGCAGCCCGCGCACCGAACTCGACTTTGCGCTCGACACCCCGGACATCGGCCGCTTCACCCAGGCCCTGGGCTACCCCGACGCGGTGCGCGGTGGCCGCGCCCGGCTCAGCGGCCAGCTCGCGTGGGCGGGCGCGCCCACCCGCATCGACTATCCGTCGCTCGGCGGGCGGCTCGAACTCGACGCCGAGAGCGGGCAGTTCAACAAGCTCGAGCCCGGCGTCGGGCGCCTGCTCGGCGTGCTCAGCCTGCAGGCGCTGCCGCGACGCATCACCCTCGATTTCCGCGACGTGTTTTCCGACGGATTCGCCTTCGACCGCATTTCCGGTAGCATCGACGTCGCCGCCGGGGTGATGCACACCGATAACCTCGAAATCCGCGGACCGGCGGCGCGCGTGCGCATGCGCGGCGACGCCGACGTCGCTGCCGAGACCCAGGATCTGCGCGTCACCGTGCAGCCGACGCTGTCCGAATCGGTGGCGATCGGCGCCGCCGCCGGCTTGATCAATCCGGTCGCCGGGGTCGTCACCTATCTGGCGCAGAAGGCGCTCAGCGACCCGATCGAAAAGCTGTTCGCCTACGATTACGCGATCACCGGCAGCTGGAGCGACCCGCAGGTGGCCAAGCTCGGCTCGCCCGCCGAGAACCTGATACCCAGCCTGCCCGGCCTGCCCTCGCCGGCGCCGGCCAAACCCCGAGGACCGTGAAACCGATGACCGACTCCGCCGTTGTCCGTCCCGCCGCACCGGTGCGCATCGCCGCGGTGCAGACCGTCTCCGGCCCCGACGTCGCCGCCAACCTGCGCGCGGTCGAGGCGCTCGTCGCCGAGGCGGCCGCGGCCGGCGCCAGCCTGGTGGCGCTGCCCGAGTATTTCGCGCTGATCAGCGCCGACGAGCGCGCCAAGGTCGCGATCCGCGAGCGCGACGGCGCCGGTCCGCTGCAGGACTTCCTGCGCGCGTGCGCGGCGCGCCACGGCGTGTGGCTGATCGGCGGCACCGTGCCGTTGGTCGCCGAGGCCGACGACAAGGTGCGCAACACCACGCTGGTGTACGACGCGCGCGGCGAGCGCGTGGCGCGCTACGACAAGATCCACCTGTTCGGCTTTCAGCGCGGCGCCGAACGTTACGACGAGGCGGCGACGATCGAAGCCGGCGCGCAGGTGTGCGCGTTCGACTCGCCCGCCGGGCGCACCGGGCTGTCGGTGTGCTACGACCTGCGCTTTCCCGAACTCTTCCGCGCGCTTGGCGACACCGACCTGATCGTGCTGCCGGCGGCTTTCACTTACACCACCGGCCGCGCGCACTGGGAAGTGCTGCTGCGCGCGCGCGCGATCGAGAACCAGTGCTACGTGATGGCGCCGGCCCAAGGCGGGCGCCACCCGAGCGGGCGCGTGACCTGGGGCCACAGCATGATCGTCGACCCCTGGGGCGAGATCCTCGCCTGCCGCGAGGAAGGCCCCGGCGTCGTGGCCGCCGACCTCGACCCGGCGCGCATCGCCGCGGTGCGCGAAAGCCTGCCGGCGCTCGCCCACCGCCGCCTGGGCGGACATTGATCGAATTTTCCGTGAGCGGGTCCAACCCCCGCTGACCCACCGACTGGACACACGATGAGCACGAGTACCTCCCCCCTGCAGATCGCCGACCGCTACCTGCTGACGCCCTACGGCCTCGGCGAGGCGGAACTGGACAAGGTCTTCCGCAAGCTGATGAAGCACAAGCTGGACTACGCCGACCTGTATTTCCAGTACCAGCGCTCCGAGGGCTGGAGTCTCGAGGAAGGCATCGTCAAGTCGGGCAGCTTCAACATCGAGCAAGGCGTCGGCGTGCGTGCGATCAGCGGCGAGAAGACCGCCTTCGCCTACTCCGACGACATCACCCTCGACGCCCTCGTCGGCGCCGCCACCGCGACGCGGGCGATCGCCGACGCCGGCAGCGAGCCGCCGCGGGCGCTGGCGATAGCGCGTCAGGCGCCGCGCGCGGGGCTCTACCGCGCCGACGATCCGCTCGATTCGCTCGACGACACCGCCAAGGTCCGGCTGCTCGAACGTCTCGAAGGCTTCGCCCGCGCCGAGGACGCGCGCGTCACCCAGGTCATGGCGCACATCGCCGGTACCTGGGAGGTGGTGCTGGTGGCGCGCAGCGACGGCCACCTGGCGGCCGACGTGCGCCCGCTGGTGCGGGTGTCGATCACCGTGATCATGGAAGACAAGGGCAAGCGCGAGCAGGGCAGCGCGGGTGGCGGCGGCCGCTACGACTACGGCTATTTCAGCGACGAGCGCCTGCGCGAGTACGCCCGCGCCGCGGTCCATCAGGCCAGCGTCAACCTCGCCGCCGAGCCGGCGCCCGCCGGCACCATGCCGGTGGTGCTGGGCTCGGGCTGGCCCGGCATCCTGCTCCACGAAGCCATCGGTCACGGCCTGGAGGGCGATTTCAACCGCAAGGGCAGCTCGGCGTTTTCCGGGCGCATCGGCCAGCAGGTGGCGGCGAAGGGCGTCACCGTGGTCGACGACGGCACGCTGCCTGACCGCCGCGGCTCGCTCACCATCGACGACGAGGGCAATCCGACCGAGCGCACTGTGCTGATCGAGGACGGCATCCTCACCGGCTACATGCAGGACATGATGAACGCGCGCCTGATGGGCATGGCGCCGACCGGCAACGGCCGCCGCGAATCCTTCGCCCACCTGCCGCTGCCGCGCATGACCAACACCTACATGCTGAACGGCGACAAGGACCCGCAGGAGATCATCAAGTCGGTGAAAAAGGGGCTGTACGCGGTCAATTTCGGCGGCGGCCAGGTGGACATCACCTCCGGCAAGTTCGTGTTCTCCACCGCCGAGGCCTACCTCATCGAGGACGGCAAGGTCACCCGCCCGGTCAAGGGCGCCACGTTGATCGGCAACGGCCCCGATGTGCTCACCCGGGTCAGCATGATCGGCAACGACATGGCGCTCGACCCCGGCGTCGGCACCTGCGGCAAGGACGGCCAGAGCGTGCCGGTCGGCGTCGGTCAGCCCACGCTGCGCGTCGACGGGCTCACCGTGGGCGGCACCGCCTGATGGCGGGGGGCTGCCGGCACGCCGCGGAGCCGATCTCTTGAGCCGCTACGCCGTCATCGACTTCGAAACCACCGGCATGTCGCCGGAGCTCGGCGCGCGCCCCACCGAAGTCGCCATCGTCATGGTGGAGGATGGCCGCGTGGTCGACCGCTACCAGAGCCTGATGAATGCGGGCGCCTTCGTGCCCTACGAAATCCAGGCGCTCACTGGCATCACCAATGCCATGGTGCGCGCCGCGCCCGATGCCGCGGTGGTGATGCGCGAAGCCGCCGCGTTCGTCGGCGGGCAGCCGTTGGTGGCGCACAACGCGGCCTTCGACAGCAAGTTCTGGGGCGCCGAACTGCGCCGCCTCGGCCTGCGCGCGGGCGGCGATTTCGTCTGCTCGCTGCTGCTCGCGCGCCGCCTGGTGCCCGAGGCGCCCAATCACAAGCTCGGCACCCTGGTGAGCACGCTCGGCCTGCCGGTCACCGGGCGCTACCACCGTGCGCTCGCCGATGCCGAAGCCACCGCCAACCTGTTCGTGCATCTGGGCGAGACGCTGAAGACGCGCTATCGCCTGCCGGCGGTGAGCTGCGAGCTGCTGCTCGCGCTGCAGCGCACGCCGCGCACCCAGCTCGAACGCTGCGTGGCGCGCTTCCGCTGAGCACGTTCCCTTCCTCGGCGAGGTATTTCAGAACAGCGCCAGCTGCGGGCCGGCGTCGCGGGGTGGACGGAAGTGCGTGGTGTCGAGGGCGGGGCGGGGGCGGTCGAGGCCGAGGCGGGCGAGCACGCGGCGCATGCGCTGGCGGTACAGCTCGGCATAGACCCCGGTGCCGCGCATGCGGTGGCCGAAGCGCGGATCGTTGGCGCGGCCGCCGCGCAGGTCGGCGATCAGGCTCATGACGTGGCGGGCGCGGTCGGGCACGTGGCGCTGCAGCCAGTCTTCGAACAGCCCCTGCAGTTCGTGCGGCAGACGCAGCACCACGTAGCCCGCGCTGCGCGCGCCGGCGGCGTGGGCGGCTTCGATCACCGCTTCCAGTTCATGGTCGTTGAGCGCCGGAATCAGCGGCGCGAACAGCACGCCGACCGGAATGCCGGCGGCGCTGAGCCGGCGGATCGTCTCCAGCCGCCGTGCCGGGCGCGCGGCGCGTGGCTCCAGGCGGCGGGCGAATTCGTCGTCGAGGGTGGTGACCGACACCATGACCTCGGCCAGGCCGTCGGCGGCGAGGTCGGCGAGCAGGTCGAGATCGCGTTCGATGAGGGCCGACTTGGTGATCGCGCTCACCGGATGGCGGGTGTCGACGAGGACTTCGAGCAGCTGACGGGTCAGCCCGGTGCGGCGCTCGACCGGTTGCCAGGCGTCGGTGTTGATGCCGAGCGCGATCGGCGCGCAGCGGTAGCCGGGGCGGGCGAGTTCGCGGCGCAGCAGGGCGGGCGCGTCGGGTTTCCAGAACAACCGGGTTTCGAAGTCGAGTCCGGGCGACAGGTCAAGGTAGGCGTGGCTGGGGCGCGCGAAGCAGTAGATGCAGCCGTGTTCGCAGCCGCGGTAGGGGTTGATCGAGCGGTCGTGGGGGACATCCGGGGAGCGGTTGAATGTGAGCACCGATTTCGCGCGGTCCACCTGCAACTGCGTGGCGGGCGCAGGCGGTGCCGCCTCGCCGGCGCCCGCCCAGCCGTCGTCGAAGGGCGTGCGTTGCCAGTCGAGAAAGCGGCCGTCGGGGAGCGTCGCGGTGCCGCGGCCGCGCGGTCCGGATGGAGGGGTGTTTTTATATACAGTCATCGGCGCAGTCTCCGCCCGGCGTCCGCTTGCGTCAAGAGGGCGCGTGCGGTCGTCGGGCGGCGCGCGGTGCTGGCTAGTCGCGGTCGAGCTCGAGTGCGTTCTCGACCGCGTCCACGCCGCGGATCGCCGCCGCGGTACGCACCGCGAGCGCCCGTTGCGCTTCGGTGCCGACCACGCCGGCGAGGGTAACCTGGCCGGCGTGCGCGGAGACCGCGATGCGGCTGCCGTGCAGTTCGGGTTCGGCGCCGAGGGCGGCCTTGACCACCTGCTGCAGGCCGCCGCTGCGTTCGACGCGGCTGGGCGCCGCGGCCTGGACCGCGGCGACGAGGCTTTCGGCCCGTGCCGGCGGGGCGATCGCGAAGGCGATCGCGGTGGTGCTGAGGAGGGTGACGATGGTCTGGCGCTTGATCATGCGGTGACTCCTTCCGTTGTGCGGGATGGCGGCCGTCGCGGGGGCGGCCTGGTCTGGTTAATGCAGATCTCGTGCCAGATTGGATTTTTTAATTATCGATCAATGGTTTGTGGTGCCTTCCCCGCTGCCCGGGCGAGACGCGCGGCGGATGTCCGAGAAAATCTGTCGGGAAACCGCGACACTGCCCAGGACTGTTTCTCAGTACGCTGATTTTGAACGGGTTTTTCTGTCGCTACGGAGCGACGGCGGCCGGGTCTCCGCGGAACAGGCCGGGATCGAGGCCGTTGCGTTGGAGCAGGCGGTAGAACTCGGTGCGGTTGCGTTCGGCGATGCGGGCGGCGTCGGAGACGTTGCCGTCGGTGAGCTTGAGGAGCTGGATCAGGTAGTCGCGCTCGAAGCGCTGCTTGGCCTCGGCATAGCTCAGCGCTTCCATGGGCTTGGCGCGCAGCGCGCGTTCGACCAGGGCGAGCGGGATCAGCGTGGTGGTGGCGAGCGCGCAGGTCTGCTCGACGACGTTCTGCAACTGGCGCACGTTGCCCGGCCACGCCGCGGTGGCCAGCGCCTCGAGCGCCTCGGGGGCGAAGCCGCGCACGTTCTTGGCGTACTTTTGCGCGAGGCCGCGCAGGAAGTGCTCGGCGAGCAGGGGGATGTCCTCGCGCCGTTCGGCGAGTGTGGGCAGGGCGAGGCTGACCACGTTGATGCGGTAGTACAGATCCTCGCGGAACTGGCCGGTGGTGAGCGCGGCATCGAGGTCGCGGTGCGTGGCCGACAGGATG
Source organism: Pseudomonadota bacterium (assembly GCA_023459095.1). Lineage (GTDB taxonomy): Bacteria > Pseudomonadota > Gammaproteobacteria > Burkholderiales > Rhodocyclaceae > JAEWVQ01. Next base: position 30,606 of record JAEWVQ010000114.1, on the reverse strand, counting down.
CGCACGTCGATCGCCTCGGCGCGTGTCGCTCCCACCGGGCGTACCGCGCGCTCCTGCAGCACCCGCAGCAGCTTGACCTGCAGCGCCAGCGGCATGTCGCCGATCTCGTCGAGGAACAGGGTGCCGCCGTCGGCGGCCTGGAACAGGCCGGTGTGCTTGCTGCTCGCGCCGGTGAACGCGCCGCGCTCATGGCCGAAGAGTTCGGATTCGAGCAGGGCTTCGGGGATGGCGCCGCAGTTGATCGCCACGAAGGGCGCCGCGGCGCGCGGGCTGGCGCGGTGGATGGCGCGCGCGAGCAGTTCCTTGCCGGTGCCGCTCTCGCCGCGCAGCAGCACGCTGGCGTCGGAAGCGGCGACCAGGCGGGCTTCGTCGAGCACGGCGTGCATGCGCGCGCTGCGGCTGATGAGGCCGCTGTGCCAGTCCTCGTCGCCGGCCGCGGCGGCGGGGCCGGCCGCGGTGGTGAGTTGCAGGGCCTGGGCGATGCGTTCGAGCAGGGCGTGGCTGTCGAAAGGCTTGGTCAGGTAGCCGGCGACGCCGCGCGAAGTGGCCTCGACAGCGTCGGGAATGGTGCCGTGGGCGGTGAGCAGGATCACCGGCAGGGCCGGGTGCTGGCGGCGGATGTCCTCGAACAGGGCGAGGCCGTCGCGGTCGGGCAGGCGGACGTCGCTGAGCACGAGGCTGAAGTGCTCGACGGCGAGGCGGGCGAGCGCGCCTTCGGCGCTCTCCGCGGTGGTCACCCGATAGCCGCTCGCCTTGAGGCGCATCGCGAGCAGGCGCAGGAGGTCGGCGTCGTCATCGACGACGAGCAGGTGGGGGGGCGGCGCGGCGGTCGTGGGCATGGCAGGGCCTCATTGCGGGTTGCGGCCCGGCGCGGGCGTGACGGGGCGCGCGGCGGGCAGGCTGCGTTCGATTTCGGTGAGGGCGTCGAGCTTGCGCTGCAGTTCTTCGCCGAGCTGCCGGGTTTCCTTGAGCTGCTGGCCGGTGCGCTCGAGCTGCTGGGTCAGGCGCTCGTTGGCAACGTCCAGGCGCTGGCGCTCCTGCACCTGGGCAAGCAGCAGGCGGGCGAGCGCGTGCAGGGCGCGGGCGTCGGCGCTGCGCTGGGCGAGCACGCCTTCGAGCAGGCTGCGGGCGCGGGCGAGATTGGCGATGCGCGGGTGGGCGGCGAGCAGGGCTTCGTGGACCTGGCGCTGCGGGGTGTCGCGCGCGGCGGCGAGGGTGGCGCGCTCGCGGTTCAGTTCGCCGACCGACATCGCCTGCAGGCGGTGGTGATAGGCGAGGGCCAGGGCCACTGGGCCGGTCTCGACGCCGTCGGGCGTCGGCGACGTGTCGCTGCGCATCGCCGCCGGCGCGTTGCCGCCGGCCGGGGTGGCGCAGCCGCCGAGCCAGGGCAGCGCGCACAGCAGTGCCGCGCCCGCGAGCAGCGCGGCGGGCTTACGGCGCATGGGGCAGCTCGATCCTGAAATGGGCGCCGCGCGCGCTGTCGAGGGCGGCCACCCGCCCGCCGTGGGCGGTGACGAATTCGCGCACGATGGCGAGGCCGAGACCGTTGCCCTTGCCGCTGCGCTGGGCGCTCCGGCTGCCCTGGACGAAGGGGTCGAAAATGCGTTCGGCTTCTTCCGGGAGCACGCCGGGGCCCTGGTCGGTGCAGTCGATGCGCACGGTGTCGCCGTGGGTGCCGAGGCTGAGGCGGACCTCGCCGCCGGGCGGGCTGAAGGCGATCGCGTTGGCGACGAGGTTGGAGAGCGTGATGCGCAGCTTGGCGGCGTCGGCAAGCACCAGGGGCGCCTCGCCGGCGACCTCCAGCGATACGCCGCGGGCCTGCGCCTGCAGGGTCTGCTCGGCGATCACTGCGGTGGCGAGCGGGCGCAGCGCGGTGAGGCGCAGGTCGAGGTGACGGGCGTCGAACTGGGTGGCGTTGTAGTCGAGCAGTTGCTCGATGCGTTCCTGCAGCAGGCGCACGTTGTGATCGAGGATGCGGGTGACTTCGCGCTGTTCGCCGGTGAGGCCGCCGGGCACGCCGTCGTCGAGCAGGGCGACGCCCTCGCGCAGCGAGGCGAGCGGGGTCTTGAGTTCGTGCGAGACGTGGCGCAGCACGCGGCTGCGGTGGGCTTCGAGGTCGGCCAGGCGCAGGCGCAGCCAGTCCAGACGCTGGCCGAGGCGGCGCAGGTCGGAGGGCCCGCCGACTTCGATCGGGGCGTCGAAGCGGCTGTCGCCCAGCGCCGAGATCGCGCGCAGGATGCGCTGCAGCGGGCGCAGCACCCACCACGCGGTGAGCGCGGCGAGGGCGCAGGCCGCGCCGAGCGCGCCAAGCAACTGGCGGGCGAGGCGTTCGCGCTTGCGGTCGAGGGTGTCGAGCAGGGCGCTGTTGTGGCGCTCGATGTCGTCGCGGACGGTTTCCGCCAGCCTGGCGTTGGCGTCGCCCAGCGCGGCGAGTGCGGCGGCGGTGGCCGCCGGTTCGCGGGCGGCGACCTCGGCGGCGTTGCGGGCGGATGCGGCGTGTTCGGAGGGGGCGGGCTGCGGCGGCTCCGCTCGAGGGGCGGGGGGGGCGGCCGCAGCGTCGAGGGCGGTCTCGATCTGCGTCGCGAGCGCGCGCCAGGCGGCGGTCTGCGCCGCTGCCGCGGGCAGCGCGTGGTCGAGGTCGGCAAGGGCCTGAAAGGCGCCATCGCGCGCAATCACGAAGCGTTCGCGCAGTACCGCATCTCCGAGCACGAGGTACTGGCGCGCGCTGCGCTCCATGTCTACGGTGCGCTCGCCGAGTTGCTGGATCGCCGCGCTGAGCCCGAGCGCGGCCTGCTTGCCGTCGCGACTGGCGCGGGCGAAATGCTCGAGACCGAGCCAGGCGCTGACTGCCGCCGCCCCGACGATGCAGGCGATCAACAGAAAGCTCGCCAGCAAGGTGGTACGGAAGGACGGATGGGGCATCGATGGAACGCTGAGGGTGGCGGCGCGAGCCGGCAGTGTAGGAGGGCGGGGAGTGCGGCGGTGGCGGGCAAGTGCAAGGCGATGTTTCGCACAAATGCAATGTCGCCCCCAGGCGACAGCAAGGTGTCTTTTGAAATCAGAGGCTTGCTGTTCATGCCGGAAAACCTGTCGGGTGTGGGCGACGATTCCAGTATGGAAAGCACCCGCCACTTATCAAGCGGCTTTCGAATTGTTTTTCATTGCATTGAAAAAAAAGGGAAAAATCTTGGTGGCACGGGCTTTGCAGTTGACTGCTCCGGGGCCGCACTGGACGGCCCGAACCCTGTTCAAGGAGAAGTCATGTTCAACAAGCCCGCCCTGTTTCCCAAAACGCCCGAAGCCCCGTCCAGCCGCGTGCAGCGTCCGGGTGGCGGGGGCTCGCCGCTGTCCGCGGGCGTCCTGTCGTCGTCGGCCGCTCCGGGCGAGTTGTCGCCGCAGAAGGACGCGCTCGCGCAAACGCTGACCGACACCGCCGATGCCCGCGCTCAGGCGCAGTCGCCGGTCGCGGAGGAGCAGGCGGGCGGCAGCCGGCTGATCGTCGGCCCCGACGTCAAGCTCAAGGGCGCGGAGATCCTCGACTGCGACACCCTGGTGGTGGAAGGCCGCGTGGAAGCGACGATGGATAGCCGCGTCATCAGAGTGGCCGAGAACGGCGCCTTCGCCGGCACCGTCGGCATCGACATCGCCGAGATCCACGGCAGCTTCGAAGGCGAGCTGACCGCGCGCCAGCAACTCATCATCCGCGCCACCGGGCGGGTCAGCGGCAAGATCCGCTACGGCAAGATCTTCATCGAGGAGGGCGGGGAGATTTCCGGCGACGTGCAGTCGCTGAGCGCCGCGGCGAAGGAGGCGCGCAAGCCCGCGGGGCCGACCATCGTCGAGACCAAGCCGCTGGCGGTGGCGGTGGGCTGAGACAGGCGAGGCGGGGGCACGTTGCCCGCCGTCGCGATGTGTTGATGTCAGCAGGGCGGGACGATCCCGCCCTGCTGGCGTTCACGCTCAGTTGCGGCGCGAAGCAGCCTCGGCTTCGGCCAGGCGCTCGGGCGCCCACGACCAGTGCTTTTCCCAGGCCGCACGCACGAGGTTGGGGTACTCCGCCTTGCCCAGGCTGCCGTTGTAGCGGCCGAGGGCGCGGAACAGGTCGCCCTTCTCGATGTCGAGGTAGTGGCGCAGGATGGTGCAGCCGTAGCGCAGGTTGGTGCGCAGGTGGAAAAGGTTGTCGTCCGGGCGCTCCATGACCTTGAGCCAGAACGGCATGACCTGCATGTAGCCGCGCGCGCCCGCCGAGGAGATCGCGTACTTGCGGAAGTTGCTCTCGACCTGGATCAGGCCGAGCACGAGCTGCGGATCGAGCCCGGCGCGCGTGGCCTCGTAATGGATCGAGGTCAGCAACTCGGTGCGATAGCTCTTGTCGGGGATGCGCTTTTCGAGGCGGCGCGACATTTCCTCGAGCCAGCGCGCGCGTTCGCCGGCGTCGGCGATCGGCAGCAGCGGCGCGGCGGCGTCGCTGACCGCCTCGTGGAGCGCGGCGCGCACGCTGGCGGCGAGCGGTTCGTATTGCTGGGCGCCGGCGTGGGCCTGACCCGCCGCGGCGAGCGCCAGGCACAGGACGGCGCCACGACCGGCGCGACGGAGCAGGGAGATGCGCGACATGCCGAATTTATAACCCGGATACATTACACGCGGCTACGGGCGATGACGTGCTGTGCGATTTCCGCAACGTTGAGCTTGGTCGCTTCGGCGTCGCGGCGGCCCTGGTACTCGGCCAGGCCTTCCTTGAGCCCGCGCTCGCCGATGGTGACGCGATGCGGCACGCCGATCAGTTCCCAGTCGGCGAACATGACGCCGGGGCGCTCGTCACGGTCGTCGAGGATGACGTCCACGCCGGCGGCGGCGAGGGTGTCGTAGAGCTTCACCGCCTCGTCGCGCACCGCTTCGGACTTGCCCCAGCCCACCGCGCAGATCACCACTTCGAAGGGTGCGATCGCGGTCGGCCAGATGATGCCGCGCGCGTCGTGGTTCTGTTCGATGGCGGCGCCGAGGATGCGGGTCACGCCGATGCCGTAGCAGCCCATCTCGAAGTGCTTGGGCTTGCCGTCGACGTCGAGGAAGGTCGCGTTCATCGCCTTCGAGTACTTGGTGCCAAGGTAGAACACGTGGCCGACCTCGATGCCGCGCTGGATCGCGAGCACGCCCGCACCGTCGGGCGAGGGGTCGCCTTCGACAACGTTGCGCAGGTCGGCGACGAGCTCGGGCTCGGGCAGGTCGCGGCCCCAGTTGGCGCCGGTGTAGTGGAAACCTTCGGCGTTGGCGCCGCAGATGAAGTCGGCCATGTTGGCGACCGTGCGGTCGGCGACGATGCGCACCGGCTTCCTGAGGCCGATCGGGCCGAGGTAGCCGGGCTTGCAGCCGAAGTGGTCGACGATCTCGTCTTCGGTGGCGAAGCGGAAGCCGGCCTTCAGACCGTCGAGCTTGCCGGCCTTGACCTCGTTGAGCTCATGGTCGCCGCGCACCAGCAGCAGCCACACCGTGGTGGCGACCACCTTGCCGGCGTCGTCGGTCTCGTCGGTGGCGAGCACCAGCGACTTCACCGTGGTGGCGAGTGGCACGCCGAGCAGCTCGGCGACCTCGGGGCAGGTCGATTTGTCCGGCGTCGGCATCTTTTCGAGCGTTTTCGATGCCGCGCCGCGCTCTGCGCTCAGCGGCAGCGCTTCGGCGAGTTCGATGTTGGCGGCGTAGGACGAGGTCGGACAATAGACGATGGCGTCCTCGCCGGTGTCGGCGATCACCTGGAACTCGTGCGAGCGGTCGCCGCCGATCGCGCCGGTGTCGGCGGCGACGGCGCGGTACTGCAGGCCGAGACGGTCGAAGATGCGGCCATAGGCCGCGTACATGGCGTCGTAGCTGCGGCCGGCGGCGTCCTGGTCGCGGTCGAAGGAGTAGCCATCCTTCATCAGGAACTCGCGCCCGCGCATGACGCCGAAGCGCGGCCGACGCTCGTCGCGGAACTTGGTCTGGATTTGATAAAAGTTCTTCGGCAGCTGGCGGTAGCTTTTCAGCTCCTGGCGGGCGATGTCGGTGACGACTTCTTCAGAGGTCGGTTGCAGGGCGAAGGCGCGACCGTGACGATCCTGAAGGCGCAGCATCTCCTCGCCCATCTTGTCCCAGCGCCCGGTCTCCTGCCACAGCTCGGCCGGCTGCACCAGCGGCATGGTCAGCTCCATGGCGCCGGCGCGCTCGAGTTCCTCGCGGATGATGCGCTCGACCTTGCGGATCGAGCGCAGCCCCATCGGCATGTAGTTGTAGATGCCGGCGGCGACCTTGCGGATCATGCCGGCGCGCAGCATCAGCTTCTGGCTGACGACTTCGGCGTCGGAGGGGGCTTCCTTGAGGGTGAACAGATGGAACTGACTGGCGCGCATGAGGGTCGTGGACAGGTAGGAAAATCGAATCGCGGGATTCTAGCGCAAGGTGCCGCCAGGAGGCGGCGTGCGGTGCATGCGCCGGGGCCGCGGCGGGCCGCCGGGCGCGCTTTCCAACTATCTGTAAGTGTGAAAGAATCCGGCTCAATTTTGCGAATTTGAAGGTTTGATCATGCTCGACCGTGAAGGCTATCGCCCGAACGTCGGCATCATCCTGGTCAATGCGCGCAACGAGGTTTTCTGGGGCAAGCGGATCCGCGAACATTCCTGGCAGTTCCCTCAAGGTGGCATCAAGCACGGCGAGTCGCCGGAGCAGGCCATGTATCGGGAATTGTTCGAAGAGGTTGGCCTGCGCCCCGAACACGTCAAGATCCTTGGCCGCACGCGAGGCTGGCTGCGCTACGACGTTCCCAAGCACTGGATCAAGCGGGAATGGCGCAACACCTATCGTGGACAGAAGCAGATCTGGTTCCTGCTGCGGCTGGTGGGGCGCGACTCGGATGTATGCCTGCGTGCAAGCAGTCACCCGGAATTTGATGCCTGGCGCTGGAGCGATTACTGGGTGCCGCTCGATGCGGTCATCGAGTTCAAGCGCCAGGTGTATCAGCAGGCGCTGACCGAACTGTCGCGGGTGCTGTTCCGTTCCCGCCGCTTCGAACTGCCCGAGGCCTATCGGCAGGCGCAGGTGTTGCCGCCGGCGCCCTCGTCCTGAGCGACGTTCGTCGCCGTGTCCTCCCGGCCCGCCGCGTGCGGGCCGTTTGTCGTATGCGCCGAAACAAGGATCATGCGTGGCCGGCCGATGTTCGCCATTGCGGACGAGGGCAGGGCGCGGGAAAATAAATAAATAACGTTTTCGGCGCCTGGCGGGCGCAGCCGCGGCCCTGCAAGTCCGCTGCTGCGGGCAGGACCTTGGAGGGGCATGCAGGCTAGCGCGGAGGCTCCAGCCGCTGGCCACCACTCCGACCCGCTGCCGGAGACGGCCCGATCATCCCTGTGCGGAGACCTGCGCGCTTGATTTCACTGTCGCATCAGTTGATTCGCGGGGGCCTGGTGGCCCTCGCGTGCCTTTCCGGAGCGGCGTCGGCCGGCCTGTTGGTCGAGCCCGAGCCCGACTGGGCCGAGGCCGAACACGTGTTGCCGCCTGCGCCCGCAGAAGCGTCGCTGCGCAGTTTCTTCGTCAGCAGCGCTTCGCCCAACCGCTTCTTCGTGGACGAAGCCAGTGTCGACGTCGGCGCCGACGGTGTGGTGCGTTACGTGCTTGTGGTGCGCACCCCGGGCGGGACGGAGAACGTTACCTTCGAGGGCCTGCGCTGCGCCACCGGCGAGCGCCGCATCTATGCCAGCGGGCGCCAGGACGGTAGCTGGGTGGCGATGAAGAACAGCGCCTGGGCTCCGATCTCGAACAACGCCTACAACCGCCCCCGCGCCGCGCTCGCCTGGGACATCCTGTGCGACGGCCCTGCCGCGCCGCGCGATCGCAGTGAAGCTTTGCGCCGCCTGCGCGGCGGGGCCGATTACACCGATCCGAGCAAAGGAGTCAGACCATGATCGACCACGCCATCGTGCAATTCGACAAGGCCTTGCGCACGGTTTTTGCGCCGGCGCGTTCGGTGCGCCCGGTGCCGGGCGACGACCTGCCCGACGCCGTGCTCGACGATGCGCAGAAGCGCCACGCCGCCGGCTTGATGCGGGTGAATCACTGCGGCGAGATCTGCGCCCAGGCGCTCTACCAGGGGCAGTCGGTGATGTCGCAGGACGACGCCATCCGCCAGGCGCTGGTGCAGGCCTCGCACGAGGAGACCGAGCACCTGGCATGGACCGAGCAGCGTCTGGCCGAACTCGGCAGTCGCAAGAGCCTGCTCAATCCGCTGTGGTACGGCGGCGCGCTCGCCATCGGACTGCTCGCCGGCAAGTTCGGCGATCGCTGGAATCTGGGCTTTCTCGCTGAAACCGAACGTCAGGTCGAGGCCCATCTGAAGAGTCATCTGGATCGTCTGCCGGCGGAGGATCGCAAGTCGCGCGCGATCGTCGAGCAGATGAAGGTCGATGAGGCGCAGCATGCCGACACCGCGCTGCAACTCGGCGGGCGTGCGCTGCCGGCGCCGGTGTGCGGCATGATGCGGCTTGCCTCCAAGGTCATGACCACGGCGGCGTACCGCATCTGACGTCCGCGCTGCGGGGTGCGAGGCAGGGCGATGCGGACGGGGCGCCGCCGGTGGGTGGCGCTCAGGTCGCCTCGACGATCTCCCACTCGTGCGTGATCTCGGCAGTCTTGCCGAGCATGATCGACGCCGAGCAGTACTTCTCCGCCGACAGGTGGATGGCGCGCTCCACGCTCTCCGGCTTGAGGTTGCGGCCAGTGACGGTGTAGTGGAAGCGGATCCGCGTAAACACCTTGGGGTCGGTCTCGGCGCGCTCGGCCTCCAGTCTGACGCTGCAATCGCGGACGTCCTGGCGGCTGCGCTTGAGAATGAGGACGACGTCGAACGCGGTGCAGCCGCCGGCGCCGGCCAGCATCAACTCCATCGGTCGCGGCGCCAGGTTGCGCCCGCCCGCTTCCGGCGCGCCGTCCATCATCACCAGATGGCCGCTGCCGGTTTCGGCCATGAAGCTCATGCCGTCAACCCACTTGATGGTGCATTCCATGCCCCTTGTCCTCCTGTTCGATCCGTTGTGTGCTGCGCGTCGGCGCGTGAGGCGCGAATTCTAGCGGAGGCGGCGAGGTGTGGCGTCGGCGCGCCGGGATCGTTCATCGTGCGCTGCAAAAAAATCCCCATGGAATGCATTCGGGAAAGGCATTCAGCCTTTCTTCAGGAAATGTAAATTTTTGTATTAACCTTTTATAAACAGTAATTTAAATAATTATAGAAAATATCTATAAATCAATCAGAACAATTATAGTGCGGCGCACAAAAAATACTTGCCTGGCGCCGGGGGTTTGGAGATAATCCGTCTCAGTCGGATCGCTAACGCAGCACATCAGAGCAACACGTAACGCGGCGTAGGTCCAAAGGTGTCTCCTCCACCCTCCTCCTTTGGTGTGGATTTAACGCAGCCCCAAGGGCTGCGTTTTTTTTCGTACTGCTTCCGTGATTTGCGCGCGGCAATTGACATGCGTGCGGGCTTCGCTATAGCATTGCGAGCTTTCCGTTTGGTGGCCGGCTTGCCAGGCCTGACAAAATCGAGGTTTCGAATGAAAACGTTTTCTGCCAAGCCGCACGAGGTTCAGCGCGACTGGTTCGTCGTCGACGGCACGGACAAGGTGCTTGGCCGACTTGCTGCTGAAGTGGCTCGTCGGCTGCGCGGCAAACACAAGGCCATCTACACCCCGCACGTCGACACCGGCGACTACATCGTCGTGGTCAACGTCGACAAGCTGCGCGTGACCGGCAACAAGGCTCTCGACAAGAAGTACTACCGCCACTCGGGCTATCCGGGCGGGATCTACGAGACCAACTTCACCAAGCTGCAGCAGCGCTTCCCCGAGCGCGTGCTGGAAAAGGCCGTGAAGGGCATGCTGCCGAAGGGCCCGCTGGGCTATGCCATGCTGAAGAAGCTGAAGTGCTATGCCGGTGCCGAGCACCCGCATGCCGCCCAGCAGCCGAAAGTTCTCGAGATCTGACAGGAGCCGATAAATGGCTGTGACTTACAACTACGGTACCGGCCGCCGCAAGACTGCGGTCGCTCGCGTGTTCATCAAGCCGGGCACCGGCAACATCGTCGTCAACGGCAAGCCGGTCGACGAGTTCTTCTCGCGCGAAACCGGCCGTATGATCGTGCGCCAGCCGCTGGTGCTGACCAACAACGTCGATCGCTTCGACATCATGGTGAACGTCACCGGCGGTGGCGAATCCGGTCAGGCTGGTGCAGTGCGCCACGGCATCACCCGAGCGCTGATCGACTACAGCGCCGAGCTCAAGCCCGAACTGCGTGCTGCCGGTTTCGTGACCCGCGATGCCCGTGAGGTCGAGCGTAAGAAGGTCGGTCTGCGCAAGGCGCGTCGCGCCAAGCAGTTCTCGAAGCGCTGATCGCGTTTCTGGCTGCACGAAAGCCGCCCTTCGGGGCGGCTTTTTGCATTTGCGCGCGCGATGCGCGTGCATCGGCCGCGTCGCTGGGGCCGGGTGGTGCGATAATTTCGCCGGTTGCCGGAGAGGCGCTAAGGAGAAGAGATGATCAAGGTTGGGGTCGTAGGCGGAACCGGATACACCGGCGTCGAATTGCTGCGCCTGCTGGCGCGTCATCCGGGCGTGGAGCTCGCCGCAATCACCTCGCGCGGCGAGGCGGGCATGCCGGTGGCCGACATGTTCCCGAGTCTGCGCGGGCGCGTCGGCTTGCGCTTCGTCACGCCGCAGGATGCCGGGCTGGAGAAGTGTGACGTGGTGTTCTTCGCCACGCCGAATGGCATCGCGATGAAGCAGGCCGCCGAGCTGGTCGCTGCAGGCGTGCGCGTGATCGATCTGGCGGCGGACTTCCGCATCGCCGACGTCGCCGAATGGGAAAAGTGGTATGGCATGACTCATGCTGCACCCGAGCTCGTCGCCGAAGCCGTGTATGGACTGCCCGAAGTCAATCGCGAGCGCATCCGCAGTGCGCGCGTGCTTGCTAATCCGGGCTGCTATCCGACCGCGGTGCAACTCGGTTTTCTGCCGCTGGTGGAGGCCGGCGTGGTCGAGTTGTCGCATCTCGTTGCCGATGCCAAGTCCGGCGTTTCCGGCGCCGGGCGCAAGGCCGAGGTCCATACGCTGTACGCGGAGGCGAGCGACAGCTTCAAGGCCTACGGCGTGCCGGGTCATCGGCACCTGCCGGAGATTCGCCAGGGGCTGGCGCGCATGGCGGGCCAGGCAGTGGGGCTGACCTTCGTGCCGCATCTGACGCCGATGATCCGCGGCATTCATGCCACGCTCTACGGCCGTCTGACGCGCGACGTGGATCTGCAGGCGCTGTTCGAGCAGCGTTATGCGGGCGAGCCCTTCGTCGATGTGATGCCGGCGGGCAGCCACCCGGAGACGCGCTCGGTGCGCGCCTCGAACATGTGCCGCATCGCCGTTCATCGGCCGCAGGGCGGCGACACTGTGGTGGTGCTGTCGGTGATCGACAACCTGGTCAAGGGGGCCGCTGGGCAGGCCGTGCACAACATGAACATCATGTTCGGCTTCGATGAACTGCAAGGGCTGGATCTGGTTCCGGTCAGCCCGTGACGGGAACTTGTCGCGGGCGCCGCGATCGGATTTTGACGAGCGGGGGCGGAAGGCGCATCATCCGCCCCTATCCCTGACAGAGGAGAGAACATGAGCGCAGCAGTTGAAACCCCCGAGATCCTGGTCTTTACCGACAGCGCCGCGGGCAAGGTCCGTGAACTGATCGAGGAGGAGGGCAATCCGGCGCTGAAGCTTCGCGTCTTCGTGAGCGGCGGCGGTTGCTCCGGCTTTCAGTACGGCTTCACCTTCGACGAGGAAGTGAACGAAGACGACACCACCTTCGAGAAGAACGGCGTGATGCTGCTGGTCGATCCGATGAGCTACCAGTACCTGGTCGGCGCCGAGATCGACTACACCGAGGGTCTGGAAGGCTCGCAGTTCGTGATCCGCAATCCGAACGCCACCAGCACCTGCGGCTGCGGCTCGTCGTTCTCGGTCTGAGTTCTGTGGTGTCGCCGCTTGTGCGGCAATAAAAAACGGGGCGCCGCGGCGCCCCGTTTTTTATTGCCTGTCTGTCCGCGCGATTCAATCGGCGCTGGCCAGCGTGATGCCGTTGAGTAGCGCCAGGCGCTGCAGCAAGGGGGCGGTGTTCTCGCGGAAGACGGCCAGTTCGCGGGCGTTGAGCGGCTCGGCGGTGGGTAGCGCGATGCGCATTGGATCCTGCGGCACGCCGCTGACGCGGACTTCATAGTGCAGGTGGGGGCCGGTCGCCCAGCCGGTGGAGCCGACATAGCCGATCAGTTCGCCCTGGCTCACGCTCATGCCCTGGCGCAGGCCGCGCGCGAAACCGTTGAGGTGGGCGTAGGCAGTCGAGTACTTGCCGCGGTGGCGCAGGATGACGATGTTGCCGTAGCCGCGCTGGCTGCCGACGAGCTCGACGACGCCGTCGGAGGTGGCCTTGACCGGGGTTCCGGTCGGCGCGCCGAAGTCGACGCCGTTGTGGCTGCGCCAGCTCTTGTGAATTGGGTGCAGGCGGCGACCGAAGCCGGAGGTGACGCGCGAGAACTCGAGCGGCGAGCGCAGGAAGGCCTGGCGCAGGCTCAGGCCCTGATCGCTGTAATACTGCTCCTTGCCGTCGGCGCCCTTGTGCAGCACGACGACGTGGCGCTTGCCCTGGTTGATGAATTCGGCGGCGAGGACGCGGCCGGTGCGTACCGCGGTGCCGTGATCGTAGATCGACTCGTAGATCACGCTGAAAGAGTCGCCCTTGCGCAGATCGGTGTGGAAGTCGATCTCGGTGCCGAACAGGTCGGCGAGGCGGGTGGCGATGGCGTCGGGCAGGCCGACCGCGTCGGTGGCGCCGAACAGCGAGTGGCTGATCGTCGCGGTGCGCATCTCGACCACGGTGGCGAGCGCGGCAGGCTGTTCGGCGCGCACGCGCAGCGCGCCTTCGGCATCGCGCTCGATGGTGAAACGCTCGCCGCTGCGTACCAGGGGCAGGCTCAGGCTGGCGACGCGGCCGCTGGCGTCGATCACCGCCGTTACTGACAGGCCGGCGCGCAATTGGCGGAGGGCGCTCTGTCCCTCGGGGCTGCCGAGCACGAAGTCGCGTGCCTCGCTGTCGTTGATGCCGAGGCGGCGGAAGATCGAATGCACGGTGTCGCCGGGCAGCACGCGATCGTCGTACACATAGGGCAGATCGGCGGCGGGCGGCAGGGTGACCGCAGGCAGGGCGAGGGTTTCGACGACCGATACGACGTGGGGCGCGGACTGCGAGCCGGGGGCTACTGCCGTCGCGGCGACCACGCCGAGCAACGAGGTGCCGGCCACACCGGCGACGATCCATGGGCGGCGAGTAAGGAGGAGGGCCGGCAGTTCGGCTAAAATCCTGCTGATTCTGGCCTGCATTGACTTGTATTCGGGCAAAAAAACTTCGGCGAGTCTAGCAAAGATCGGCGATGCCTCGTGAATAATTTGGGAGTGTTACACAATGACTGACGTACAGGCCGCGATGGCGCTCATCAAGCGCGGCGCCGATGCCCTGCTGATCGAGGCCGAGCTTGCCGACAAGCTCAAAAGCGGCCGCCCGCTGCGCATCAAGGCCGGTTTCGATCCCACCGCGCCCGACCTCCATCTCGGTCACACCGTGCTCATCAACAAGCTGCGTCATTTCCAGGATCTCGGTCACCAGGTGATGTTCCTGATCGGCGATTTCACCGGCATGATCGGCGATCCCAGCGGCAAGAACACCACGCGTCCGCCGCTGTCGCGCGAGCAGGTGCTGGCCAATGCGCAGACCTATCAGGAGCAGGTGTTCAAGATCCTCGATCCGGCGCGCACCGAGATCTGCTTCAACTCGACCTGGATGAACGGCCTCGGCGCCGCCGACATGATCCGCCTCGCTTCGCAGCAGACCGTGGCGCGCATGCTCGAGCGCGACGATTTCGCCAAGCGCTACGCCGGCAACCAGCCGATTTCGATCCACGAATTCCTGTATCCGCTGTGCCAGGGCTACGACTCGGTGGCGATGAAGGCCGATGTCGAGCTCGGCGGCACCGACCAGCGCTTCAACCTGCTGATGGGGCGCGAATTGCAGAAGCACTATGGTCAGACTCCGCAGTGCGTGGTGATGATGCCGCTGCTCGAAGGCCTCGACGGCGTGAACAAGATGTCGAAGTCGCTCGGTAACTACATCGGCATCGCCGAGCCGGCGCAGGAGATCTTCGGCAAGACCATGTCGGTGTCGGACACCCTGATGTGGCGCTATTTCGAGCTGCTGTCGTTCCGCTCCACCGCCGAGATCGCGCAGTTCCGCGCCGACATCGAGGGCGGGCGCAACCCGCGCGACGTCAAGGTGCTGCTCGCCCAGGAACTGGTCGCGCGCTTCCACGGCCAGCAGGCCGCCGAGGCCGCGCTCGCCGATTTCGAAGCGCGCTTCCAGCGCAATGCCATCCCCGACGACCTGCCCGAGGTTCGCGTGGCGGTTGGCGCGACTGGTCTGCCGGTATTCCAGGTGGTGAAGCAGGCCGGGCTCACCGGCACCACTTCGGAGGCGATGCGCATGATCGAGCAGGGCGCGGTGCGCCTCAACGGCGAGCGGGTCGACGACAAGGGGCTGGTTCTCGCCGCCGGCGAGACCGTGGTGCTGCAGGTCGGCAAGCGCAAGTTCGCCGCCGTGGTGCTGGAATGAGTGGTTGCGCGCGATGAGCGCACCCTCGTCACGGCCGATCGGGGTCTTCGATTCCGGAGTCGGCGGCCTGACCGTGGTGCGTGCGCTCATGGAGCGCCTGCCGCTGGAGGACATCGTCTATTTCGGCGACACCGCGCGCGTGCCCTACGGCGTGAAGTCGGTGGCGACGATCGAGCACTTCACCGCGCAGATCACCGATTTCCTGCTGCAGCAGGAGGTGAAGATGCTGATCGTGGCCTGCAACACCATGGCCGCGGTGGCGGCCGAGGTGGTCAAGGCGCGCGCTGGCGACGTGCCCGTGCTCGACGTGATCGAAGCCGGAGCCACCGCCGCGGTGCGCGCCTCGGCCGGCGGGCGCATCGGCGTGATCGGTACGCCGACCACGATCAACAGCAACGCCTACGCACGCCGCATGCACGAACTCGACCCCGGGGTGCGCGTGCATTCGCAGGCCTGCCCGTTGTTCGTGCCGCTGGTCGAGGAAGGCTGGCTCGATCATCCGGTGACGCGCCTGACCGCGCAGGAATACCTGCGCCCGGTGCTCGCCGAGGAGGTCGACAGTCTGGTCCTGGGCTGTACCCACTACCCGCTGCTCAAGCCGCTGTTGCGCGACGTGGTCGGGCCGCGCGTGCGCCTCATCGACTCCGCGGTGACCACGGCCGAACTGGCGGCGGCTGCGCTCGCCGCGCGCGGTCTCGCCCATGCCGGCAGCGGCGCCGCGCACTACCGCTATGTGGTCACCGACGTGCCGCTGCGTTTCCAGACCATAGGCGAGCGCTTTCTCGGGCGCTCCCTGGGGCGGGTCGAGAAAGTGGACTGGTAGGGAGCAAAGGTGGCGCGCTGGCGCGCGCGGGGTGCGTTTGCTCAGCGCGCGCCGCGCGCCACCGGGCGCGCCGGGTCGGCGCACCACTCGCTCCACGAGCCGGCGTACAGACGCGAGCCCGGAAAGCCCGCCGCTTCCATCGCCAGTGCGTTGTGGCAGGCGGTGACCCCCGAGCCGCACTGATGGACCACGCGCTGCGGGGCGACGCCGTGCAGCAGCACGCCGAATTCCTCGCGCAGCAGCGCGGCCTGCTTGAAGCAGCCGTCGGCGCCCAGGTTGTCGCGGAAGAAGCGGTTGATCGCCCCCGGGATGTGGCCACCGACAGGGTCGAGGGTCTCGTTCTCGCCGCGGTATCGATCCGGGCTGCGGGCGTCGATCAGCAGCATGTCGGCCTTGCCCAGATGGGCGGCGACGTAGTCGGCATCGACCCGCATCGCCTGCAGCGACAGCGGGTAGGTGGCCGGCCGCGGTTCAGGCCGCTCGGTGGTCAGCACCTGCGCGGTCCGGCACCAGGCCTGGAAGCCGCCGTCCAGCACCGCGATGCGGTGATGGCCGAGCCAGCGCATCAGCCACCACAAGCGGGCGGCGAACATGCCGCCGGCGTCGTCATAAGCCACCACCTGGGTGTGGTTGCCGATGCCGCAGTCGGCCAGGCGGGCGGCCAGATGGGCGGGATCGGGCAGCGGATGGCGGCCGTTGCGGCCGGTCTTCGGTCCGGACAGGTCGTTCTCGAGGTCGAGAAAGACGGCGCCGGGCAGGTGGCCGCGCGCATAGGCGTCGTAGCCGAAATCGGCATTGGTCAGGTCGAAACGGCAATCCACCAGCACCCAGTCGGGCTCGTGCAGATGCTGCGCGAGCTCGTAGGCGCCGATCAGGGTTGCGTAAGACGCATTCACTGCGCAGCCTCCGCAACTGCGCCCAGCCAGGCGCGGGCATCGGCCTCGTCGCTGAAGACCTGGACCTCGGCGTCGACGAACAGCTGCGACAGCCAGGCGCTCCAGGTCATCCACTGGTCTTCGGTGAGAACTGCGATGCGCCGGAAGTCGTGAGCGTGGGCACGCGAGAACTTGATCTCCTCCCACGCCACGTCGAGGGTGAAGCCGGCCATCTGGCGCAGGTCGAAGAGCAGATCCACCGTGCCGCCGAACTTGATCTTGTAATTGACCAGTTCCTCGAACTCCTTGTAATCGGCCAGGGTGAATTCGCCGAATACCGTCAAGGCAACCAGATTTTCGGTGTGGTCGGTGCTGATCATGGCGGCCTCCGTGGCGTGTGGGAACGTGCGCCTACTATATCCCTCGCGTCGGCGCCGCTCAATTGGCCGGGCCGGGCGGGTGCTCAGCGCCGGCGCCGCACCGCGAGCGAGGCGGTGATGCCGCTGGCGATGATCAGGCCGATCGCCAGCCAGGCCAGCGGTGGCAGGTGCTCGTTCCATAGCAGCATGCCGAACAGGCTGGCGAAGACTACCGTGGAGTAGCTCAGGTTGGCCGACACCACGGTGGCGCCGAAGCGGTACGAACGGGTCATCGCGATCTGCGCGATGCCGCCGAACAAACCGATGCCGAGGAGCAGGGCGATGCCGCCCGCATCGGGCATGTGGAAGCCGTCGGCGAGCGCCCAGCCGAGGCCGAGCAGGGTGGTGACCACCGAAAACCAGAACACGGTGCGCACCTCCGGTTCGCCGGCACGGCCCAGTTCGCGCACGCTGATGTAGGCGAGGCTGGCGAGCAGGCCGCCGCCCAGCCCGACCAGCGCGCCGTGCCATTGGCCCGCTTGCAGCGTCGGCCGCAGCAGCAGCACGACGCCGGCGAAGCCGATCAGCACCGAGGCGAGCACCGGCCAGCGCAGGCGTTCGCGCAGCAGCACGGTGAGGAGCAGGGCGACGAAGATCGGCGAGGTGTAGCTCAGCGTCGCCGCGGTGGCCAGCGGCAGCACCGAGATCGCGAAGAAGTAGCACAGCAGCGCGGTCGCCCCGGTTAGGCTGCGCGACAGGTGCATGCGCCAGTGCGGCGTGCGCAGCGTCAGGCTTTGCAGGCGCGCGGCGCCGAGCATCATGGCGATGTTGATGAGGCCGCGGTAGAACACCATCTCGCCGGTGGAGAACTGGGCCGAGCCGAGTTTCACGCACACCCCCATGCAGGCGAACAGAAACGAGGCGAGAAGCATCCACAGGGCGGGCATGGCGTGTTGCAGTGCAGCGGGAAAGGCCGCATTGGAACACAGCCCGGCGTGCGCCGACAGCCCCGGGGCATTGTCGAGGGAAGTGCGAAATTGCGCCGGGACGTGCTAAATATTCCGAAAACCATGACGATATGGTGGGCATGGGGCAGGCTGGCGACGTTCCCGCATCGATGCGGGAGCACGCCGATGGCGACGACGAGTCGGGAGACGACGGGCTTGAAGAACCACAACATCGTATTGACCGGGCGCGAGGTGAAGCTCGGCGCCGACGAACAGATCGTCAGCAAGACCAACCTTCACGGGCAGATCACCTATGCCAATCGCGCATTCATGCGCATTTCCGACTTCGCCGAGCCGGACCTCCTCGGCGTCCAGCACAACGTCGTGCGTCACCCGGAGATGCCGCGCGGCGTGTTCCACCTGCTGTGGGAGACGCTGAAGGCGGGGCGCGAGTTCTTCGGCTACGTCAAAAACCTCACTGCCAATGGCGACCACTACTGGGTGTTCGCCAACATCACCCCCGACCGCGAGCCCGGTGGCGAGATCGTGGGCTATTTCTCGGTGCGCCGGGTGCCGTCGGCGCGCGGCGTGGCGACGATCGGCGCGCTGTATGCGGAGTTGCTCGCCGCCGAACGCCGGGCTGGTGCGGCGGGCGCGGTGGCGGCCTCGCGCGCCTTGCTCGCCGAGCGCCTCGGCGGCACGAGTTACGAGCGCTACGTGCTCGATCTGCAACTGGGTTGAGGAGCACACCATGCCCCATGCCGTCGAGCACCACCACCGCAGCCACCATGCGCTTTTTCTCTCCCGCCGTTTCGTGCTGGTGTGCGGCGTGTTCTGCGCCATCACCATCGCGCTCGCGGTCGCCGAAGGCGTGCGCAGCGGCTTCAGCATCATCCAGGCGGTGTTTCCGCTGCTGTCGCTGGCGTTCGCACTGTTCGCGGTGCGCCAGTTCCGCGCCCCGCTGCGCACGCTGACCTACATGCGCGCGGTCCTCTCCGAGGCGCGCCAGGGCCGCCTGCACAAGCGCATCACCAACACCGCGCGCCTGGGCGAGGTGGGGCAGGTGGCCTGGGAACTCAATGAGATGCTCGATCTGGTGGAAACCTATTTCAAGGAGGTGTCCACCTGCTTTGCCCGCGCGGCCAAGGGCGAATACCACCGCCGCGCCCTCGATGGCGCGATGCCGGGGCATTTCGCCGAGTCGCTGCACCGCATCAACGAGGCCCTGCAGGCGATGGAGGACAACGCCCATTACATCGCGCGCAACCGCCTCGGCTCGGGGATGCATGGTTTGAACATGGGCAGCCTGCTCGGGAAGCTGCAAGGGAATCAGGCCGACCTCGGCGCGGTGAGCCGCGAGATGGATCAGGTCACCAGCATCGCCGACGACAACCTGGTGGCGGCGCGCGGCAGCCGCGAGACCGCGGAGGCGATCGGCCAGGCCCTCGAAGGGCTGGGCGCGCGCATGGCCGAGATGCGGCGCGCAGCCGAGGCGCTGGGCGAGGCCAGCGGCCAGATCGACCGCACCATCCTGCTCATTGCGGAGATCTCCGATCTCACCAATCTGCTTGCGCTCAACGCTGCGATCGAGGCCGCGCGCGCCGGCGAGCACGGGCGTGGCTTTGCCGTGGTTGCCGACGAGGTGCGCAAGCTCGCCGAGCGCAGCAAGCTCGCCGCCAGCGAGATCAGCGGCATCGTCGAGGGTTTGCGTGGACGGGTCGAGGGCATGATCGGGCAGACCGCCCACGTCAGCGAGGTGTCCGCCGCCGCCGCCGCGCAAGTCACCGCCTTTCGCACCGGCTTCGTGCGCTTTGCCGAGTCGGCCGAGCGCACGCTGGCGCTGCTCGCGCGTGCCAAGGACGTCTCCGGCGCCTCGCTCGCCAAGCTCGATCACGTGCTCTACATGCAGCACGCCTACATGGCGATCGAGCGCGACGGCGAGGGTGCCGCGGAGGTGTGCGCCGCGCCGGCGGTCGCGCTCGAGGGCTGGCGCGGCGCGGGGGGCTCCGCCAGCGCCCAGGCCGGCCGCCTGACGCGGCCGGGCGAGCGCGTGCACGCCTCGGTCAGGGCGGTGATGACGCTGCTCGAGCAGGACTGGGAAAACGATCCCACGGTATGCGAACGCATGATCGAGGCGATGCGCGAGGCCGAGGCCGGCAGCGCCGAAGTGCTCGCGGCGATCGACGCGCTGGTCGCGGAGCGCCACGGCTCGGCTGGTGGCGCCGGCGTCCACCGTGTCGCCGACCGGGCGGCGGCTTAAGCTGCGGCTTCAGGGCGCGGGCTTGCCGGCGCCGCCGGGGGTGGCGAGAATCGCGCCTCTTGAGCCGACGAAGGCGGAGTCATCGATGGAGCGACCCGGCAAGCTGCCGCAACTCACCGCCTTGCGCATGTTCGAGGCCGCGGCGCGGCTGTCGAGCATCTCGCGCGCGGCGCAGGAGTTGTTCGTCACCCATAGCGCGGTCAGCCACCAGATTCGCGCGCTCGAGGATCAGCTCGGCTTCGCGCTCTTCCATCGCCGGGGCCGGCGCATCGTGCCGACGCCGGCCGGCGAGGAGTTGCTGGCGAGCACCAATGCCGCGCTGCGGCAGATTTCCGACACCGTCACCGCGCTGCGCCGCCGCACCAGCCGCGACCGCCTGTCGGTCAGCGTCATGCCCTCGTTCGCGGGGCGCTGGCTGGCGCCGCGCATCGGCGCCTTTCTCGACCGCCATCCCCATGCCGAGGTCAATCTCACGGCGACCGCGGAGCTCACCGATTTCGCCCGTGATGCGGTCGATGTGTGCATCCGCTGGGGGCGCGGCGGCTATGCCGGGGTGCGCGCCGAACTGCTGATGGAGGACGAGCTGTTTCCGGTGCTGAGCCCCGCGCTCGCCGCCCGCCGACGCCTGGCCTGCCCAGCCGATCTCGCCGGTCTGCCCCTGCTGCGCTCGGACGGCGAGGATTGGCTGCCGTGGTTCCGCCGCGCCGGGCTGGACTGGCCCGAGCCCAGTGGCGGCTTGATGATCTCCGACTCGGCGGTGCTCGTGCAGGCGGCCATCGAAGGCCGTGGCGTGGCGCTGGCGCGCCGCAGCCTGGCGGCGCTGGCCTTGCGCGAAGGCAAGCTGCTGCGCCCGTTCGAACTCAGCGTGCCGGTGACCCATGCGCCGGAAGAGGCCGCCGGCGCGGTGCTGTCGGCCGATCCGGCGCAGCGTCCGCGCTGGCGCTACTGGGTGGTGCTGCCCGAGCGCGCTGCCGACAAGCCGCTGCTCGACGCCTTCCTCGACTGGCTGCGCACCGAGGTCGCGGCCGACCTGGCGCTGCCGCTGACCCCCGCCCCAGGCGGCGCGGACGGTATGCGCGTCTTGTGAGCTGTGCTTACAAGGATGACGATATTTCCCGGTTGTCGCGGGCGCCCGTGCCGCGCATGATGCCGACGCCATCGATCGCTCCGGAGAGCCCGCCATGTCGTCTGCCGCCACCCCCGCCTTCCATCTCGCCCAGCTCAACATCGGCCGCCTGCGGGCGCTGCCCGGCTCGCCGCAGGTTGCGGACTTCTTCGCCCGTCTGGACGAGATGAACGCGCTCGCCGAGCGCAGCCCCGGTTTCGTCTGGCGGCTGAAGTCGGACACCCCCGAGCAGGGCATCCCGCTCGGCGACGACGCCCGACTGCTGGTCAATCTGTCGGTGTGGCGCGACATCGAGACCTTGTTCGATTACGTCTACCGCTCGGCGCACCGCGAGCCGCTCGGGCGCCGGCGCGACTGGTTCGAGCCCGCGGCGCAGCCGCATCAGGTGATGTGGTGGGTGCCGGCCGGGCATCGCCCCGACGCCGCCGAAGCCCTGGCGCGCCTCGAGTTGCTGCGGCGCGACGGGCCGGGGCCGGCGGCGTTCAACTTCGTGCGCCGTTTCGATGTTGCGGGTCGCCCGCTCAGCGCGCGGCCCGCGGCAGCGTGACCCGCGCCTCCAGCCCGCCTTCGGCGTGGTTGGCGAGGGTGACCTCGCCGCGCTGCGCGCGCAGCAGATTGCGCGCGATTGCCAGCCCCAGGCCGGTGCCGCCGGTTTCGCGGTTGCGCGAGGATTCGGTGCGGTAGAAGGGCTCGAACACCTTTTCCAGTTCCTCGGCGGGTAGCCCCGGGCCGTGATCGCGGATGCGCAGTTCGTGGCGGTCGGCGAACTCGGTGACGACGATGTCCACCCGCCCGCCGAACTTGATGCCGTTCTCGATCAGGTTCCACAGCGCGCGGCGCAGCGCGGTCGGCTGGCCGAGCGCGGGGGCGCGCGCGCTGCCGCTCACGTGCAGCGCCCAGCCCATGTCCTCGGCGTCGGCGCGCAGGGCGTCGAGCAGGCCGCAGAGGTCGATGTGCTGCGCGGGCGCCGGCTGGTCCATGCTGCGGGCGTAGGCGAGGCCTTCGCGCACCAGCGCCTGCATGGCGTCGAGGTCGGACTGGATGCGCGTGCGCAGGGCCTCGTCATCGACCATCTCGGCGCGCAGGCGCAGGCGGGTGATCGGCGTCTGCAGGTCGTGGGAGATCGCGGCGAGGATGCGCGTGCGTTCGGTGACATGCTCGCGGATGCGTTGCTGCATCTGGTTGAAGGCTGCCGCGGCCTGGGCGACCTCGGTCGGGCCGCGGGTGTCCATCGGCGCGCGCTCGGGGTCTTCGCCGAGGGCGCGCGCCGCCGCCGCCATGCGCGACAGCGGGCGGGTGGCCAGGCGCACGGCGAGCCAGGTGAGCAGGGTGATGCCGCCGATGAGCGCGGCGAGCGCGGCGACGAGGCGGCCGGGGTGGGGCGTGGGGAACTCGGGGGCGGGCGGCACGCCGGGCAGGCGGACCTGCAGGGGGGTGCCGTCGATCAGGCCGACCGATACCAGCAGCGTGGGGTGCGGCATGTCGCGGCGGTGGCCGACGTAGAGCGCGATCGGGCGGTTCGGCATGGTCTCGCGCAGGGCGCGCGCCAGACTGTGCTCGGGCGGCAGCGGGCGCAGATCGTCGGGGGGCGGGCGCAGGCTCAGGCGCAGGCGGCGGCGGCCGAGTTCGTCGATCCAGCGCGCGCGATCGGCGGCGTCGAGGCGGTCGAGCACGTCGGCGGCGGCGGCGATCTGCTGCGAGATGCCGTCGAACAGCGCGTCGCGGCCGATGCGGTCGCGCTCGCCCAGAAACACCACCAGGCTGACCGCGAGCACCAGGGCGATGCCGACCAGCCAGATCAGCATCAGGCGGGCGAACAGGCTGCGGGGCAGGGGCAGGTTCATGGGCGTGCGCCGCCGCTCGTGCCGCTCTCGGCCACCGCGCTGACCTCGCAGGCGAGCACGTAGCCCTCGTTGCGCACGGTCTTGATGATCGACGGCTCGCGCGCGTTGTCGCCCAGGCGCTGGCGCAGACGGCTCACCAGCAGGTCGATGGAGCGGTCGAAGACGTCGGCCTCGCGGCCCTGGGTGAGCTCCATCAGCTGGTCGCGCGACAGCACGCGCTGCGGGTGCGACAGGAACACGCCGAGCATGCGGTATTCGGCGCCGGACAGCGCCACCACGGTGCCCGCGCTGTCGATCAGGTGGCGGTTGACGGTGTCGAGCCGCCACTGCGCGAAATGCAGCTCGCGGGCGTTGGCCGGCGGCGCGGCGTCGAGGTTGGGCGGCAGCGCGCGCGCGCGGCGCAGGATGGCGCGTACGCGGGCATACAGTTCGCGCGGCACGAAGGGCTTGGGCAGGTAGTCGTCGGCGCCCATCTCGAGACCGAGGATGCGGTCCATGTCCTCGCCGCGCGCGGTCAGCATCAGGATCGGCGTATTCGCCTGCGGCCCGCCCGAGGCGCGCAGGTTGCGGCACAGGGTCAGGCCGTCCTCGCCGGGCATCATCACGTCGAGCACGATGAGATCGACGCGGTGGCGGTCGAGCGCGGCCTTCATCTCGCGCCCGTCGGCCGCGGTGGTGCAGCGCAGGCCCTGCTTCTCGAGGTAGTCGGCGAGCAGGCCGCGGATGTCGCGGTCGTCGTCGACGATCAGGATGTGGTCTTGCAGAGTGCTCATGTGCGGGTCTCCATGGGGCGAATCTTAAGGGCTGGACCTGCTCGCTTTGTATCCCAGCGTATCTGTGCGGGGTGTGGAGACACTGGGGTGCAATGGCGGCCGCGGCGGACAAACCGCGCTTACATCCGGTTGGTTAAATGGCTCCGTCGCCCGAACGGACGGGCACACGACCGACAAGGAGAATCACCATGAAGACCTGGATCAAGACCTCGATCGCTGCCGCCGTCATCGCCGTGCATGGTTTCGGCGCCTCCGCCGCGCTTGCCCGCGGCGGCGACTGCGGGGGCTCCTACGGCGGCGGCGCGGGCTGGCATCGCGCGGCGCCGGAGCAGATGGCGCAGCGCATGAACGAACGCGCCGAACTCAAGCTCGCCCGCCTCGAACTGGCGCTCGCGCTCAAGCCCGAGCAGAAGGCGGCCTGGGACCAGTTCAAGGCGTCGATGACCGAACGCTCGTCGAAAATGGCCGAGCGCATGGCCGAGCAGCGCAAGGCCGCAGCGCCCAGCACCGCGCCCGAGCGCCTGCAGCGCATGGAAGCGTGGAGCAAGCTGCATCAGGCCGAGATCGCCGAGACGCGGCGCGCGGTGGAGGCGTTCTACGGCCAGCTGTCGGATGCGCAGAAGAAGGTGTTCGATGCCGACTTCGCCCGTGACGGCAAGGGCGGGCCTCACGGCGAGCGTCACGGCGGCATGCGCGGCGACCGCGGCCCGGCGCCGCGCTGAGCTGGGCCGGGGGTGCGCTGTACGCCCCCCGCAAACAAGTCGCATCGACGGCCGACGGACGCGGTTGCGGTCGCCGGCCGCCTCGTCATTCCCAGCGCTGCTGGTAGGAGAAGGTCGGCAGCTTCCAGCCGCGCCAGATCGCGAGCAGGCGCAGGGTGAGGCCGACGCCGAAGCTGATCGCGGTGTTGAGGTCGGTGTCCACGCCGAGTGCGCGCAGGCCGAGGTAGAGCGCGCAGATCATCAGCGACACGCTGGCATAGAGCTCGCGGCGGAACACCACCGGCACCTGGTTGCACAGCACGTCGCGCAGGATGCCGCCGCAGATCCCGGTGATCATGCCCGACATGATCACGACCACGGTCGGGTAGTTCATTTCCAGCGCCACCTTGCAGCCGATCAGCGAGAACGCGATCAGGCCCATCGCGTCGAGGGCGAGGAACACGCGCTTGAGGTGGTGCATGTGGCGCGCGAACAGGGTAGTCAGTAGGCCGGCGGAGATCACCAGATAGATGTATTCCGGGTGCTGGGTCCAGCCCACCGGAAAATGGCCGAGCACCATGTCGCGGATCGTGCCGCCGCCGAGTGCGGTGACGAAGGCGATCACTGCGACGCCGAAGATGTCCATGTTGCGGCGCCCGGCAGCGAGCGCGCCGGACATCGCCTCGGCGGTGATCGCGATCAGGTAGATGACGGTCAGCATGGCGCGCCCTCCATCAGGACGGGGCGCTGGTGCCGGCGGGCGGCGGCGGGGAACGGGCAGGGGGGCATCGGCATCACTCCGGACAAGCGGCTGCGCCCGGGCGCGGCCATGGCCGGCAACGGGTGCGTAAAGCGCCTCTCCCCCTGTCCTTTTACCTGAGAGTTTCGGCCCGGGCGGGCCTGCCCCTTCGGTGGGCTGCGGCGCGGGTTGCGTGCAGCCTCTCTCCAGTCGGCGAATGGTTTCCGCGGTTCGGGATGCCTGAGCGATTATGGGAGCTTGCGCCTTCGGCGGAGGCGGGCATGGTGGCCGCCTCGCTCTCCCGCGGAAGCGGCGGATTATGCGGAGCGGACGAGGTGCGGTCAATCGCGGCGCGTGCCGCGCGATGAGCGAAGAACCAAGAAAAAAGCCTCCGCCCGGGGTGACGGGACGGAGGCTTTGCGCCGGCCCGCCGCGGGCGGCGGGGCAGTCGTCGCTGCTTAGTGGAACTGCTCTTCTTCGGTCGAGCCGGTCAGCGCCTTCACCGAGGACGAACCGCCCTGGATCACGGTGGTGACGTCGTCGAAGTAGCCGGTGCCCACTTCCTGCTGGTGGGACACGAAGGTGTAACCCATTTCGCGCGCGGCGAATTCCGGTTCCTGCACCATTTCCACGTAGTGCTTCATGCCTTCGCCGCGAGCGTAGGCGTGGGCGAACTTGAAGGTGTTGTACCAATTGACGTGGATGCCGGCCAGGGTGATGAACTGGTACTTGTAGCCCAGCGCCGACAGCTCTTCCTGGAAGGAGGCGATCTGCGAGTCGTTGAGGTTCTTCTTCCAGTTGAAGGACGGCGAGCAGTTGTAGGACAGCAGCTTGCCCGGGCAGGCGGAGAGCACGGCCTGCGCGAATTCGCGGGCGAAGCCGATATCCGGCACGCCGGTTTCGCACCACACCAGATCCGCGTAGGGCGCGTAGGCCACGCCACGGGAGATCGACTGCTCCAGACCGTTCTTGACGCGGAAGAAGCCTTCCTGGGTGCGCTCGCCGGTGAGGAAGGGCTTGTCGTTCTCGTCGTAGTCGGAGGTGATCAGGTTGGCGGCTTCGGCGTCGGTACGGGCCAGGATCAGCGTGGGCACACCCATCACGTCGGCGGCGAAACGCGCGGAGATCAGCTTCTCGACGGCTTCACGGGTCGGCACCAGCACCTTGCCGCCCATGTGGCCGCACTTCTTGGCGGCAGCCAGCTGGTCTTCGAAGTGCACGCCGGCGGCACCGGCGGCGATCATGTTCTTCATCAGCTCGAAGGCGTTGAGCACGCCGCCGAAACCGGCTTCGGCGTCGGCCACGATCGGCAGGAAGTAGTCGATGAAGCCTTCGTCGCCCGGGTTGATGCCACGCGACCACTGGATCTCGTCGGCGCGCTTGAAGGTGTTGTTGATGCGGCGAACCATCGTCGGCACCGAGTCGTAGGCGTACAGCGACTGGTCCGGGTACATGGTTTCGGAGGTGTTGCCGTCGGCGGCGACCTGCCAGCCGGACAGATACACGGCTTCCAGACCGGCCTTGGCCTGTTGCATGGCCTGGCCGGCGGTGATGGCGCCGAAGGCGTTCACGTAGCCCTTCTTGGCGCCGCCGTTCACCTTGTCCCACAGGACCTTGGCGCCGCGCTGGGCCAGGGTGTACTCGGGCTGCAGGCTACCGCGCAGACGCACGACGTCGGCGGCGCTGTAGCCGCGCTTGATGCCTTTCCAACGGGGGTTTTCGGCCCAATCCTTTTCCAGGGCGGCGATTTGCTGTTCGCGGGTCAGGGTCATGATGTTTCCTTTTCTGTATCTGAGAAGGGCGGATGCGTCGCGCCGGTCGGGCCGGCCTGCCCGCGCGTCTTCGAGGGGGAAGTGTCGCGTCGGATGCAGGGCAGTATAGGAGTCATCGTGCGCAGCAGCAATATGTCTTATATAAGACATAAGAAAAAATTTTGTTCTTGATTTTCATTGTGTTGTGTATCTCGTTTCACATTGTGAATAAGAAATGAGCTTGGTGAAATGAAGATGGCGCTTGCTCCTGTTGCGCTGCACAGGAGGGGAGGGAAGGGAATCAAGGTTTACCCGCAAGCAGGCGGTGGTTTGGAACTTGCTTGAAGTGCGGCGTCGGCGCGTGGCCGCCCGCACTGCGCGCCGGCCTTTTTCCGGATTGTCTGGCTGTGGGGGAGGGTGTAGATTTGATTTATAACTTCATAAGTAAATATTTCTTCACTGCGGCATCTTGCGGGGGGCCAGGCCGCACGCAGGCTGGGGTCGCAGATGAGGAATTTCCCCGGAGAGAGACAACATGAATGGTCCGGCCAGCCTGGATCTGTCGAAGGTCTATCGGAACTGCGTGTTCCGTTCCCGTTCGGCGGTGACCTCCCACGCCCAATTGAGTCACGAACTGGCGCAGCACGATCTCGACTGGGGGCGCGGCAGTGTCGATACCGCCCTGTTTCGCGCCAGCGTCAGCCGCATGGATGTGTTCGTGCTGCGCTACGGCGCCGGCGTCGAGATCCGGCCGGAGCCGTTCGAAGGGTTCGCTTTGGTGCAGATGCCCCTTCGTGGTGCCGCGGAGATCGAATCCGACGGCGTGCGCCTGACGGTGGCCGAGGGCGAGGTGGCGGTGATCGCGCCGCGACGCAGCATCCGCCTGGTGTGGACGCCGGGCTGCGAGCAGCTGATCCTCAAGGTGCCGCACGCCTTGCTGCGCCAGGTGTCGTGCCATGCCTGCGCGCGCAGTCATTGTCCGACCGACGCCGAGGATTGCGGGGTCGGGCTCGACCCCGCTTTCGCGATCGCGCCGGCGATCCGCGCGCAGTGGCTGGCGCTCGTCCAGCAGTTGCTGGGCATGCTGCCGGAGCCGGGCGAGGCGTCCCTGCATCCGGCCTGGCTCAACCACTTCGAGCAGACGGTGGCGATGTTCCTGCTCACCCACCAGCCCGCGGCGGTGGCGCGCGACCTCTGCGGCGGCGCCGAGGAGGCGCTCGAAGTTCCGGCGTCGGCGCGGATGGCGGCGCGCAAGCTCGAAGCGCTCGAAGACTACATGCGCAGCCGCCTGTTCGCGCCGCTCGCGCTCGCCGATCTGGCCAAAGCCGCGGGGGTGAGCGCGCGCACGCTCAACATCCTGTGCCACCGCCACCGCGGGGTCGCGCCCATGGTGCTGTTGCGCAACATGCGCCTGGAGGCGGCGCGCGCGCGTCTGCTCGGCGATCCGCTGGCGAGCGTCACCGAAGTCGCGCTCGAGTATGGCTTCGGCCACCTCGGGCGTTTCTCCGCCTACTACCGCGAGCGCTTCGGCGAGCTGCCGCGCGAGACCTGTTTCCTGCGCCACTGAAGCGCCACCGCACGGCGACGGAGCCGCAGCGTGTCGCCGGGCGCGGTGGTGCGTAAAGCGGACAATGCGTTGCGCGATCCGGCTATCGCGGCGGCAGCGGCGGCGGCAGGCTGACGGCGACGCCATTCCTCCCGTCAGGAGCCCCATACCATGAGAGAGCAGTTCCCGATTGCGCCTGCGCAAGCACGGTTCGTCCGCCGCAGCGGAGGCCGCCCATGAGCCGGTACGACGCGATCATCGTCGGCAGCGGCATCAATTCGCTGGTCTGCGCCGCCATGCTGTCCAAGCGCGGCAGAAAGGTGCTCGTGCTCGAGCGCGAAGCGGTGCTCGGCGGCTGCATCCGCAGCGAAGCGCTGACCGCGCCCGGCTACCTGCACGACACCCTGTCGGCCGCGCATCCGCTGTTCGTGACCTCGCCCGGCTATGCCGAACTCAAGGACGCGCTGCACGGCAACGGTCTGGCCTACTGCAACAACGACACCCCCACCGGCGTGCTGCTGCCGGACGGCCGTTCGCTGCTGCTGCGCCGCGACCGCGCCGCCAACGTCGCGGCGATGAACGCGCTCGCCGCCGGCGACGGCGACCGCTATGCCGAGGCGCTGGGCTTCGTCGAGGACAATGCGCCCTTCATCTTCACCCTGCTCGGCAGCGAGTTGTGGAGCAAGGACGTGGCGAAGACGGTGGCCGCGCGCGCGTGGAAGCAGGGCGCGCACGACACGCTCGCCTTCTTCGGCCCGGCGCTGCAGACCGGGCGCGCCTGGCTGCAGTCGGCATTCAAGTCTGAAGAGATGCAGGCCCTGCTCGCGCCCTGGATCCTGCACACCGGGCTGGGGCCGGAGAGCGCGATGTCGGCGCTGATGGCGCAGGTCATCGCTTTCTCCATCGAGGCGGTCGGCCTGCCGCTGGTCAAGGGCGGCAACGGGCGCACGGTGGACGCCTTCGTCGCCATCGTCGAGCAGGCCGGCGGCCGCTTCGAGACCGGCGCGGATGTGGCCGAGGTGCTGGTCGACAACGGCCGCGCGCGCGGCGTGCGCACCGCCGACGGCCGGGTGTTCGAAGCCGCGCAGGTGGTCTGCAACGTCACCCCCACCCAGCTCTACGGCCGCCTGCTCGCGCCTGCGCACACGTCCGCGCCGCTGCGCCGCCAGGCCGCTGAATACCGCTACGGCAAGGGCAACATGCAGATCCACCTCGCCCTGTCGGAGCTGCCGCAGTGGGCCGATCCGGCGCTGCGCGACATCATCTATCTGCATCTCACCTCGGGTCTGGACGGCGTGTCGCGTGCGGTGAACGAGGCCGAGCGCGGCCTGCTGCCGGCCGAGGGCACGATCTGCGTGTCCCAGCCCTGCGCCGTGGACCCGTCGCGCGCGCCCGCCGGCGGCTGGGTGATGTGGATACAGCTGCCCGAATGCCCGCGCGAAATCCGCGGCGACGCCCTCGGCGAAATCGCCGCGCCGGCCGACGGCAGCTGGACCGAGGACGTGCGCGAACGCTACGCCGACCGCATCCTCGCCCGCATCGCCCGGCACGTACCCAACCTGATGGGCAGCATCGTCGGCCGCAAGGTGATCTCGCCGGGCGATCTGGCGAACATGAACATCAATCTGGTGGGCGGCGATCCGTATTCCGGCGAGTGCACGCTCAGCCAGTATCTGTTCTGGCGCCCGCTGCCCGCGGCGAAGAACCATGCCACGCCGGTGAAGGGGCTGTATCACATCGGTGCCTCCACCCATCCGGGGCCGGGGCTGGGCGGGGTGTCGGGTTTCCACGTGGCCAAGGCGCTGGCGTGAGTCTGCTGCGGTGCCCGGCCGAATGAGGCCGGGCGTGTCACTGGGTCACGGCGGAGCCGCTGGCCGGGTCAATTGAACAGGTAGTGGCAAGAAGAATGGCCGATCCGGGAACCCGGGCCGGCCATTCTTCTTCTGCGTACCGCCTGAGCGCGAGCGATGTTGTTTCAGTTCTCCGGCAACAGCTTGCCGAACCACTCCCGCGGCGAGCGGCCTTGGTCCGGCCCGAGGATGGAGAAGCCGCCATCGACCGGGATGTCGATGCCGGTGATCCACGACGCATCGGCGCTCGCCGCGAACGCGATCGCACGGCCGACTTCCTCGCCGCGGCCGACGCGGCCGA